>DASTWQ010000190.1:0-16845 GCA_035758545.1 Holophagaceae bacterium | reverse complement strand
CCCAGGAAGGTCGTGAGGCCCGTGCGGAGGCCCTCGAGCAGCGAGAGGTCGGCGGCCGGGGGGAGCATCGTCAGGTCGGTCATGCGGGATCCGTCAGGGAAGCGTGCAGCGCCGCGAGCCAGTCCGCGGGGTCGGGGAAGGCGGCGGGGTGGAGGGGCGCTTTGGCCTCCACCCGCAGGCGGGCGGGGCGGCGGAGCAGGGTCCTCAGGTGGGGCAGGAGGGACTCGTCGCCGGTCCAGGTGTAGTGCAGGTCCGGCGTGCTGAGCCGGAAGGGCTGGATGCGCAGGCCCAGGCGATGGGCGGCGAGGAGGCCGCCGGGCCGCATCGGGGCGAGGGCGCCGGTGGTCGTGGTGCCCTCGGGGAAGATCAGCATGGGGCGCCCGGCCTGCAGGTCCCGCGTGAGGGCGCCCACGGCGGCGCCGCGGCTGGTGGCGTCATCCCGGTCCACGAAGCGCAGCCCCGCCCGCTTCAGCCAGGGGCCCAGCAGCGGATAGCCCGCGGCCTCCGCCTTGGCGAGGATGCCCATGGGCCGCAGGGAGAGCAGCACGATCGGATCGGTCCAGCTCAGGTGGTTGGCGATCCAGAGGGGGGCATCGAGATCCGCCTCGCCGATCCAGTCGAGCCGGATGGGCAGCGCCTTCAGCGCCCGGCGCGAGAAGCGGTGCAGGGCGCGGTCCGCGCCCCAGGCGGAGCCCCGGGCGGCTGCCAGCCGGGGCAGGGCCGCGCCGGTGGCGCCGACGAGCCGCGCGCCGCGGAGCGCCGCGATCACGAGACGAGCTTGAGGCGCGTGTAGCGGTCGCGCACCCGGTCCAGGTCGGAGCGGTCGATGATGGACCAGAGCCGCGTGTCGCCGGGCTGGTAGAAGTCCTGGACCTCCTGCACCACCCGAGCGCCGAGGGCGTGGTGGACACTGCGGGCGTCATCGTTGCCGGGCTCCACCAGGAAGCGGCACTGGTCCATGTCCTCCGCGAGGAGCTTCTTCACGGTCTCGCGGATGAGCAGGTAGTTGACGCGGGTCTTCTGGTAGTCGGGATGCACGGCGAGGGTGGCGCAGTAGGCCACCTTGCCGTTGGCGAAGGTCAGGGCGTAGCCGACGGGGCGGTCGCCGTCGAAGGCGAGGAAGCACCAGTCCGGGAAGATCTCGGTGCAGAGCCGCAGGTAGTAGGCGCAGAGCTCGCCGGTGGCGTCCTCGCCCCAGATCTCGGCCTCCAACCGCCGCAGGTGGCGGAAGTCGGCGCTCTGGAGCGGACGGACGGTGTAGCGGGAGCCTTCGGGAGTCTGGGGCAGGGGCTGCATGGCGCACCTCCTGGCCACCAAGGTCGGCTCCGCCTGTGAACGGCCCATGACCGCCCGGTGCTGCCCGCGGCACTTCGGATGGACTTCCGCGTGACCGCCTTCGCGCCGCGGTCACCTCGCCTTCACAACACTTCACATCCCAGGCCCTTGTCCTACCTCGGGTAGCCGCCACCTTCGAAGGGTCACCCCACTCCCCCGATGCCCGTCCTCGCCGCGCCCCGCGCGTCCCTGGACGCTGCCTGCCTGGAGGCCCCATGCCCCGCGCCACCGGAGCGCTCGCCGCGCTCTGCCTTGCCACGACCTTCCTCGCCGCCGGAGCCCCAGGGTCCCTGCGCTACGGCGCGGTGCCGCCCGGCTCGGAGGGGAAACCGGTGCTCCTCTTCATCCACGGCTGGGCCAGCGACGCCACCACCTGGAGCGGATCCAACGCCATGGAGGCGCTCGCCACCGCCGCGGGCTACCGCACGGCCTTCCTGGACGTCCATCCGGACCAGTCCATGTGGACGAACGCGCCCCTCATCGACACCGCCGTGGACCAGGTGCACAGCCACTTCCCCGGTTCCGTGGTGGATCTGGTCTGCCACAGCAAGGGCGGCGTGGACGCCCAGACCGCGACGGTCTACTTCGGCACCGGCGCCAAGGTCGACCGGCTCATCACCCTCAGCTCGCCCCACCACGGCACGCCGCTGGCGGACCTGGCCTGGAGCGCCTGGGCGGGCTGGCTGGCCTCCCTCATCGGCCAGCGCAACGAGGGCAACCGGGTGCTCCAGACCGGCTACATGGCGAGCTTCCGCGCCCAGACGGACGCGCGCCCCGAGGCCGCGGCCCTGCCGACCTTCACCGCCGGCGGCACCAAGGCCGGGCCGCTCTTCAGCGCCTACTGGTTCGGCGGGATCGCCATCGGCCGCACCAGCGACGGCGTCGTGCCGCTGGACTCCTCCGAGCTGCCCACCCAGCGCGGGCGGCTCTTCACCCGCTACCTGAACCACGACGAAGTGCACCAGGGGGCCTACGCGTGGCCCTACCTGGCGGCGAACCTCGCCCAGCCCACCGTCGCCTTCGCCATGCCCTCGCCGGCCCTGGCTCCGGCGGAACCCGAAGCGCCCGCCCTGGACCACCTCTACCGCGGCGGCGCCACGGCGCAGGGCGTGGCCACCTTCGATTTCCCGGTGGATGCGGATCAGCCCCGACTGGATCTGGTGCTGGAGACGGCGCGGGCGCCCCGCCTCGCGGAGGTCTACGCGCCTTCCGGGCGCCGGTACCGTCTCCGCCCGGTGCCCTCGCGGGAGGCCGGTCCCTTGCCGGGGGGCGTGACGCGCCATCTGATCATCCCCTTCCCAGAGGCCGGCCGCTGGCGCGTCCATCTCGCGGCCCAGGGGGAGGATGCCTACCTCCTCGTCGCGGCCTTCCCCGGGGATGCCGGGCGCCGGCTGGCCCCCGGCGAGGCCCAGGCCCTGGCCCGGGGCGCGGCACCAGCGTCGCTGAGCGCCGGATCCTCCCTGCCGGAGGTCTCGGTGGTGACGGTGCGGGTGGCGCCGCCAGCGCGGCTCGTGCCCCTCGCGTCCCGGTTGGGCTTCCGGGAACCGGTGGTGCTCAACCAGGCCCTCACGCTCCGCTGGCCGGATGGCCGGGAGCGGGATCTGGTGGTGACCGATCCGGAGTGACTCAGCCCAGGCCGTGGGCCCGGAAGAGCGTCGGGTAGCTCCGGCGCTCGACGCGGTCCACCCCCAGGTGAAGGTGTTCGGCCGCCGCCTTGATGGCCTGGGGGTCGCCCTCGAGCTCCAGGAAGCAGCCGAAGGGGGTCTCGTCCAGGCAGGCCGTGAGTTCCTCCCGGACCCAGAGGGCGCGGGTCTTCTCCATGCGGAGGGTCGGCGCGAAGCCGAGGGCCGAGAGGATGGCCTCCAGGGCCTCCGCGTCCTCCACCTCGGTCTCCCGCTCGGGGCGGATCTTCAGCAGGGGATCCGGCACCTTCGGCCCCTTCCAGGTGAGGATCGTCCGGCCCGCGTAGCGCCGCACCCGCAGGGCGGAGCCGGCGGCCTGCAGCTCGCCCCCGCGATCCCAGAGGACGCTGAGCTCGATCTGGGCCGGGACCGCCTCCCGGAAGCCGAGGGCCTCGAGGAGGCTCCGGTAGGGATCCACGGCGGGGATCCGCAGCTTGAGCTCCGTCTCCACAGGACTGCGGTGCTTCATCGGGCGGCGCTCCGTCATGATGGGGCATCCCACGGGCCCTCCGCGTGATCCCGACCAAGTATCTCATCGCCACCCTGTTCATCGCCGGCATGCTTCTGCTGGTGGCGATCGTGCAGGGGCTCCGGCCCGCCAGCGGCGGGGGGTTCGCCGCGGACGCCCCGGCCGCCGTGCTGGGCCTCGACAGCTTCCCGGTGGAGGCCTCCTTCCGCCTGGAGGACGGCTGGGCGCCCCGCTTCGAGGGCGCCCAGGATCCCGACCAGTCCGAGCCCTGGCCGTTCCCCGGCGGATTCGGCGCGCCCTGGGAGCCGGCCTCGCCCTACCTGCAGGACCAGGGCTTCGCCGCCAATGGTCCCCAGGGGCGCAGCGAGGTGGTGCTGTGGCGGGGCCTGGAATGGCGCACCTACCGCTTCGATTCGCCCCTCGTCAGCGCCCGCCTGGATCCTGCGAGGCCGGACCGCCTCCTGGTGACCCTCGCCACCGGCCCGGGCCGCTACGAGACGGAGCTGCTGGAGATCCCCGAGGGGCGCGTCCTCTGGTCCGTCATGGCCGGGCCCTGGAGCCGCTTCTCCTGGGGCGGCCGCGCGGTCCTCGTGGGGTTCTTCGAGGGCGTGGACCGACATCTGCTGCTGTCGGCGATCCCGGTGGATGGAGACAGCCAGGAGCCCACCCTGGCGGCCTGGGACGAGAAGGGCCTGCCTCCGCCGCCCAGGGGCCTGCCGGTGAAGGCCGAGCAGCTCAGCGACGACGGCCGCGACCTGCCGGGGGCGAAGCTGGCCCTGCCCTGGCAGGAGGGGGACCGGCTCTGGATGCCCCGGGCGGACCGGCTCTGGGTCGCCGCCAGGGCAGGATGGACGGGCTGGCGCCTGGTGGACCGCCATTGGCGGCGGGAGGCGGTGGGCCCCGGCCTGCTCACGGCCCAGCCCCCCCTCCGCATGGCCCTCACCTCCGCCGCGCCGCCGCCTGCCGAGGGCATGGTCCGCGCCTGGAGCCCCGTGGATGAGGTCACCTGGACGGCGGTTCCCGAGGACGAGCCCGCGTGGCCTGCCTACGATCCTGCGTGGGCCTGGGGCCAAGGCAGCGCCCTCACCGCCTGGGGGCTCCAGTGGCGGCCCTTCCCGGACCCGCTGGCGCCGGAGCGCCAGCGGGCGGCGCTGGCGGCGGCCTTCAAGCCGGATTGGCTCAGCGCCAAGGCCCTGCGCCGCTCCGTGGCCGGCTGGCGGCCCTCCGGCCCCGAGGTCGCCCTGCGGGAAGCCCAGGGCCGGGCCTGGGTCTGGGTCGGGGACCAGGTCCAGCTGGTGAAGCTCCCGGAGCTGGCGCGCAGCCGCAGAGTCCGTAAAATCCTGAATCCCTAGCCTCTTTCTGGTAGCGTTAGCCCAGCTTCTTCAAGGCCCGAGGTCGCCACATGCCCCGTCTCCTGCTCGTGGACGACAACCCCAGCATCCACCGCATCGCCGAGTCCCTGCTGACTGGCACCTCGGTGGAGCTGGTGTGCGTGGAGAGCGGCGAGGAGGCCCTGCGCCGCATCCAGGGCGGCGAGCGGTTCGACGTGGCCCTGCTGGATACGGTGTTGGGCTCCGGCGGCATGGACGGCTGGGCCCTCCTGGACCGGCTGCGCCAGGATCCGATCACCGCCAAGCTCCCCATCGCCCTCATGGCCGGCGTCCTCGACGCGGTGGACCCCCTGCTGCTGGAGAAGGCCCCCATCCAGGGCTTCCTGCGCAAGCCCATCGAGCTGCGGGACCTGGAGGAGCGCCTGCAGGCCTACATGGCGGCCCCCCTGGAGGGGGTGGGCCGGGGCACGGTGCCCGGCGCCAAGCTCCAGGACTGGATGAGCGAGGCCGCCCCCGCGCCACCGCCGGCCCGGGGCCCGGAGCCCGAGAACGACCTGCTGGTGCTCACCGCCGAGGACATCCTCGGGCCTGAGCCTGCCGCGGCCACGCCGGACCTGCCGGAGCCGGAGCTGCACCTGGAGGAGCTGAACCTCGAGACCCTCCACGGCGTCGCGCTGGACCGGCCCGCCGCAGGGGGAGTCCCCGCCCTCGAATCCGAGCCCGAGCTGCCCGCGATCCCGTCGCTGAACCTGGACGAACCTCTCTCCCACGAGATGCTGGCGACCCTGGAGCCCCTGCCGTCCGCCCCCCTTCCGTCCGCGCCGGCGCCTTCCCTGCCCGCCCTGCCGGTGGAGACCGGGATGGAGCTGGAGACGCTGCACGGCATCGAGCCCGAGGCGCTGCCGGTGCCGGCCACCTGGGCCATGGCCCCGGTCCCCGAGCCGGCTCCGGCCTCCACCGCCCCTGCGGCGCCGGCGGCCGCCGCGGCCCCGATGGGCGTCGCGCCTGAGGCGAACGCCCTCGTCCAGGCGATCCTGGCCGATCCCGGCGCCCGCCAGGCGCTGCTGAAGGCGCTGCTCTCCCAGGGCGGCGAGCAGGTGCTCCGCGAGGTGGCCTGGGAGGTCATGCCGGACCTCGCGTCGAAACTGCAGAAGTGACGCACCAGGACTAGAGGGCCCGCGATGATCACCGGCTACAACACCGACGTCCGCCACGGGAACCGGGTCTACCACGTCCAGACCGAGGACAAGGGCCTGACCAATCCGAAGGTGGAGACCCTCATCTACGTCGGTGGCGAGATCCTCGACAGCTACCGCAGCTCCTACGACGACCTGCTGGCCCGGGGCGCGCTGGTGGAGGGCGAGCTCCAGGGCCGCATGGACGAGCAGCACAAGTCCATCATCCGGGACATCAAGGCGGGCAAGTACGACGCCACGCCCCCGGACGACGTCGAGAAGGAGGCCTTCAACGACCGGCCGGTGGACCAGGCGATCCTCGAGTTCCTCCAGAAAGAGGGGGACGTGGACACCCTGGAGATGGTGCTCGACCAGCCGCTCAAGCCCCTCTTCGGCACCACCTATCCCGTGGCCTTCAAGGTCCGCCTTTCCCGCAGCCAGGCGCCCGTGGCCGGCGCCGAGGTGACCGTGAAGCTCGTCTCGAGCCTCAAGAAGGCCGTGGTGCTCGAGTCCGGCCGCACCGACGCCACGGGGGTCTACGCCGCCCAGGTCCAGATCCCCCCCAGCCAGCCCGGCCAATGCGCCCTGCTCGTGACCTGCGCCGGCGAGCAGGGCATGGACGAGGTGAAGGCCCTCATCCGCGGCTAGCGCGGCGCCGCCGGCAAGACTCCGTTAGCCTGGAGCCGTGGCCTCCAAGATCCTCCTCCTCCACACCGGCGGCACCCTGGGCATGGCGCCCAGCGGCGAGCCGACGACCCTCGCGCCGGGGCCCTTCCTGGACCTTCTGCTGGAGCAGGTGCCTGAGCTGGGGCGCCTGGCGGATCTCACGGTCGAGGTCCCCTTCAACTGCGACTCGGCGACGCTGGAGCCGGCCCGGATCCTGGAGCTGGCCTCCCTCATCCGCGCCCGGGCCGCGGCCTTCGACGGCTTCGTGCTCATCCACGGCACGGACACCATGGCCTTCACGGCATCGGTGCTCGGCTTCCTGCTGGCGGACCTGGGCAGGCCCGTCGTCCTCACCGGCAGCCAGCGGCCCTTGGCCTTCGTCCGCAGCGATGCCCGCAGCAACCTCGTCAACGCCGTGGACCTGGCCTGCCGCGGCGTTGCGGAGGTCGGCATCGCCTTCGGCGCCCACTGGATCCGCGGCGTGGCATCGGACAAACGCAGCGTGGGCCGCTTCGAGGCCTTCCACAGCCCCAACCTGGAGCCCCTGGCGGAGCTGGGGGTGGACGTCTGGATCGGCGAGGAGGCGGGGCGCTTCGAGCGCCGGGTGCCCGCCGGCCTCGGCACCGCCCTGGAGGCGGATCTGCTCGTCCTCACCCCCCATCCCGGCATGCCCTGGCGCCCCGCGCCCGAGGGCGTGAGGGGCGTCCTCATCCAGGCCTTCGGCGCCGGCAACCTGCCCATGGGGCGGCCGGACCTGCAGGCCTTCCTCGCGGACGCCCGGGCCCGAGGCCTGCCCGTGGTGGTGACGAGCCAGTGCGCCGACGGCGGCGTGGACCTCAGCGCCTACGAGCTGGGCCGGGCCCTGGAGGCAGCGGGGGCGATCCCCGGGGGGCTTCACACCCGCTGGGCGGTGCTGGCCAAGCTGGGGCTCCTGCTGGGCGCCGGCCGGGGCCTGGAGGAGGTCCGCGCCGCCTTCGCCGCGAGCTGGGCCGGGGAGCCCCTCCCCGCCGGGAGCTGGCAGCACCGCTGAGCATCCGGCGCGAGGGGGTGAGGGGAGAGGTCTGAAGGCGAGACGAAGGCTCGACCTGCATCCGGCCTCCAGACCTCACCACCTCGTCCCTCGCCCCTGCTTCCCGCGCCGGTAGACTGGTCCTTTACCGGATCCCCCATGCTCGACCCTCAGCGCCTGCGCACCGATCTCGATGCCGTCGTGGCCCGTCTCGCGGACCGGGGCTTCGCCTTCGACCGGGAGGCCTACGGGCGCCTGGAGTCCGAGCGCCGCCGGGTGATCCAGGAGGCGGAGGCCCTCAAGGCCGAGCGCAACAAGGTCAGCGATGAAGTGGCGAAGCTGAAGCGCGAGAAGCAGGACGCCTCCCACCTCATCGAGCAGCAGCGGGCCGTGGGCGAGCGCCTGAAGGCCCTGGAGCAGGCGGAGCGGGAGGCGGACGCGGCCTTCCACGCCTTCCTGGCCACGGTACCGAACACGCCCCACGCCTCCGTGCCCGCCGGCAAGGACGAGCACAGCAACCTCGAGATGAAGGCCTGGGGCCGGATCCCGGAGATCGAGGCGCCGAAGGACCATGTGGAGCTGGGCACGGCCCTCGGGATCCTGGACCTGGACCGGGCCGCCAAGCTGAGCGGCGCGCGGTTCAGCGTCCTGAAGGGCCTTGGCGCCAAGCTGGAGCGGGCCCTCGCGGCCTTCATGCTCGACCGCCAGACCGCCGCGGGCTACACGGAGATCCTGCCGCCCTACCTCGTGAACGCCGAGTCGCTCCACGGCACGGGCCAGCTGCCGAAGTTCGAGCAGGACCTCTTCCAGATGTCCCACGGCGACTCGAAGCTCTACCTCATCCCCACCGCCGAGGTGCCCGTCACGAACCTCTACCGGGACGAGATCCTGGACGGCGCGTCCCTGCCGGTGCGCCACTGCGCCCACACGCCCTGCTTCCGCTCTGAGGCCGGCAGCCACGGCAAGGACACCAAGGGCCTCATCCGCCAGCACCAGTTCCACAAGGTGGAGCTGGTGGCCTTCTCCGAGCCGGAGAAGGCCGAAGCCGAGCTGGAGCGCCTCACGGCGGACGCCGAGGCCATCCTGGAGGCCCTGGAGCTGCCCTACCGCCGCATGCTGCTCTGCACCGGCGACATGGGATTCAGCAGCCAGAAGACCTACGACCTGGAGGTCTGGATCCCCTCCCAGGGCACCTACCGGGAGATCTCCTCCTGCAGCTGGTTCGGCGACTTCCAGGCCCGACGCGCGAACCTGAAGTTCCGCGGGAGCGAGCCCAAGGCCAAGCCCCAGTTCCTCCACACTCTGAACGGCAGCGGCCTCGCGGTGGGCCGCACCTGGGTGGCCCTGCTGGAGAACCACCAGCAGCCGGACGGTTCCATCCGGATCCCCCAGGCGCTCCAGCCCTACCTGGGCTGCGAGGTCCTCCGCTGATGCTGCTGTCCGTCCGCGGTCTGGGCCTCCAGCGCGGCGGACGGTGGGCCCTGCGGGGCGTGTCCTTCGAGGTGGCGCCAGGCGAGGCCTGGGGCATCGTCGGCGAGAGCGGGGCGGGCAAGAGCACCCTGCTGCAGCTGGTCCTGGGCCTGCTGGAGCCGGACGAAGGCGAGGTGCGCCTGGACGGTGAAGCCTGGTCCGGCCTGCCGGAGCGGGCCCGGCGGCCCCGGCGTCCGCGGCTGCAGGCGGTCTTCCAGGATCCCCACGCCAGCCTGCCGCCCCACCGCACCGGCTGGCAGATCCTCACGGAGCCCCTGGACATCTGGAGGCGCGGCACGAAGGCCGAGCGCCGGGACGCCGCCGCCCGCATGGCCGCCCGGGTGAAGTTCCCGGAGGCGGCCCTGGGGCAGAAGCCCGCGGCCTGGAGCGGCGGCCTGGCCCAGCGCCTGGCGGTGGCCCGGGCCCTCATGCTGGAGCCGGCGCTGCTGGTGCTGGACGAGCCCCTCTCGGCCCTGGATCCGACCCTCGCGGGGCACCTGCTGGAGCTGCTGGCGGAGCTGAAGGCCGCGGGCACGGCGCTGCTCTTCGTGAGCCACGACCTGCCGGCCGTGCGGCGCCTCTGCGACCGGGCGCTGGTGCTGTACGGCGGCGAGCCCATGGATCAGGGGCTGGTGCGGCCTCTCTTTGACGAGGCCCGGCATCCCTACCTGCGGGGTCTCCGGGACGCGGTGCCTGTCCTCGGCCCCGAGCGGCGTCTGCCCGCGGCCTGGGGCGCTGCGCCGCTGCGGGAGCCCGTCCTGGGCGGCTGCCCGCTCTACGCCCGCTGCCCGGAGGGGCGCCCCGACTGCGAGGAGGGCCTGCCCTTCGGGCAGGCCCTCCGTTGCCGGCATCCTCTGGCTTAGGCTCGGAGAGGCCTAGTTCGGGCTGTCCGCGGCCGCGGGGGCCTGCAGGGCCTTCAGGTAGGCCTCGTTCTTCCAGATGCCGCCCAGGTGTCCCCAGAGGGAGCTGAAACCCGGGTGGAGGTCGCCCTGCCGGAGCAGGGTCTCCAGCTCGGCGGAGAGGAGCTTCTGGGCTTCCTGGGTCTGGATCCCTTCCACGAGGGCCTTCCGAGTCTCGAAGGTGAGGGCCGGCGCGGGTGTGCGCGCCTTCAGGACGGCCACCCAGAGCTTGCCGTCCTCCAGCCAGCGGAAGGGCGTGGTCTGGCCGGGCGCCGCGTCCAGCAGGGCCTGGCGGATGGCGCTGTGGCTCCCCAGGTCCGGCTGGGCGGAAAGGGTGGTGTCCGACAGGGTCTGCACCACCGCGCCAAGGGGCTTGAGGGCCTCCAGGCCGCCCTGCTGGAGGGCCGTCTGGGCCTGGGCCAGGAGCTGAGTCCGGGCCTGCTCCAGCTTCCAGGCTGCGAGCACCTGGGGGCGGATCTCCGCGAGGGGCGGGACCGTGGGCGGCACTTCCTTCTGGACGCGGAAGAGCACGAAGGCGTCCCCGACCCGGCCCACGTTGGACACCTGACCCACCTTGAGGGTGAAGGCGGTGCGCTGGAGGTTGCTGATGTCGCCGGAGAGGCCCTGCAGCGAGACGGTCCCGTCCGCGGAGAAGGGCAGGCTGGTCTTCGCCTCCAGGCCCAGGGCGCGGGCGCCGTTGGCGAGGTCGCCGTTGTTGGCCTTCTTCTTGAGGTTCTCGAGCCGCTCGGAGGCCCGGGTGGCGAACCGGTCGTCCTCCAGCTGGGCCTTGAGCTGGGCCTTCACCTCCTCGAAGGGCTTCACCTGGGCCGGCTTCGTGTCCTCCAGCTGGATCAGGTGGTAGCCGAACTGGGTCTTCACGGGCTCGCTGATCTCACCCTTCTTCAGCTTGAAGGCGGCGTCGCTGAACTCCTTCACCATCTTGGAGGCGTCGAACCAGCCGAGGTCTCCGCCGCGGCCCTTGGCCGAGGGATCCTGGCTGAACTCCTCGGCGGCCTTGGCGAAGTCCAGGCCCTTGACCAGCTTGGCCCGGAGGTCCTGGGCCTTCTTCAGGGCCTCGGCGTACTGGGTCTCATTGCTGGCCGTGAACAGGATATGGCGGGCCTTCGCCTGGGCGGGCGTCGTGAACTGGGCGAGGCGGGCCTGGTAGGCCTGCTGCACCTGCTCGTCGGTGACCGCGGTCTCCTTCGCCAGGACCGCCTTGTCCACGGCGACGTACTGGATCACGCGCCGGGCGGGCTGGAGAAAGCGCTGGCCGCTCTGCTGCAGGTAGGCCTGGAGCGGGCCGTCGCCGGGATCCGCCACCTTGGAGGGATCCGGGGCGATCCGGGCATCCTCCAGGGTGAGCTTCTCGTTCCGCACCCGGTTCTCCACCTCCACCCAGGCGGCGTCCACAGGGATCTGCACGGCGGCCTGGGCCACGAGCTTGCGGCGCACCAGGTCCAGGCGGATCCGCTTCTCGAACTGGGCCAGGCTGAAGCCGTTCTCGTCCAGGATGGGCTTCAGTTCGGCGTAGGGCTTCAGCTTGTGGGTGGCGGGATCCAGGAGCACCGGATACTGGCTGAGCTGGGCCTCCACGGCGGTCTTCACTTCCAGGTCCGTGACCACGACCCCGTGGCGCTCCGCGAGCTCCTCCATCAGCTTGTCCTGGATGGCCTGCTGGAGGGCCTGGGGACCGAGGTAGGCCATCAGCTGGTCGGGGTTCATGCCCTTGAACTGCTGCATGGCCTGGCTGAGCCGCTCGTCCACGTCCCGCTTGTAGACCTCCCGGCCGTAGACCCGGGCCACGACCGAATCCGGAGTGACGTTCTGGGAGCCGGAGGGCACCAGGTACAGCAGCATGCCGGCGGAGAGCACGACCATGAGGGCGCCCATGGTCGTGCCGTTGTCTTTGAACACCTTGCGGAAATCGCGAAGCATGCGGGGCCCTTTCCGGGAATGCGCAAACCCCTAGGTTACCGCAGGCGGCCTCCCGGGGCCCCCGGGCCGCAATTCCCGGAAGGCCGCCGCCATCCGCTCGCAGGCCTCGTTCTGGTCCGCCACGCCGAGGGCCGCGAAGCCCAGGCAGACGTAGGGCAGGGGCCGGCGCAGGGCGTCATAGAGCCCCCCGGGGAAGAGCACGACCCCGCGGTCCGCGCAGCGCTGGACCCATTCCCCCACCGGGAAGCCCGGCACCAGGACCCGGGCCCACAGGGAGAGGCCCATCCTCGGGTTCGTGATCTCGAGGACGTCCCCCAGATGGAGCTGGAGCCGGTCCACCATGCTCTCCCGCCGCTCGTCGGCCACGCGGCGGATTCGGCCCAGGTGGCGGCGGATCTCGTCGTCCCGGAAGAGCTCCTCGATGGTGGCCTCCTGGACCGGATTGCCGGGCCAGTCGATGAGCTGGCGCTGCTTGGCGAGGGCCTTGATGAGCGGGGCCGAGCCCGTCAGGAAGCCCACCTGGAGCCCCGGGGCGAGGATCTGGTCCAGGGCGCCGAAGGTCAGAACCGTGCCCTTGGTGTCCTGGCTGGCGAGGGGCAGCAGGGGATCCCGCTCCCGATGGAAGCCGAAGGCGAAATCGCCCTCCAGGATGCGGGCCCCCGCGGTCTCGGCGAGCTCCAGGATGCGCCTCCGGCGCTCCGGCCCCATGGCGGCCTGGGTGGGGTACTGGGGGCCGGCGGTCAGGTGGATGAGCTTCACCGGTTCCCGCGCCAGCAGGGCCTCCAGCTCGTCGGCCCGGAGTCCCTGGTCGTCGATCCCCACCGGGAAGAGCCGGGCCCCGGCGGCCCGGAAGGCCTCCGCCACGCGGAAGTGCCCGGGCGTCTCCACGGCCACCGGATCCCCCGGGGAGAAGAGCACCCGGGACACCAGGTTCAGGGTGCTCATGAGCCCCCGGGTGAGGACCATGTTCCCGGGATCCACCGCCAGCCCCCGCAGGTCGCGCAGCATCCGGCAGAGGGAGGCCCGGAGCTCCAGCAGCCCCCGGGGGTCCCAGTCCGGCTGGAGGAAACGCTGGCGCTGGCGGCTCAGCGCCCGCCCATGGGCGCGCTGGATGGCGGTCGTGGGGGCGAGCCGCACGTCCGGCAGGTCCGGGATCAGGCGGAAGCCCTCATGGTCCACGGCCTGGGGCTGGAAGAAGGGCTCCGTCATGGGCGCGCCGGAGGTCCAGGAGCCCGAGTCGATGACCGCCAGGGAGGCGTCCTCCGAGGCGGGCAGGGGCGGCCGGTCGGAGACGAAGCTGCCCCGGTCGGGCCTGGAATGGATCCAGCCCTCGGCCTCCAGCTCCCGGTAGGCGGCGATGGTGGTGGTGCGGTTCACCCCCAGGGTCTCCGCCAGGGCCCGCGTGCCGGGGAGCGCGTCGCCGGCCCGCAGCCGGCCCTTCCGGATGCCCTCGCCCACGGCGCGGACGATCTGGAGGTAGAGCGGATCGCGGCCGGCGCGGTCGAGTTCGATGAGGAGGGGCCAGGGGCTCATGGCATCCAGGAGGGTGGAATCCCCACGATTGGCCGCGGCCCGGCGGGCGTCAAGGCCGGACCCCTCCGGAAGGGGGACCGGAGGGTCCGCCATTTCCAAACCGGTGCTGGTCCAGGAGATGGGGACGCGAATGCTGGAGGCACACCCCATCACGGCAGCGACCTGCCAGGAGGCTCCCATGACCATCCGCTCCCCCCTCGCCTTTCTCGGACTCGCACTCGTCCTTGCCTGCGGAGGCGGGAGCGGCGGGGGCGGCGATACCGGCGCCTCGTACACGCCCCCTCCCGGGCCGCCAGCGAACACCGTCTGGGTCGGTGGCAGCGGCGGCTACGGCGGCGGGACCACGGCCTTCGATCCGGCGACGTTGACGGTGCCCGCCGGGACCACGGTCACCTTCTCCTTCCAGGGCGGCACCCATACGGTGACCTCCTACACGCTCACGACCGACGCGACGTCGAAGACCTTCACCAGCATCCCCAGCGCGAGTTCCGGAGACCATCCGGTGCAGTTCCCCACCGCCGGGACCTATTACTACTACTGCACCTACCACGGGAACTTCTTCGGCACCTTCCCCAACGCCACCCAGGAAGCCACGGGCATGGCCGGCAAGATCGTGGTCCAGTGATGGCGCGGATCTGGATCTGTCTGGCCGGAGGGCTCCTGGCCGCCACCCTGGCGGCCCAGGAGCCCTCCGAGGCCTCCCTCGACCTGAACCTGCCCACCGCGGCCAGCCTGTCCGGCTGGGACATGGCGGTGCGGTTCACCCACCGGTTCCAGGAGCAGGCGAAGGGGAACAGCAAGGATCTCTACGGCCTCGACAATGGGGCTTACACCGGCCTCGGCTTCGACCTGGGAATCCGCCCGGTGCCGGGGCTGAACCTGCAGATCTACCGGACCTCCGACCGCAAGACCCTGACCCTGGCCCTGCAGGAGCAGCTGCTCGCCGCCCCGCACTGGCGCCTGGCGGTCCGCGCCGAGCGCTTCGACGAGACGGTGAAGGGCGGCCTCGTGGGCGGCGCCTTCCAGGCTCCCCTGGACTGGCGCCCGGTCGAGGCCCTTACCCTCACCCTGGTCCCGACCTACCTGAGCCGCACCGCCACGGCCCGCGGTGTGCTGACCGCGGGCCTGGCCGCCGACTGGCGGTTCACGGAGCGCCAGGGCCTCCTCGCCGAGGTCTATCCGCGCCCCTCCAAGGTGGACGGCGCCTTCCAGCGGGGCTGGGCCGTGGGCTACCAGTTCCGGACCCGGGGCCACCGCTTCTCCCTGATCGCCACCAACGAGCTGGGGACCACGGCCCACCAGGTCCTGGGCGGGGACTACGAGGGCTTCGGCCCCCGCCCCGCCGGCGGCTGGGCCCTGGGCTTCAACCTGGTTCGGCTCTTCTAGGCCCCCCGCCTATAATGGAGGGCGAGGGCAGACGATGGCCGTCCGTGAAGTCGTGACCTGGGGCGACCCCAGGCTCAAGAAGAACAGTGAGGATGTCGGGGCCTGGACCCCCGAGCTGGAGCAGCTCGTGGAGGACCTCTTCGAGACCGCCCTGGCGGAGGAGGGCGTCGGCCTCGCCGCGCCCCAGATCGGCATCAACCTCAACCTGGCGGTGATCGACTGCTCCTGCGGCGAGGATCCGGACCAGAAGATCGTCCTCATCAATCCCGAGATCGTCCGGGAGGAGGGGCTCCAGGTGGGCCCCGAGGGCTGCCTCTCCATCCCCGGCATCTCCGAGGTGCTGGAGCGGCCCAGGAAGGTGTGGGTCAAGAACCGCCGGCCCGACGGCACCTGGCATGAGCTGGAGGGCGAGGATCTGCTGGCCCGGGCCTTCTGCCACGAGATCGACCACCTGCGGGGGCGCCTCTTCGTGGAGTACTTCGGCCCCGTGAAGCGCCAGGTCCTCCAGCGACGCTACCAGAAGCACCACCAGCCCGCCTGATGGCGCCGCGGGTCGCCTTCCTTGGCACCCCCGCGGTGGCCGTGCCGGTCCTGCGGGCGCTGGCGGAGGCCGCCCCCATCGCCGCGGTCTTCTGCAACGCCGACCGGCCCGCGGGCCGGGGCCGCCAGCTCACGGCGCCGCCGGTGAAGGAGGCCGCCCTGGCTCTGGGCCTGCCGGTGCACCAGCCTCAGCGCTGGCGGGATCCGGAGACCCGGGCCCTCTGGGACTCCCTCCGTATCGATCTGGCGGTGGTCGTGGCCTACGGGCACCTCCTGCCGGGCTGGATGCTGGAGTCCCTGCCCCTCGGGGCCTGGAACCTCCACTTCTCCCTGCTGCCCCGCTGGCGGGGCGCGGCGCCGGTGAACCACGCGATCCTCGCCGGGGACGTGGAGACGGGCGTGGCCCTCATGCGCATCGCCCCGGGGCTGGACGAAGGGCCCGTCCTCGCCACCGCCCGTCGGCCCATCGGGATGCAGGACGACGCCGAGGGTCTGCTGGCGGCCCTGGCCGGGGACGCGGCGGCCCTGCTTACGGCCCACCTGCCCGTCCTGCTGGCGGGTTCGGCCGCCCCCGCGCCCCAGGCCGGCGAGGCCACCTACGCGTCCAAGCTCGCGAAGGAGATGGCGCGGCTGGATCCCGCGCGCCCCGCGGCGGAGCTCCACCGCCAGGTGCGGGCCCTGCAGCCCTGGCCCGGCGCCGAGCTGGAGACCGGGCAGGGCCTCCTGAAGGTGGGCGCCGTCGGCGGTCTGGCCCCCAGCGCCGACGCTCCGGGAACGCTCCGCTGGGACAAGGCCGGCGCCAGGCTCGCCTGCGGCGACGGCCAGGCCCTGGAGCTCACGCGCCTCCAGCGCCCCGGCAAGCCCATGCAACCCGCCCTCCAGGCCCTGCAGGCCTTCGGCCCTTCCGGGGTCCTCCCGGGGTGTTGACGCCTCCGGCCTCCGGCCCCCAGTCCCCGGCCTGAACCGCTACTGGACCTTCGCGGCCACGTCCCGGTAGTCGGGATCGAGGTCGTGGACGGCGCGGAACTCCTGGAGCGCCGCGGAGCGGTCGCCCATCTGGAGGTAGAGCTCGCCCAGGTCGTAGCGCAGGCCGATGCTGTCCTCCGGCGGGAAGCCGGGGGCCTGGATGCCCTTCTGGAGCCAGGCGATGGCCTGGTCCATGTCGCCCCGGGCCTGCTCGCAGATGCTCAGCATGGAGCAGCATTCGATGGTGCGCTCGGGGTCCCGCAGCACCTTCTTGAACTCGTCGATGGCGGGTTCGAGCAGCATCATCTCCTTGTAGGCGATGCCCAGGTTGTAGTGGGTGTCGTAGTCGTCGCCCTTGACCTGCTCCTCCACGCCCATGCGGAAGGCGTCGAAGAGCTCGTCCACGCTCTGCACCTTGTCCACCACCTTGGTGGCGTCGTGCATCT
>DASTWQ010000014.1:0-11434 GCA_035758545.1 Holophagaceae bacterium | reverse complement strand
CTCCGCTTCCGCCTCGCCGGAATCGGGCGAGCGCCTCGGGGCCGCGGTCGAGTCCCTGGACCACATGGGGGCGTTGGTGGAACAGATGCTCTTCCTCGCCCGCGCCGAGGATCCCGCCACCGCCTTGAGCCTGGACAGCCTGGATCTCTCCCTGACGCTCTCCGAGGCGGTCCGGCCCTTCGAGCCCCTCGCCGAAGAACGGGGCCTCGAGCTCCTCGTCCTGGCCCCAGGAGGCCTGACGCTCCGCGCGGATCCCATCCTCCTCCGGCGGGCCCTGCACAACCTGCTGGCTAACGCCTTGCGGCACACCCACGAAGGAACGATCTCGCTGACCGCGGGTGAGCAGGACGGAGCCATCTGGATCGAGGTCCGGGACACGGGGGAAGGCATCCCGCCGGGTCTGCTTCCCAGGCTCGGCCAGCGCTTCCTCCGCGGAGACGAGAGCCGCGACCGGGCGTCCGGAGGCACGGGCCTGGGGCTCGCCATCGTCCAGAGCATCCTCCGTCTCCACGGCGGCCGCCTCGAGGTCGCAAGCGAGCCGGGCAAAGGCACCCGCGCGCGCCTCGTCTTCCCCCGCGATCGCGAGGGATGACGCCGCGATCGCCTGACAGGATCGTCAGGTCGCTGCACCTGCCCGGTCAGGTGCACCCCGCGACAATGGAGCCATGTCCCGCCGCGCGGTCCTGCTTTCCGCCCTCCCCCTCCTGGCCGGCGCCCTCGGATGCGGGCGCCCGCCGAAGGCGGAGCTGGATCCGAAGGCCACCCTCACCACGCTTCAGCGGGCGCGGCCGGAGGTGCCGCCGGGGGACCTCGCCACCGCGCTGACCACGCTCGCCTGGCGCACCCATCCGGACCTCGCCGCCGCCAAGGCGGACCTGGAGGCCGCGAAGGCGGGCATCCGCACCGCCCAGGCCCGGCCCAATCCCTCCTTCGGCTTCGGCGCGACCAAGGCCGAGGGCGTGCCCCAACCCTGGACCCTCACCTACGGCCTCAACCTCCCCATCGAACTGGGCGGCAAGCGGCGCTTCCGGGTGAAGCTGGCGAAGCTCCAGGTGGTGGAGGCGGAACTGGGCGTGGCCGAAACCGCCTGGTCGCTGCGCTCCGGCGTGCGGGCCACCCTCGTGGATTGGCAGCAGGCCCGGGAGGCCCTCCGCAGCGCGGAGGAGGAGGCGACGCTCCGGGAGGCGCTCCTGAAGCTCCAGGAGCAGCGCTTCGCCGCCGGCGAGATCGGGGCCCCCGAACGCGCCACCGCCAACCTGGAGGCCCAGCGCGCCGAAGCCGCCCGTCTCACCGCCCGCACCGGCCTGGACCGCGCCGAAGCCGCCCTGGCGCTGGCGGCGGGCACGACGCCGGACGCGCTGCGGACGCGGCTCGCCGCGGAACCGGGACCGGATCTCCAGCTGCCTCCGGCCCCCGCCGAGCGGGCGGATGACGCCCTCGTCCACCGGCTGGAGGTCCGCCAGGTGCTGGTGGACTGGGACCGCAATGAGACGACCCTCGACCTGGAGCTGGCCAAGCGGATCCCGGACCTGCAGGTGGGCCCCGCCTACAGCCTCGACCAGGGCGTGAAGAAGTGGACCCTCGGCTTCACCGTGGAGCTGCCGATCTTCGACCGGCGCCAGGGCCCCATCGCGGAGGCGGTCGCCCGGCGGGGCGTGCTGGAGGCCCGGCTGAGGCAGGTGGAGGCCCGGGCCCTCTCGGAAGCGGAACTCTCCCGCAGCCGCGAGGCCGAGGCGCGGGCGCGCCTGAAGGCCGCCCTGCAGGTCCTCGCCGAGAGCCAGGCCCGCCTCGCGGTGGCCCAGCGGGCCTTCGACCTCGGCGGCTCGGACCGCGGCGAGCTCCTGGCCGCGAAGCTGGAGGACCTCCAAGCCCGCAGTCTCGCGGTGGAGGCATGGGCGGAGACCCGGCGCGCCCGGCTCGCCCTGGAGGACGCCTTCCAGAAGCCCCTGGATCCCGCCGAGCAACCCTATCCCTTTGACGAGGCCCCCCGATGAGCGACGCCGCCCCCGATCCCACGAACGGCGCACCCACCCTCTCCCGGCGGGCCAAGGCCACGCTGATCGCCCTCGCGCTCCTGCTGGCGGGCGGCCTCGGCGCCCGGCTGGCCTTCGGCGGCGGTCCGGCGGACGACGATGACGACACGCCCCTCGCCCCCACGGCGCAGCTCGCCAAGGGGCCCGACGGCCGGCCCGCGCTGAAGCTGGTCCAGGGTCAGGCCGAAGCCCTGGACATCCAGACGGCCCAGGCCGAATCCGCCCAGCTCCCGGACACGCGGACGCTGCACGGCGTGGTGCTGGACCCGTTGCCCTTCCTGGATCTCGAGGCCCGGCGCCGCTCGGCGCAGACGGCCCTGCAGGCCACGGAGGCGGCGGACCGCGCCGCTCAGGCGGAGCTGGCCCGGATCACCTCCCTCCACGGCGCCGACCGGGGCGCCTCGGACAAGGCCCTGCAGGAGGCCACCCGCGCCGCCGCCGAGGCCCGCGCCGCCCGCGTCGCCGCCGAGGGCGAGGCCCGCCGGGCCCAGGCCGCCTGGGCGGAGACGGGGCTGGACGCCACCGCCGGGCTCGCGGACTTCTCCCGGGTCCTGGTCCGCCTGGACCTGCCCTCGGGCGCGCCGGCGCCCTCCCCGATGCCGAAGCAACTGATGGGGACGGTGCCGGGCCTCGGCGCGGTCCCCCTGCGGATCCTGGGCCTCGCGCCCGGAGGGTCGCCCCTCACCGGCGGCCTGGCCCTCCTCGCCCTCGCCCCGGGCCGCGGCCTCCGCCCCGGCCTCCCGGTGGATGCGGAACTGAAGGGGCCCGCGGCGCGCCGCGTCGTCGTCCCGGAGGCCGCGGTGGTCTGGTCCGGCGGCCAGGCCGAAGTCTTCCTCCAGGTGGGCGACGGTCTCTTCGAGCCCCGGGAGGTCACCGTGGCCGCCACCGGTGGCGGGCGGACGGCATTGGCCGCGGGGCTGTCCGGCGGCGAGACGGTGGTCCGCCAGGGGGCCCTGGGGCTGCAGGGCGAGTACGCCCGGCTCGCGGAAGGTCAGGCCATCGGCGCGGGAGGCGTCTGAATGCTGAACGCCCTCGTCCGAAGCGCCCTGCGCCTGCGCGTCCTCGTGCTGGCCGGCGCGGCGCTGCTGCTCGTCTACGGCCTCGCCACCGCGCGGCGCGCCCAGCTCGGCGTCTTCCCCGAGTTCGCGCCGCCGACGGTGACCGTGCAGACGCAGGCGCCGGGCCTCTCGCCGGAGGAGGTGGAACAGCTGGTCACCCTCCCGCTGGAACGGGCCCTCAACGGGCTCCCTGGCCTGGCCTTCCTCCGCTCCCAGAGCATCCAGGGCGCCGTCGCCATCGACCTCACCTTCGCGGACGGTACAGACCTCCTCCAGGCCCGCCAGCAGGTGGGCGAGCGCGTGGCGGAGGCCGCCGGCCACCTGCCCCAGGGGGTGGGGACGCCCACGCTGGCGCCTCTCTCCTCGAGCACGGCCTACGCCTACGCCTTCGGCCTCACGAGCGCCACCCGCTCGCCCATGGACCTGCGCTCCTACCTGGACTGGACCCTCAAGCCCAAGCTGCTCGGGATCCCCGGCATGGCGAACGTCTCCAGCTACGGCGGCGAGGTGCGCCAGCTCCAGGTGCAGCTCCTGCCTGGCCGCCTGCAGGCCCGGGGCCTCAGCCTTGAACAGGTGCGCCAGGCCGTGGCGGAGGCCACGGGGATCCGCGGAGCGGGTTTCCTCGACACGCCGGAGCAGCGTCTGGTGCTGCGGAGCGAAGGCCAGGCCCTCACGCCCGAGCGGCTGGCCCAGGTGGCCGTGGCCGCCAAGGACGGCGCCGTGCTGCGGCTGGGCGACATCGCCCGCGTGGCCTGGGGCCCCGCCCCGCCCACCAGCGCGGCGATGGTGGACGGCCGCGCCGGCGTCACCTGCGAGCTCTTCGTGCAACCCGGGGCGGACGTGATGGCCGTGACCCGGTCCATCGAGGCGCTGCTGAAGGCCCAGGGGCCCGATCTCGCCCGCCAGGGCATCGCGCTGCACGCGCCCACCTTCCGCGTGGCCTCCTTCATCGAGACCGCCGTGGGCAACGCGCGGAACGCCCTCCTGCTCGGGGGGCTCCTGGTGGTCGCGGTGCTGGTGGCCTTCCTCCGGGATCCACGCACGGCCTTCATCTCCCTGACGGCGATCCCGCTCTCGCTCCTGGCCGCCGTCATCGTCCTGGTCCACCTGGGCTTCACCCTGAACACCCTGACCCTCGGCGGGCTCACCATCGCCCTGGGCGAGGTGGTGGACGACGCCATCATCGACGTGGAGAACATCCTCCGCCGCCTGCGGCTGGCCCGCGCCGCGGGCGACGCCACGCCGGCGATGCGCATCGTCCTCGACGCCTCCCTGGAGGTGCGCGGATCCGTGGTCTTCGCCACCGGCGTGGTGGCGCTGGTGATGTTCCCGGTGCTCACCTTGTCGGGTGTCCAGGGACGGATCTTCGCGCCGCTGGGCTGGGCCTACCTGGCGGCGGTGCTGGCCTCGCTCCTGGTGGCGCTCACCGTGACCCCGGCAATGACCCTGCTGCTCTTCGGCCAGGGGCGCCTGCCCCATGTGGAGCCCGCCTGGGTCTCCCGCCTCAAGGCGCGCTACCACCGCTACCTGGAGGACGTCATGGCGCGGCCCCGGGCCCTGCTGCTCGGCGCCGGCCTCGTCACCGCGGCGGCGGTGGTCGCCCTCCCCTTCCTGCCTGGCGGGTTCCTGCCGGACTTCCGCGAAGGCCACCTCATCCTCCAGATGAACCTGCCTACCGGGGCCTCCCTCCAGGAAAGCCTCCGCACGGGCCGCCGGGTGGCCGCGGTGCTCTCGCAGCTGCCCGCCGTGGCCCGCATCTCCCAGCGGGCGGGGCGGACGGAGGGCGGGGACGACACCGTCGGCCCCCAGTTCAGCGAATTCGATCTGGAATTGAAGCCAGGCGCGCCCAGGGAGGCGCCCGACGAGATCCGGCAGGCGCTCCAGGCCATCCCTGGCGCGGACTTCGAGGTGAAGACCTACCTCGCGGACCGGGTGGACGACTACCTCTCCGGCAGCGCGGCCCCTGTGGTCGTTCAATTGAACGGCTCCGACCTGGACCAGCTGGACCAGGCCGCGGCCCGGGTGAAGGCGGTGCTCGCGGCCGTGCCCGGGGCCCAGGAGGTCGCCGTGGACAGCCCGCCGGGCCAGCCGGAGTGGACCCTGCGCGTGGACCCCGAGGCCGCGGCCCGGTTCGGCCTCCGGCCCGTCCAGGTGCTGGAGGCGGTGGAGACCGCCTTCCAGGGCGAGGTGCTGGGGCAGATCTTCGACGGGCCCGTGGTCACCGACGTGGCCCTCACCGTGGCGCCCGCCGCCAAGGCCGACCCCGCGCGGATCGGGGCCCTGACCCTCCAGACGCCGGACGGCCGCAGCCTGCCGCTCTCGCAGGTGGCGCATCTCGTGCCCGGGACCGGGCGCTACGCGGTGCTCCACGACGGCGGCCAGCGCCGGGCCGTGGTGACCTGCAGCGTGCAGGGCCGCGGCCTGGCCGCGTTCGTGAAGGAGGCCCAGGCGGCGGTGCGCGCCAAGGCCGGCCTCCCGCCGGGCATCACCGCCCGCTTCGGTGGGGAGCTGGAGGCCACCGCCGCCGCGCGCCGGGAATTGGCCCTTCACCTGCTGATCGCCCTGGCGGGCATCCTGGCCTTGCTGAGTCTCGTCTTCCACTCGCGGCAGAACCTGCTGCTGGTCCTCGCGAACCTGCCCTTCGCCCTGATGGGCGGCATCCTCGCCGCCTGCTTCACGGGCGGCACCCTGAACCTGGGGGCCCTGGTGGGCTTCGTGACCCTCTTCGGCATCACGACCCGCAACAGCATCATGCTCGTCTCCCACGCCGAGCACCTGGTGCTGGCGGAGGGCTTCGCCTGGAACGCCGCCACCGCGCGGCGCGCCGCCGAGGAACGACTGGTGCCCATCCTCATGACGGCCACGGCCACCGGCCTTGCGATCCTGCCCCTGGCCCTTGGCGCCTCGGCACCGGGCCGGGAGATCGAAGGCCCCATGGCCATCGTGATCCTGGGGGGCCTCCTCTCCTCCACCGCCCTCAACCTGCTGCTGCTGCCGGTGCTGCTCCCCCGCTTCGGGCGCTTCCCCGCGCCCGCGCCCACGACGGCCCCCGCGGCCCTTCCCCAGGAGTCCTGACATGCCCTTGCCCCTGATGCCTCCCGCGCTCCAGCAGGCCAGCCCCCAGAGGCCTGCCCTGCCTCATGTCCTGCGCACCGTGACCCTCGGCGGCGAGGGCGGCTGGGACTACCTCACCGTGGACAGCGCCGCCCGGCGCATCTACCTCTCCCGGTCCAGCCACGTGATGGTGGTGGATGCGGACACCCTGAAAGTGGTGGGGGACATCCCCGGCACCGACGGCGTCCACGGCATCGCCCTCGCGCCTGACCTGGGCATGGGTTTCACGAGCAACGGGCGGGCCGCCAGCGTGACCTGCTTTGACCTGAAGACCCTCAAGGTGGTGCGCACCCTCCAGCCCACCGGCGGGAACCCCGACGCCATCCTCTACGACCCCTTTTCGAAGCGCGTCTTCACATTCAACGGCCGGGGCCGCAGCGTGACCGCCCTCGATCCCCTCACCGGCGCGGTCCTGGGCACCCTGCCTCTGGACGCCAAACCTGAATTCGCCGTGACGGACGGCGCCGGGCGCATCTTCGTCAACCTGGAGGACCGGAGCCGCATCGCCGTCTTCGGCGCGAAGGACCTCACGCTTCAGGCCACCTGGCCCCTGGGCGGCGTGGAGGAGCCCAGCGGCCTGGCCTACGATGCCCAGGCCGGCCGGCTCTACAGCACGGGCGGCAACGCCAAGGTCGCGGTGGTGGACGCGAAGACGGGCAAGGTGCTGGCGGAGCCCGCCTCCGGCGAGGGCACCGACGCCGCCGCCTTCGACCCCGGCACCGGCCTGGCCTACGCCTCCAACGGCGCCGGCACCCTCACCGTCCTGCGGGGCCTCGAGACGATCGGCCAGGTGCCCACGGCCCGCGGCGCACGCACCCTGGCCGTGGACCTCAAGACCCACCATGTCTTCCTGGTCACCGCGGACTTCGGCCCCGCCCCCGCGCCCACGGCGGACCGGCCCCATCCCTGGCCCACGAGGATCCCCGGCAGCTTCAAGCTCATCGAGGTCGGGAACTGAGGGCTCGTAGGATGGAGCCCGGAGGTGGCGCGTGAAGCGGCGATGGCTGGTCCCCCTGCTTTGCGCGCCGCTCCTGGCAGGCCCCCCCTTCAAGACCGACGATCCTGAGCCGGTGGACCTGGGCCATCTGGAGCTCTATGTCTTCGCCGCGGGCCAGCGGACGGCGGGGGACCGCTCGGGCCTCGGCCCGGCGCTGGAGTTCAACTACGGCATCCTGCCGGAAACCCAGTTCCATGTGGTGCTGCCCCTGGCCTACGACCGCCCCGAGGGCGGCCCCTCCCAGCGCGGCCTCGGTGACACGGAGGTGGGCTTCAAGGTGCGGCTGCTGACGGAGACGGACACGCGGCCCCAGATCGGCGTCTTCCCCCTGGTGGAGATTCCCACGGGGAACGCGGACAGGGGCCTTGGCGCCGGACACACCCAGGTCTACCTGCCGGTCTGGATCCAGAAGCGCTTCGGCTCGTGGACCACCTACGGCGGCTACGGCTGGTGGCGCAATCCCGGCGAGCGCAACCGCAACTGGAGCTTCGCCGGCTGGCTCCTGCAGCGGGACTTCGGCGAGCGCCTGACCCTCGGTGCCGAGCTGGTCCACAGCACCGCCACCACCCAGGACGGTGAGGCCTCGGACGCCGTGGACCTGGGCGGGCAGGTGAACTTCGGCGAGACACACCACCTGCTCTTCAGCCTGGGGCGCACCTTCCACGGCGAACGGCAGACCTCCTTCTACCTCGGCTACCAGCTCACCGCCGGCACCTGGGGCAACCTGGCGGACTGGTTCCACCGGGCCGCCCATGGGTGAGGCACGGGGGCATCAGCCGCAGGGGCCCACGGCGTCAGCCGCAGGGGCTTTGGGGCTCCGGCGTCTTCCTCAGCGTGGCGACGGCGTGCTTCAGCAGGGACCAGGCGAGCTGGAGCTGCTCCAGGGCGCCGGCGGGCCGGCCGCTGAGGTTGAGGATCACGCTCCGGCCCGCGGTGCCGCAGAGGGCGCGGCTCACATAGGCCATGGGATGGCCGCCCTTGGCGCGGATGAACTCGGCGATCCCCGGCGCCTCCCGCTCCAGCACCTGGCGGGTGGCCTCGGGCGTGAGGTCCCGGGGGCCGAAGCCCGTGCCGCCGCAGGTGAGCACGAGCGCCGAGTCGGCGGCGAGGGCCTCCCGCAGGGCGGGCACCAGGGCCTCGGGCCCGTCGGGGATCAGGAGGCTGTCCACCGCCACGCCCTGCCCTTCCAGCCAGTCCCGCAGCAGGGGCGTGGCCTGGTCCTCGTAGACGCCGGCGCTGGCGCGGTCCGAGAGGATGATGAGCCGGACGCGATCGATCACCGGGCCGAATCCAGGCGCTGGCCCTTGGGCGCGGTGTAGACCGGATCCACCACATTGCCGGTGTTCAGCACCCCGGCGGGCTCGAAGAGCAGCACCTCCGCCATGGGCTCGGCGACGGGGCGGTGCTCCACGCCCCTCGGCACCACGATCAGCTCGCCGGGGCCGAGGTCCACGGTCCGGTCCCGGAATTCCATCCGCAGGCGGCCGGCGACCACCAGGAAGAGCTCGTCCTCGGCCTCATGGTGGTGCCAGACGAAGGCCCCCTCCAGCCGGGCCAGCTTCACCTCCTGGCCGTTGAGGGACGCCGCCACCCGGGGGCGCCAGGGCTCCTGGATCGTCGCGAAACCCGCCGCGAGGTTCACCTTCTCCATGGCCGCCTCCCGCGGTCCAGTCTCCAGCCTCCGGGCCGAAAATGCGAGAATGGGGGTTTCCGGAGCCGCCATGCCCGCCTCCCCCATCCGTCCCGGCGCCACCCTCGGCCTCCTCGGCGGCGGCCAGCTCGGGCGCATGTTCGCCCTGGCGGCGCGGAAGATGGGCTACCGGGTCCACGCCCTGGATCCCGGCGAGGACTGCCCCGCGGGCCAGGTGGCGGACCTGGAGGTGCGGGCCGATTACGAGGACGCGGAAGCGGCCCGGACGATGGCCCGGGGCGTGGCGGTCATGACCGTGGAGTTCGAGAACATCGCCGCCGGGACCCTGGAGGCCGTGGCGGAGATCTGTCCCATGCGGCCCGGCGCCTCCGTGCTGCACACGGTCCAGCACCGGCTGCGGGAGAAGCGCTTCCTCACGGAGCACGGCTTCCCCGTCACGACCTTCCGGGAGATCAACACCGAGGCGGATCTGCGGGCCGCCGCCGCGGAGCTGGGGCTCCCCGCGGTGCTCAAGACCGCGGCCTTCGGCTACGACGGCAAGGGCCAGCAGAAGCTCGACGCCGCCACGGACCTGGCCGCCGCCTTCGCGGCCCTGAAGGGGACCCAGGGCATCCTCGAGGCCTTCGTGCCCTTCGAGAAGGAGGTCAGCGTCATCGCCGGGCGCAGCGCCCGCGGCGAGACCTGCGCCTGGGACGTGGCCGAGAACGCCCACGCCCACCACATCCTGGACACGACCATCTTCCCGGCCCGCATCCCCGCCGAGGTCGCCGCCGAGGCGAAGCGCCTGGGCCAGGCCATCGCCGAGGCCCTCGGCATGGTGGGCGTGCTCTGCGTGGAGTTCTTCCTCCTGCCCGGCGGGAAGCTCCTGGTGAACGAGATCGCCCCGCGGCCCCACAACAGCGGCCACGCCACCCTCGACGCCTGCGTCACCAGCCAGTTCGAGCAGCAGGTCCGCGCCGTCTGCGACCTGCCCCTGGGGGACACCCGCCTGCACCGCCCCGCGGCCATGGCGAACCTCCTCGGCGACATCTGGCCCGACGGCGGCGAGCCCGCCTGGGAGAAGCTCCTCGCCTTCCCGGACGTGAAGCTCCACCTCTACGGCAAGTCCGAGGCCCGCCCGGGCCGCAAGATGGGCCACCTCACGGCCCTGGCGGACACCCCGGAGGCGGCGCTAGGGCGCGTCCTCGAGGCCCGGGCGGCACTGCGGGACTGAGCAGGGGCCCGACCCTCAGTGGTGGTCCACCACCACATGGCTGAACCAGAGCCAGAGCAGGAAGAGGCCGGTCGCCTGGTCCTCTGCGTCCTCCCGGTCATAGGGCTCCGAGCGAACGGTATCGGGCGCATTGGACAGCTCCACCCGGTGGATGCCGCCCTCGGGGTCCTGCAGCATCACCCAGCGCGGGGCGGTGCGCCCCACGGCGGCACGGCCCTCGAGGCCAGTCCAGATCGTGTCCAGGTCCCGCCACATCCCCGCGTCCATGACGGCCCAGGCGCCGGGCAGGGGCCGGTCCAGGCCGACCACGGCGTCCTGGTCCAGGAAGTGGACCGTCAGGTGGGCGGGCGTCTTCGGCACCGGCGCGGCCTCGGGGCCCTTGCAGGCGAGCCCCAGCAGCACCAGGAGGAGGATCGCGGCGCGTCCCATGGCCCCAGTGTGGGTCCCGATCCCGGGTCGCGCTACTTCCCGAAGTAGACCCGGATCGCCCGCACGACGGCCTCGGCGAAGCGCTGGCGGAACTCGGGGTCCTGGAGGTTCCGGGCGTCCGAGGGGTTCATCAGGTTGGCGGTCTCGATGAGCACCTTGGTGGAGGCCTCGTTGTAGCGCAGCACCGCGGGGATCCAGCTGCCGCCGTTGCGGTGGATGACGTTGCGGATGGCGCGGTCCGTGTGGATGGGGACGTCCTCCCGGGAGAGGGCCTTCAGCAGCGCCTCCGCGAACTGGCGGCTGCGGGCCTCGGACAGGAGCTTGTCCTTGCCCTTGAAGAGGACCATGGAGCCCCGGCGGGCCTCCCGCACGCCGGCGGTGCGGGTGGGGGCCAGGAAGAAACGGCTGGGCACGAGGGCTGCCCCGGGCACGTAGACCATGGTGCCGCGGGCGTCGGGGTGCAGGCTGTCCGCGTGGAAGCTGATGAAGAGGGTCTTCCGCGGATCGCCCCGGCGGGCCTCGAAGGCCTGGAACTGGTCGTTGGCCAGCACCCACCGGAGGTGCACGCTCGTGGCGTTGGGGCTCTCCCCGTCGTTGGCGAAAGGGGGCGTGGTGAGGATCTCAGCCTCGGAGGACGGCTTCCGGATGCGGTCCCGGGCCTCGAAGCCCAGGCCGGGGTAGCGGATGGTGCTGGTGACCTCGGCGTCCGTCTCCTCCTGCAGCAGACGCAGGGTCCGCACGGTGATGTCGTAGACGAAATCCGATTCCCAGAGGCCGTGGGCCATGGCGCCCTTGTCGATGCCGCCGTGGCCCGCGTCCAGGACGATGCGCACCCCCTTCAGGCGCGGGCCCGCGTCCACCCGGGCGGTGCGGCGCACTTCGGCCCGGACCTCCTGCTCCTCCGCGAGGCCCTTGGTGCCCTCGGGCTGGAAGGGATCA
>DASTWQ010000250.1:0-11103 GCA_035758545.1 Holophagaceae bacterium | reverse complement strand
AACAGCAGCACGATCGTCACCTTGATGATGACGATGATGTTGTTGGCGGTGGCGCTCTCCTTGATGCCGCGGTAGAGGATGGCCGCCGCCAGCAGGGCGATGAGCGAGGCGGGCACATTCCAGATGCCGTGGCCCATCATCTGGCCGCCGGGGCCCACCACCTGCTCCCAGGGGCCCTTGGTGAACAGCAGCACCTTGTCGGAGATGGGGATGTGCAGGCTGTCCTGGAGGAGCGAGATGAAGTAGCCGGCCCAGCCGTTGGACACGGTGATGGCGCCGAAGGCGTACTCGAGCACCAGATCCCAGCCGATGATCCAGGCGACGAACTCGCCCATGGTGGCGTAGGAATAGGCGTAGGCGCTGCCGGCCACGGGCACCATGGCGGCCATCTCCGAGTAGCAGAGGCCCGCCAGGGCGCAGAGGATGCCGCCGATGATGAAGCTGTAGACGATGCCGGGGCCCGCGTAGTCCGCGGCGGCCAGGCCCGTCAGGGTGAAGATGCCGGTGCCGATGATGGCGCCGATGCCGAGGGTCGTCAGGTTGAAGGCCCCGAGGCTCCGCTTCAGCGTCGCGCCGCCATGCCCGGATTCACCGGCGTTGGGGTCGTTGGCGTCGGCGATGAGCCGGTCCAGGTCCTTTTTCGCGAACAATCCCGCCATGGGCGCTCCTGACTGGAAATCCAGAGATTCCGGAAACTGTATCAGGAAACGAGGCTTTTCGAGGGGCCGGGATCCCAGGCAAGCTGGCCTCCATGACCCCCCCGACCGACCGCCGCGCCCCCGCCACCCGCTGCGACTGGGTGGACCAGCTCCGGGGCTGGGCCATCCTCGTGATGATCGAGGTCCACTGCACCAACGTGTGGCTGGACCTGAAGCTGCGGCCGGACTGGCTCAACTTCCTGAACGGCCTGGTGGCGCCCAGCTTCCTCACGGCGGCGGGCTTCAGCCTGGTGGTCTCCACCTTCCGCAAGGACGGCACCCTGCGCCCCTTCTGGGACAGCGGGAAGCGCTACCTCTTCATCCTGGCCTGCGCCTACGCCCTGCACGCGCCGGGCCTCTCCCTGGTGGACTGGACCGTACTGGCCACCGACCAGAAGTGGCGAGAGCTCTTCAAGATCGACGTGCTCCAGTGCATCGTCTTCTCCCTGCTGATCCTGCAGGGGCTCGCGCGGCTCATCCGGCGGCCCCGGGTCTTCACCCTGCTGGCCCTGGGCCTGGCCCTCTACATCCCGCTGGTGTCCCCCTTCCTCTGGGCCCACGGCGTGGCGGACAGCCTCTGGCTGCCCATCCGGGGCCTCTTCAACGGCAACCCGGACCGGGGCGTGCAGGCCCTCTTCCCCCTCTTCCCCTGGCTGGCCTTCGTGGCCTTCGGGGCCTTCCTGGGGGGCGCCTACCGCTTCGCGCGGCAGGAGGAGGACGGCGAGGGCCGGGCCCGCTGGACCGAGGTCCGCTTCCTCGCCGCCCTGGCGATCCTCGGGCTGATCCTCTGGTGGACGGGCCACGCCACGAAGGAGGACTTCCTCTGGGGCGGGCAGTGGGTCCAGCACAGGGGCGTGTGGATGGACCAGACCCGCTACGGCGCCTTCACCTGGAGCGAGCTGCAGGCCCTCGGCAACACGACCCTGCCCAGTGTCGCCGAACGCCTGGGCTGGATCTGCCTGGCCGGCGCGGCCATGGGCGCGGTGGAGCGGATCCGCCCGCGCTGGAAGGGCGAGAACGCCTTCGCCTCCGCCAGCCGGGAATCGCTGCTGATCTACATGTTCCACCTCAACCTGATCTTCGGCGTGCTGCTGAGCCAGCCGGTGCTGGACCTGATGGGCTGGCAGTGGAACAGCCAGGGCTGGGCCTTCACCCTCCTGATGACCGCCGGGGTGCTGGCCGTGTCCCTCGGGTTCGGGCTCTGGTGGCAGTCGATCCGCAAGGACGCGATCCGCATGCGGAGCCTGCAGCGCCTGGGCCTCAGCGCCCTCGCCGTCTGGTTCCTGGTGGGCAACTGGTGGACCTTCCGCCACTACCTCCGCAGCCCCGAGCTGGCCCGGGAGCCCTACGTCTTCCTCAACGCCGCCCGGGCGCGGAAGGGCCTGCCGCCCACACCGGACGGCCTCACCCGGGATCCGGAGGAGTACTTCGCCGAGGCCGAGGCCCGGGGCATCGTCCTCAACGACACCGCCAAGGCGAAGATCCGGGAGCAGATCCTCTCGAGGAAGTGAGGGGTGAGGTGATGAGGCCTGGAGGCGGGACGAAGCGCCGTTCCGTCCTGCTTCCAGGCCTCACCCCTCGTCACCTCGAATCCCGCCCCTGATACCTTGAAGCCGTGACCGACCCTAGCAGTAGCAGCTCTCCTGTCTTCTGGACCGCCGCCGCCCTGGTCCTGCTGGCGCTCTACCGGGCGCTGCTGGCCTGCCTGCTGGCGGCCTACAACGCCCTGCCCTCCCTGCAGCGCCGAGTGCTGCTGGAGGAGGAGGCCTTCCGCCACCCGCGGCTGGCGGACCTGCTGGGCCAGCCCCGCATCCTCGGCATGTCCCTGCGACTCTGGAACGTGCTGCTGCTGGCCCTGCTCTTCCTCGCGGCCTGGCCCGTGGCGGACGCCTGGCCGGGCCGGCTCTGGATCCTGGGCGCGGTCACGGCGGCCTACCTCTACCTCTTCGACCTGGCGCTCCCCGCCCTCCTGGTGGCGGGCGATCCCGCCGGCTGGCTGGACCGGCTCTTCCCCTGGTTCGACCTGCCCCAGCGCCTGCTGGCGCCGCTGGTGAACCCCGTCGCCGCCGCCGTCACCCGCCGCCACGAGGCCCAGGAACGGGCGGATGGCGACGACGACGAGGACCCAACCGAGGAGGCCGTCACCGCGCTGCTGGAGGAGGGCGAGGCCGAGGGCATCCTCGAGGCGGACGACCGGGAGCTGATCCGCAACGTCGTCTCCCTGGGCGACACCGTCGTGCGGGAGCTGATGACGCCGCGCACGGCCATGCGGGCCCTGCCGGTGGAGGCCAGCCTGGACGAGGCCTGGGAGGCCTTCCGGGCCTGCGGCCGGAGCCGCCTCCCCCTCTACGAGGAGCGCCTGGACAAGGTCGTGGGCGTGCTGCGGCTCAAGGACCTGCTGGGCCTGCCGGACCACGCGACCACGCCCCTGCGCCAGCTCATGAAGCCGCCCCTCTTCGTGCCGGAGAGCAAGCCCGCCGGCGAGGTGCTGCGGGAGATGCAGCGGGCCCGCATCGGCCTGGCTGTGGTGGTGGACGAGTTCGGCGGCGTGGCGGGCCTGGTGACCCTCGGGGACCTGCTGGACGAGGTCTTCGGCGAGATCCCCGAGGAGCCCGGGGGCGCGCCGGAGGTGCAGATCCTGGGCGAGGGCCTCTGGCTGGTGTCCGGCCAGGCCCACGTGGAGGACGTCGCCTCGGCCCTGGACCTGGACTGGCAGCGGGACGGCTTCGACACCGTCGGCGGCCTGGTCATGGCCCGCCTGGGCCGGGTGCCGAGGGTGCGGGACAGCCTCGTGGAGGACGGCTCCCGGATCACGGTGCTCCGCATGGACGGGCCGAAGGTGGCCCAGGTGCGGGTGGAGCGGTTGGCGAAGGATCCGAAGGCCTGACGCGGGGCGGCCCCTGATACCGTGAAGGGTTCGGAGCGCCCATGATCCGCCGCGTGATCGCCTGGGCATCGCTGCTGGCGGTGCCCGCGACCCTCCTCGTCGTCCGCCATGTCCGGGCCGTGAAGCTCGTGCCCCAGCCCCGGGGCATCGTGCTGGGCCTCTACGCCGGGGTGCCGGACTACGACTACGCCGCGGAACTGGACCGCATCGCCGCCAGCGGCGCCACCTGCGTGAGCCTGCAGGCCATCTACCGCATGGACTCGGGCCACGCCGACACCGTGCGGCGCCACCCGACCTCCAGCCCCACGGACGAGGCCCTGCTGCGCACCTTCCAGGAGGCCCGGGCCCGCAACCTGCGGATCATGTTCTTCCCCACCATCAACATCAAGGACGAGGCGGACAACGCCAAGTGGTGGCGCGGCAACATCCGGCCGGACCATTGGGACGCCTGGTGGAAGGCCTACACCGCCTTCAATGTCCACCTCGCGGCCCTGGCCCAGCAGGGCGGGGTGGAGTGGTACAGCGTGGGGACGGAGATGGCGACGACCCACCGCTTCCGGGACCAGTGGTGCGCCCTCATCCAGGCGGTGCGGCGGGTCTACGCGGGCAAGGTCACCTACAGCGTGAACTTCGATTCTCACGACAGTTTCACCTTCGGGGACTGCCTCGATGTCATCGGCATGAACACCTACGACCCCATCGCCAAGTACGACGACTACCCGACCCGGAAGCAGATCGTGGACGAGTGGTGGTGGATCGTGGAGAAGGCCCGCACCCTCCAGGCCCGCTTCGGCCGGCCCGTGATGATCACGGAGGTGGGCTACCCCAGCGTGGCCCACGCCCACGTGGGCCCCTGGGACTTCCGCACGGACAAGCCGGCGGACCCGGCCCTCCAGGACGAGCTGCTGAAGGGCGCCTTCAGCGTCCTGAAGAACTGGAGCGACGGCGCGGCGGTCTTCTACTACCTCTACGGCGAGCGGCTGAAGGACCACGAGCTGCCCGGCGGCCCCGGGGACCGGACCTACGCCCCCTGGGGCAAGCCCGCGGAGGCCACCCTGAGGGCCTACTTCCAGGAGCCGGTCTGGGAGGGCATTGGCGCGCCCAAGCCCCAGGACATCCGGGACGCGGTGCTCCAGACCCTGGAGGCCCAGGACCGGAAGCTGCGGACCTACGAGGACTACGCGCTGCCGGCCTGGAGCGTGCAGTGGCGGAAGGACCATCCTGCCGACGCCGCCGAGGCCGCCGCCGTGGTGGCGAAGGAGCCCGCCCCGGCCCGGAGGATCCCCAAGGGCGAGGCCCGCTGACGGGCCCGGGCCCGGGGCTTCATTGCGACGGGCCCGGACCTCCGCGCATCCTACGGGCATGGCGACCCCCGGGACCGATCCCCTCACCATCCTGCTGGTGGAAGACGATCCCGCTGTGCGGGCCTTCCAGGCGGCGGCCCTCGCCGACGCGGGGCCCTTCCGGGTGCTCACGGCCCCCGAAGGCAAGGCCGCCCTGGAGGCCCTGCGGCACCTGCAGGTGGCGGCGGTGGTGACGGACCTGCACATGCCGGGCATGGACGGCTTCCAGCTGGTGGCGGAGCTTTCCGCCCGCTACCCCGGTCTGCCGGTCTTCGTCCTGACCGGGGTCGGGGACCTCACCACCCTCGAGCACCTGCTGGCGGGCAGCGCCCTCCGCATCCACGCCAAGCCCCCGGAATACCCGGTCCTGGCGGCGCAGATCCGGGAGCTGAGGAGCCATCCCGAAGGCGCCGCCCGGGGCATCTCCCTCCCGGCCTTCCTCCAGCTGCTCCAGTGGGAGGGCCGCACCGCCACCGTGACGGTCCATGCCGGCTCCCGGCTCGGCCGCATCTACCTGGACCGGGGCCGCCTCATCCAGGCGGAGGCCGGGGACCAGGCGGGCCTGGAGGCGGCCTTCGCCATGTGCGGGTGGCCCTCTCCCACCCTGGAGTTCATCGAGGCCTGCCTGGTGGAGCCGGCCTTCTCCCTCAGCGCCGAGGCGCTCCAGATGGAGCTGGCGCTGCGGCGGGATCAGGCCCAGCCTTGAAGGTGAGGAGGCCCCATGCCTGAGCCCCGCGATTCCCAGGCCCCCGCCCCGGTCCCGGCGGACGACCCCCATGCCCACCGCCTGCGCCGGCTGGAGCACCTCGCCCTGGCGCTGCTGAACGAGGCGGCCTCCGGCAGCAGCCCGGGCCTGCTGGACCCGGACATCGACCTGCTCCTGGACCGCATGGAGACCTTGGCGGAGCGGCTGAGGGCCTCCCGGGGCGGTCCTTGATGGGTGTTGCACCCTGATATCCTCACCTTCGAGGATCCCCCTGTGCCCGAGACTCCTGCCTCGAAAGTCATCCTGGCCGTGGACGACGACCGCCTGACGCTGCTCGTCGTGCGGCGGACCCTGGAGGGCCCGGAACGCAAGGTGCTCACGGCTTCCAACGGCCTGGAGGCCGTGGAGCTGCTCCGGGACCACGCGGTGGATCTCATCGTCAGCGACCTGGAGATGCCTCTCATGGGCGGCTTCCAGCTCCTCACCCACGTGACCTCCCGCTACCCGGCCGTCCCCGTGCTCGTGCTCAGCGGCGTGCTGGACGACGAGAAGCGGGACAAGGTGCAGGAGCTGGGCGCCCTCCGGGTGCTCTCCAAGCCCCCCCAGACGGACTCCCTCCGCTCGGCGGTGGAGGCCCTGCTCCACAAGGCGCCGGACGGCCGGTTCCGGGGCATGAACCTCCTCACGCTCATGACCCTCGTCTTCTGGGAGAAGAAGACCTGCACCCTCACGGTGCACGGCCAGAACGGCGCCAGCGGCATGCTCTACATCCAGGACGGCCAGCTCATCCACGCGGTGACGGGCGCCAAGGAGGACGCGGACGCCGCCGTCGAGATCCTGGGCTGGGACCGGGCGGACGTGACGATGATGGAGGCCTGCAAGATCGAGCGGACCTTCCACCAGCCCATGGAGGCCTTCCTCGTGGAGGCGAAGGCCCGCCTGCTCATGCGGGCGAACTGATAAGCTCGCCCCATGCCCCCTCCTGGAGACGCGGCGCCCGCCAATGAGCGGACCTCGGTGAAGACCATCCTCGCGGTGGATGACGAGCGCGTGGTGCTCCAGGTCTGGAAGCGGGCCCTCCTTGGGATCCCCGGGGCTGGCGTGCTCACCGCCGGGGACGGGGAGGAGGCCAAGGCCATCCTCGCCCAGGAGCCCGTGGACCTGGTGGTCACGGACCTGCTGATGCCCCGCATGAGCGGCTACGAGCTGCTCATCCACCTCTACGAGCGGCTGCCCGCGGTGCCGGTGATCGTCGTGAGCGGCTGCCTGGACCTGGACCGCTATCCGATGATGGAGCAGCTGGGCGCCCTGCGGATCCTGCCCAAGCCCGTCTCCCCGGAGAGCCTGCAGCGCCACGCCAAGGCCCTGCTGGAGCTGTCGGTGGGGGGCTCCGTGCAGGGGCTCGGGCTGGAGAGCTTCCTGTCCCTGCTCGAGATGGAGCGGCGCACCTGCACCCTCACCGTGCGCTCCTGGCGGCGCATGGGCGTGCTCTACGTCCGGGAGGGCCGCCTGGTCCAGGCCACCGCCCGGCGGATGGAGGGCCTCATGGCGGCCTTCGAGGTGCTCAAGTGGGACCGGCCGGACCTCCGGTTCGTGGACACCTGCCACCTGGAGGACGCGCCCCTGGACATCCCCCTGAGTGAGCTGCTGCTGGACGCGGCCATGATCCGGGACCTGACGGAGCGCAAAGGCTCCTGACCGACCGAGGGTCGGGCCTTGCGCCGGGCCGGGGGCCCGGGCAGAGTGGTCCCTTCCCAACGGGCGGCACCCGCCCCGCATATGACCCCTTTTCTTCCGTCAGGAGAGCCCATGCTCGTGAAGCCCCGCCTTCTGACCCCCGGCCCCACCCCACTCCTGCCGGAGGGTCTCGCCGCCCAATCCCTCGCCACCGTGCACCACCGCACGCCGGCGTTCCGCGCGCTGTTCCGCAGCGCCCGGGAGGGACTCCGCCGCTTCTACCGCCTGGATCCCGGCGAGGAGGTGGCCCTCCTCTCCTGCAGCGGCACCGGCGGCCTGGAGGCCGCCCTGGTGAACGCCTGCGCCCCGGGCGACACGGTGCTCATCGCCCACGCCGGCAAGTTCGGCGAGCGCTGGATCCAGCTCGCGAAGGGCTACGGCCTCTCGGTGGTCGAAATGAAGGCGCCCTACGGCGAGACCTTCGACCTGGACGCCTTCCGCGCCGCGGTGAAGGCCGCCCCGAAGCTCGCCGCCTTCTGCGTCCAGGAGCACGAGAGCTCCACCGGCGTGCGCCATCCCGTGAAGGCGATGGCCGCGATCCTCAAGGAGCTCCAGCCCGAGGCCCTGGTGCTGGTGGACGGCATCACCGGCGTCGGCGTCCACGACATCCGCCTCGCGGACGGCTGCGACGCCCTGGTCTGCGGTTCCCAGAAGGCCCTCGCCCTGCAGCCGGGGCTGGCCTTCCTCGGCCTCTCCGCGCGCTACCTCGCCCAGCTCGACCGGCCCCACCTGCCGCGCATGTACTTCGACCTGCGGAACGAGCTGAAGGCCCATGCCAGCGACGGCACCGCCTGGACCCCGGCCATCGGCCTCGTCGCGGCGCTGGACGCCGCCTGCCGCTGGCTGGAGACCCAGGGCGGCGTCGAATCGCTCATCGCCAACGCCGCCCTGCAGGCCAAGGCCTTCCGGGCGGCGCTGGCGGCCTGGGGGCTGCCCAGCCTGGCGAAAGCCCCCGGCAACGCCCTCACCGCCGTCGGCGTGGAGGGCTCCACGCAGCTGCTCAAGGCCCTGCGGGACAAGGCCGGCCTCAGCCTGGCGGACGGCCAGGGCGAGATGGAGGGCCGCACCATCCGCGTCGCCCACCTCGGCTACACCGACAGCCTCGACACCCTCATGGTCATCCAGGCCCTGGAGCTGGCCTTCGCCGCCCGGGGCGTCGCGATCCAGCGCCCCGGCGGCGACGCCGCCCAGGCCGTCCTCGCCGAGATTCTCAACTAGAACATTCATCCGCAGATTGCGCAGATGCCGCCGATTTCAATCTGCGTCATCGGCGGCATCTGCGGGAAAGGAGTTTCCCATGCGCGTGCTCGCCTGCGACGGCATCCACGAGGAGGGCCTCGCCGCCTTCCGCTCGGCGGGATGGACCGTCGAGACCTCTGACCCCATCAAGGACCCCGCGGCCCTGGCCGCAGCCCTCGCCGGCGTGGACGTCCTCCTCGTCCGCAGCGCCACCAAGGTGGACGCCGAGGCGCTGAAGGGCGCCGACAAGCTGAAGCTCATCGGCCGCGCCGGCGCCGGCGTGGACACCATCGACGTGGACGCCGCCACGGACCGCGGCATCGCGGTCATGAACGCCCCGGACGGCAACACCCTCGCCGCCGCCGAGCAGGCCCTGGCCCTGCTCTTCGCCCTGGCCCGGCACATCCCCGCGGCGGACGCGGGCATGAAGGCCGGCGCGTGGCCCAAGTCCGGGCTCACGGGCTTCGAGCTGGAGGGCAAGAAGCTCGGCATCATCGGCCTCGGCCGCATCGGCGCCACCGTGGCCCGCAAGGCCCGGGGCCTGGGCATGGAGGTGGCCGCCCATGACCCCTTCCTCCCCGCCGCCGCCGCCGCGCGCATGACCGTGCCCATGATGGACCTGGAGGCGCTGCTGGCCTGGAGCGACATCGTCACGCTGCACATCCCGCGGACCAAGGAGACGACGAACCTCCTGGACGAGGCGGCCCTGCGCCGCCTGAAGAAGGGCGCCTGCGTCATCAATGCCGCCCGGGGCGGGCTCGTGGATGAGAAGGCCCTGGTGAAGCTCCTGGACGAGGGCCACCTGGCCGCCGCGGCCCTGGACACCTTCGTCACCGAGCCCCTGCCGAGCGACTCGCCCCTCCGGAAGCACCCACGCCTCGTGCTCACGCCCCACCTGGGCGCCGCCACGAAGGAGGCCCAGCGCGCCGTCAGCGCCATCCTGGCGCGGCAGGTGCTGGACTTCATCCAGACGGGGGCCATCGCGGGCTGCGTGAACCTGCCGCCGCTTTCGCCGGAGGCCGCCCAGGAGATGGGCCCCTGGCTGCCGCTCATGACGGCGCTGGGCCGGCTCTGCGCGAAGCTCATCCCGGCGGCGGACCGCCTCCACCTCACCTACGCCGGCCGCGTGGACAAGCTGGACCCCAAGCCCCTCACGCGCCTGCTGGTGGCCGCGCTGATGGGCTCCGCCTCCGGCCGGGTCACGCCGGTGAACGCCCTCCAGGAGGCCACGGCCCGCGGCCTGCAGGTCAGCGAGACCCTGGGCGGCGACGGCGACGGCTTCGACCGCCTGCTGCGGATCCGCATCGAGGGCGGCGGCGCCGCCCGGGAGCTGGAGGCGACCCTGCACCGCGGCCCCCGGGTCGTCCGGCTCGACGGCGTGGAGCTGGACTTCGATCCGAGGGCGCACCTGCTGATCCTGCGCAACGAGGACCGGCCCGGCGTCATCGGCCTGGTGGGCTCCCACCTGGGCGCCGCGGGCATCAACATCGTCACCTTCGCCCTGGGCGCCACCGGCGACGGCCAGGCCCTCGGCGCCATCACCGTGGACCGGGAGGTGCCGGCGCCCCAGGTGACGGCCATCCGGGCCATCCCCGGCATCCTCGGCCTGGAGGTGCTCTGATGCGCGTGCTGCTCTGCCGCCACGGCGAGACGCCCTGGAACGCCGAGGGGCGCTACCAGGGTCAGATGGACATCCCCCTCTCCGAGGCCGGCGAGCGCCAGGCCGCGGCCCTCGGCGCCCGGTTGAAGGACCTGCCCCTGGCCCGGGCCGTGGCCTCGCCCCTGTCCCGGGCCCGGCGCACGGCGGAGCTGGCCCTGGGTCACCGGGCGGGCATGCTCACCCTGGAGCCGGGCCTGCAGGAGATCGCCCACGGGGCCTGGGAGGGCAAGCTGGCCGCCGAGCTCGCCGGGGAGGACGGGCCCCGGCTCAAGGCCTGGCGCCAGGCCCCGGACACCGTGCAGATGCCCGGCGGCGAGTCCCTCCAGCAGGTCCAGGACCGGGCCTGGCCGGCCTTCGTGGCCGCCTGCGCGGGGCTAGGCGCCGAGGACCTCGCCCTCGTGGTGGCCCACGACGCCGTGAACCGGGTGATCCTCGCCCGGCTCCTGGGCCTGCCCCTGGCCCGGATCTGGTCCTTCCGCCAGGCCCCCGCGACCCTCAACCTCCTGGAGGGCCCCGAGCCCGGGCGCCTGGAGGTGGTGCGCCTCAACGATGCCGCCCACGTGGCAGGCCTGTTCGGCGAGGCCCGGCACTTGGCCCTGTGAAGCTGTCACCTGTTTCCATTCGCGCCGGGCTCGCCAGACTTCAATTAAATTTCTTTATTCCAATAATTTGAGATTCATTTTAATATTTCTGTCTCTTTTTGATGACTATTTATCCAATCTTCAAATCATTCAAAGATTGGGATCAGTGACTTAAAGCTTCTGGCACGTCCTTCGATCTCTCCTGAGTGCCCTTTCTCAGGAGGATCCCATGGGCCACCCCTTCCCTGTCCT
>DASTWQ010000226.1:0-8360 GCA_035758545.1 Holophagaceae bacterium | reverse complement strand
CGCCGGTCCTCCTTGAACGGAAGGCGCGGCCCGCAGGGCCGCCGCAGGGAAGCCTCCAGCCTCCAGCCTCCGGTCTCCAGCCTCCAGCCTCCAGCCTCCAGCCTCCAGCCTCCAGCCTGCTACGCCTCCAGCAGCGGCAGCGTGATGATGAAGGACGCGCCCTGACCGGGCTCGCTGCGGACGCGCAACTCGCCCTTCTGGAGCTCCAGCAGGCTGAGGCAGATGGAAAGGCCCAGGCCCCAGCCCCGGGAGGCGTCCTCGGCCTTGGCCTGGACGAAGGGCTGGAGGATGCGCTCGGCCTCCTCCTCGCTCAGGCCCCGGCCGGTGTCCCAGACCTCCAGCCGCCAGACGCCGGGGCCCCGCTCGAGGGTGGACCGGATCCCGATGCGCCCGCCGGGCGGCGTGAACTTGAGGGCGTTCTCGAAGAGGTTGAGGAGCACCTGCTGCATGGCGCCGGGATCCACCAGCACCTTGGCGCGGTCGGTGTCCGCGGCGGCCTCGATCTGCAGGTCGAGGCCCTTGTCCTGGGCCTTGAGGCGCAGCACCGGCTCGATGCCCTGCAGCAGGTCCGCGGGGGCGCAGGGCTGCAGCTCGGCGCCCTGGAAGAGGGATTCGGCGCGGGACCGGTCCAGGAGCTGGCGGACCATGCCCTCCATGCGCTGGGTCTCCCGGTGCAGGATGCCGTGGAGCATCTCGCGCTCGGCCTCGTCCTCGGGGCCCTCCCGCAGGCGGTCCACGCTGAGGGTGAGGCTGGTGAGGGGCGAGCGCAGGTCGTGGGTGACCATGTCCATGAGGCGCAGACGGCCCTCCAGGTCCCGCTTGATCTGCTGGTGGGCCTGGTCGAGGGCGCGGTTCTGTCGGGCCAGTTCCGTGGTGCGGGCCTCCACCTTGCCCTCCAGGGCCCGGGCGCGCCGGGACAGCCGGCGCAGCCGCCACCATACGAGGCCGCCGCTGAGCAGCAGGCCCGCCAGGGCGAGGAGGGCCTGGACCCACCGGTGCTCGTACCAGGCCCGGCGGATCTCCAGGTCCAGGGGGCCGGCCTCCACCCAGTGGATGCCGTCCGCGGAGACCCGCAGCCGGAAGCGATAGCGGCCGCCCGACAGGTGCACGTAGTGGAGGGATCCCCCGTCCGCCGGGCGCCAGGCGGCGTCCACGCCCTCCAGCAGCGCCTCCAGGCGGGGCTGGTCCGGCAGCACCGGGGCGGCGACGCCGTAGTCGATGGAGACGATGGAGGGATGGGGCGGCAGGTCGACGTTGATGGGGTAGAGGTAGGCGCCCCCGGGCCAGCTCAGGCCCGTCACCACCGGCGGTGGCAGGTCGGCGCTCGTGAAGGCCGCGGCGTCCTCCAGGATGTCCACGCCGCCGATCATGCCGATCCAGAGGCGGCCCTTGGAATCCAGGAGCACGCCGTCGTGGTTGGTCTCGTCCGACAGCAGGCCCTGGCTGTGGGTGAGGCGGCCGAGGGTGCGCTCCCCGGCGAGGATGGAGACGCCCTTGCCGTGCCCCACGGCGACCCGGTCCCCGCCCAGGGGCTGGATGAAGGAGATGTTGTCGTCCGGCAGGCCCTCCCGCACGCCGCGGCTGGACCAGCCCGCGCCGTCCTCCACGTAGACCCCGCTGGTGGTGCCCACCCAGAACCGGCCTCGAGGGTCCCGCACCATGGCCTGGATGCTCTCGGTGGCGAAGGGCGCGTTGAGGTAGCGCTTCTCCCAATGGCCGCCCTTGAAGGCGTAGATGCCCAGGCGCAGGCCCACCAGCAGCTCGCCATGGTCGGCGAGGAGGTTGAAGACCTGGTTGAGGCCCTGTTCCTTCGGCGCGGCCCAGGTGCTGAGGTAGCGGCCGTCCTGGTCCAGCTCGAAGAGGCCGCGGTCCGTCCCGGCGTAGAGGCGGTCGCCCACCCGGGCGAGGGCGACCACGGCGGCGGGATCCAGCTCCTTGGGGCCCTTCTCCAGGCGGCCGTCCGGCCGCCAGTGCACGAGGCCCCGGTCCGTGCCCACCCAGGCGCCGCCGCGGCCGTCCGCCAGGGGCGCCCAGCATTCGCTGGAGGGCATCCCGTCCTCCCGGGACCAGCGGCGGACGATGCCCTGGCCGTCCCGGTAGCGGTAGATGCCTGTGCTCGCGGCGAGGAGGTAGTCCTCCGGGCCCAGTTCGAGGATGCCCATGATGGCGCCGAGCCCCTCGCCGGGGGCGCCGCCCCGGCTCACGGAGCGCAGCCGGGGCAGGGCCTGGGCCTGGAGGCCGCCGCCGTCGGAGCCGATCCAGAGAATGCCGCGGGAATCCCGCAGCACCGCCGTGATGCTCTCGTGGGGCAGGCCGTCCGCCTGGCGGAGCAGGGTGGTCCGGCCGTCGGGGTTCCGGAGCCAGAGCCCGTCGCCGCCGAGGGAGATCTGGAGCCCACCGCCACTGAAGGTGAGGGTGCGGAGCTTGGGATCGGGGCCCACGCCCTCCAGGGGCACCGGGGTCCAGGCGCCCCGGGCCAGCTTCAGCAGGCGGTTCCGCAGCAGGACGTAGGGCGTGCCGGAGGGATCCAGCTTCAGGCTGATGAAGTCGTCCGGGCCCGTGCCGGCGGGGAGCGGGTGCTCCTCCAGGGCCCGGCCGTCCCAGCGGGCGACGCGGCCGCCGCGGGAGGCCATCCAGACGTGGTCGCGGCCTTCCTGCTCCAGGGCGTAGATGGGCTGGCCGCCCCAGCCGTCCGGCAGAGGCACCAGGGCGAAGCCGCCCTCGTCGCCCTGCCGGTAGAGGCCCAGGCGGGTGCCGGCGAGGACGCGGCCGCCGGGATCCAGGGCGAGGTTGTAGACCTGGGAGCTGCCCAGGCCCTGGTCGGGGCCGAAGTTGTGGACCTCGAGCCCCGCGATCTCGCTGAGGCCCGTGTCGAAGCTCGCGGCCCAGATGTGGCCCTGGCGATCCTCCATGAGGTCCGAGATGGAGCGCGCCTGCACCCCCTGCCGGATGCCGAAGGGCGTGAAGGCGCCGGCGGAGAGCCGGGCCAGACCGTTGGTGTTGGTGCCCACCCAGAGGAAGCCGTGGCTGTCCTCCATGAGCGCCGTCACCTGGCTCTGGGGCAGGCCATCGTCGAGCCCGAACCGGCGGAACGCCGCCTCCTGGGCGGAGAGGGAGGGCGCCAGCGCGGCGGGGAGCAGGGCAGCCAGGACCGCCCCGCGAAACCAGCGCGGGAGCCAGGGCAGGGTCGGGAAGGCTGGCATGGGAAGTCCAGGGACATTATCGAGGTCCCTGGCGGGCTGCCAAGCCCCAGCGGCAGAAAGTGGGACAATGGGGCCATGCTCGTGGACGCGCACTGCCATCTCACGGGGGCCTACCTGGCGGAAGGCCAGGAGACGTCCGCCCTGCTCGCCCGGGCCCGGGAGGCCGGCGTCAGCGGCTTCATCGCCGTGGGCACGGACCTGGCGGATTCCCGCGCGGTGCTGGAGCTGGCCCGGGCCACGGCCCAGGTGCGGGCCTCCCTCGGCGTCCATCCCCACGAGGCCGCCACCTGGACCCCGGAGGTCGAGGGGGCCCTGGACGCGATGCTCGCGGATCCCGCCTGCCGCTTCGTGGGCGAGACGGGCCTGGATTTCCACTACGACCACAGCCCCCGGGATGTCCAGGCGGAGGTCTTCCGGGCCCAGATCCGCCTCGCGAAGCGCCACCGCAAGCCGCTGATGATCCACACCCGCTCGGCGCCGGCGGAGACGCTGCGGATCCTCCGGGAGGAGGGCGCCGAGGCCGTGGGCGGCATGATCCACTGCTTCAGCGAGGACCGGACCTTCGCCGAGGGCGCCCTCGATCTCGGCTTCCACCTCAGCTTCTCGGGCATCGTCACCTTCAGGACCGCCGAGGCCATCCGCGACGTGGCGGCCTGGGCGCCGGAGGACCGCATCCTCGTGGAGACGGACGCGCCCTTCCTCGCGCCGGTGCCCATGCGGGGCAAGGCCAACGAGCCCGGCTTCGTGCGCTTCACCGCCGAGCGGGTGGCGGAGCTGCGGGGTCTCGCCCCGGCGCGGCTCGCGGAGCTCACCACCCGCAACCTGGAGGCCCTGTGCGGCTGGTCGCCCTCCTCCTGACGGCCGCGGCGGCCTCTCTGCCGGCCCAGGCGCCCCAGGTGGGGAAGGGGCCCCGCAGCCTGCCCTGGCAGGGCGGGGCCGCGCCCACCTGGCAGCCCGTGGAGGGCCTCCCGCCCCGGCCCGATCCGACTCCGGATGCCTCCGCATCAACCGCCTCCCCGACCGGGCCGGTGACGGCCCGCATCGCGCCCGACGGCACCCTGGAGGTCTGGAACGGTGCCGGCGTGCGCACCCTCCGCCTGGGCCTGCCGGGCCGGCCCCGGAAGGTCTGGCGGGACGGGGGGCGACCCGTGACGGATCTGGACCACCTGGCCTTCCCGGCGGCGGACCCCCTCGCCGGGGGTCCCGGCGGCCTGCCCTGGGGCCAGTCGGACGTGCGGCCCTCGCTGGCGGGACTGCTCTGGATCCTGGAGGACGGAGAGCGCGTGCTGACCGTGGTGCATCCTGCCACGGCCCAGGCGATCTACCTCCCGCTTCCCCGGGGGGAGGAGTTCGACCTGGTCTTCGGGCCGTCGCGGCTCCTCATCCAGGCTGCCCAGGGGCCGGAGGGCCACCCCCAGGCCTGGGCGCTGCCCTGGCTGGCCCTCCTGCCCCAGTTCGCCCGCCTCGGCCCCCCGTCGGTGCCACCGCCCCAGGGCACCGCCCTGAAGCCTTTTCCCTGATGGGTTTCCGGGTCGCGCTCAACCCTGGCACGGCCCTGGCTTCTACCCTCCCGGGAGCTTCCGGGCCCCCGAGCGCATCCAACCTCTCAAGGAGGCAGCCATGATCCCCCGCACCCGCCTTGCCGCCCTGCTCGTCCTCCCCGGCCTGGCCTCGCCCTTCCTCCCTGCCCAGGCCCCCGACGCCGCCGCCCAGCAGGAGTACCAGGGGGAGAACCCCGACCACTACGCCATGGTCCGCGCCCTCGACGGCGATGTCCGCATCACCAAGGGCGATGTCCAGGACGAGCTCCAGAAGGGCACGCCGGTGGGCGAAGGGGACGTGGTGGAAAGCAGCGGCCGTGGTGTCCTGCAACTGGCGGACGGCACCCGCGTGGCCTTCTCCCGGGGCACCCGGTTCACGGTGGCCAGCCTCTTCAAGGACGAGAACGGCGACCGCCAGGTGCTGCTGCGCCTGGACCGGGGCCGCCTGCGCGTGAAGCTGGACGAGGACTCCGACGCCCGCGTGCGGGTCGACACCCCCTCGGGCTCCGTGGCCTGCTCGGACCGCGCGACCTTCAACGTCGAGGTGGATGGCGACGGCGTCGCCCGGGTGAGCGTCACCAGCGGCCACGTCCGCGTCTCGGACCGCCGGGACGACGCCTCCCTGGGCGCCGGCGAGCAGATCTCGGTCTTCGGGCCCGAGGACCGCCTGGACCGCATCCGCGCCTTCAACACCTACGATGCCGACGACTTCGACCGCTGGAGCGACGGCGCCTGGCGGGTCCGCCGCGGCGAGTCCTGGGACCGGGTCCCCTCGGAGCTGCGCTACTACTCCGACGACCTGGACAGCCACGGCTCCTGGGTCTACTCGGACCAGTACGGCTGGGTCTGGAAGCCCAGCGGTGTCGCCCAGGACTGGCGCCCCTACTACGAGGGCCGCTGGGCGGCCTACCCCGGTGGCATGACCTGGATCAGCTACGACCCCTGGGCCTACGTGACCTACCACCACGGCCGCTGGGCCTGGACCGTGGGCCTGGGCTGGACCTGGATCCCCGGCCTCTACTACAGCCCCGCCTGGGTGGCCTGGAGCAGCTGGGACGGCTACTGCGGCTGGGCCCCCCTGGGCTACTACAACGACCCCTGCACCTGGGGCTACGGCGCCTGGGGCGGCGGCTACTGCTGGAACGTCGTGAGCGTGAACTACATCAACGTCCGCTACGTGAACCGCTACTGCGCCTACGACCGGAACATCCTCTACGGCTTCAACCGCGGCACCGGCGCCAGCTCCTGGACCCCCAACCGCGGCCTCGCCGCCCCCTGGCGGACCCGCCCGCTCATCGCCACCGCCTCGGAGTTCCGCAACCCCGGCCGGGACTTCCGCCGGGCCTTCCAGCCCGCGGTCGCCCATGAGCGCTTCGCCGCCTACCAGCAGCGCGCCGCCACCGCCGGCCGCCAGGTCTACTTCCGGCCCGCGGGCGCGGCGGGCCGGCCCGGCAACACCGGCATCGTGCCGCCCAACCGCCAGGGCGGGGGCGCCGCCCCCGGCCGCGTGCCCTTCGAGGACCGCGGCATCCTGAACCGCCGTCCCGAGGGCCGCCCCGGCAATACGGGCATCGTGCCCCCGGACCGCGGCGGCCGGCCGGCGCCCGCGCCCGACCGCGGCGTGAACGGCGGCATCGTGCCTCCGGGCCGCGGCAACACCGGCCGCCCGGACCCGCGCCCGACGCAGGATCAGCGCCCCGGGCCGGACCGCGGCCGGAACGGCGGCATCGTGCCCCCCGACCGGGGTGGCCGCCCGTTCCCGGACCGTGAGCCTGCCCCGGACCGCCGGCCCGCCCCAGCGCCCGATCGCGGCGGAAACGGCGGCATCGTGCCCCCGGACCGCGGCGGTCGTCCCGCCCCGGACCGCCGGCCGGTTCCGGACCGCAGCTTCGAGCGGGACATGGACCGTCCCGCCCCCCGCCGGGAGGCGCCGCCCATGCCCCAGGCCCCCCGCCGTGAAGCCCCGCCCCGGGAAGTCCCGCCCCGCATGGAGAACCGGCAGCCCGCGCCGCCCCCGGCCCGGGAGAACCGCCCCGAGCCGAGCCGTCCTGAACCGAGCCGTCCAGAGCCCAGCCGGTCCGAACCCCCCCGGGGCAACCCCGGCGGCGGGAGCCGCGGCGGCGGAGCCCCCTGGCGCCGCTAGCGCGATCCACACCCCAGGAAGGGGCCCGCGAGGGCCCCTTCCTGTTGGTGCGTGCGTCGCCCCTTGCGAAGATGGAGGGCCCAGGAGGCGACGTGCCCGAAGGCAAGCAGGTCCAGAGCATGTTCAGCGGCATCGCGGGCCGCTACGACCTCCTGAACCACGTGCTCTCCGGCGGGGTGGACTTCTACTGGTGGTGGCGGATGGCGAGGGCCTCCGGCGCCGCGGCGGGCCTGCGCTACCTGGATGTGGCGGCGGGCACCGGCGACAGTTCCCTGGCCCTGGCCCGCCGCGGCGCGGAGGTGGTGAGCACGGACTTCACCCACGCCATGCTCCGGCTGGGCCCCTCGAAGTTCCGGAAGAAGGGCTACGACCGGCTCGTCTTCGCCAGCGCCGACGCGGACGCGCAGAAGCTGCCCTTCAAGGACGCGACCTTCGATGGCCTCACCATCTGCTACGGCATCCGCAACGTGGAGGACCGGGCCAGGGCCTACGCCGAGTTCCTGCGGGTGCTGAAGCCCGGCGGGATGCTCACGATCCTCGAGTTCAGCACGCCGGTGATCCCCGGTCTGCGGGGCCTCTACACCTGGTACTCGCTGAAGGTGCTGCCGCGCATCGGCGGCTGGCTCAGCGGCGACCGCTCCGCCTACGAGTACCTGCCGGACAGCATCCGCCAGTTCCCGAAGCAGCGGGAGCTCGCCGCCGAGCTGGAGGCCGCGGGCTTCGCGCAGGTGGCGTGGACCAACCTCACCGGCGGCATCGTGGCCCTGCACCGGGGCGTGAAGGGCTGAACGCTCGGCCTGCTCACCACGAAGGCACGAAGGGCCTGATGGGTCGGCGCCTCCTCCGCGGCCCTCCGCGTGGTGAGGTTCCTTCCCTTGCGCCTGATCCGGCGAGATCACCGAATCAGCTTGGTTTCCGGGCCCCGGCCCGATAAGCTGGAAGGCGAATCGAGCGTGCCCCCGGTCGGCGTGGCCTCGATCTTCCTTCTTCCCTTGCCTTGACCGGCCCCGGCCTTCCGATGGAACGGCGCGGGCGGGCCGGTGCCGAGGATGCGTTCCGGGCGCCGATCTTCCACGGGCCGATCGGCCCCAGGAGCCCTCATGTCCTTCGATACCCTCGGCCTCAGCGCCGAGCTCCTCCGCGCCGTCCAGGAGACGGGCTACACGGAGCCCACCCCCATCCAGGCCCAGGCCATCCCCGCCGTGCTGGCGGGCGGCGACCTGCTGGCGGGTGCCCAGACGGGCACCGGCAAGACCGCGGCCTTCATCCTGCCCATCCTCGAGCGGCTGAAGCCCCACCTCAGCACCAGCAGCTCCCCCGCCCGCCACCCGCTGCGGGTGCTCATCCTCACCCCCACCCGCGAGCTCGCGGCCCAGGTGGAAGAGGCCGCGCGGGTCTACGCCAAGCACGTGCCCCTGCGCTCCTCCGTCATCTTCGGCGGCGTGAACATCAACCCCCAGATCGACGCCCTCC
>DASTWQ010000200.1:0-11994 GCA_035758545.1 Holophagaceae bacterium | reverse complement strand
GATCGGCCCGTCCTCCCCCGTGCGGGCGATGTCCCGGATCTCCGAGTCCGGGAAGGTGGCCGTGTAGAACGCCATGGCCGCCTCCAGCTGATCGTTGAACATCAGGAACGGCGTCACCTTGGTCATCGGAGAAGTCCCCTCCTCGCGAGGATCCTAACCGGGAAATTTAAAGGCCCCATTTTTGCCATGAATGATGATCAGCGTTCTAAGGCTATCCTGCACAGGCAATTAATATTTATAGCCTAACCCGAAGTTCTCATCATTATTGCCGCATCATCGTAGCTGGATGTTCTTCACCCTTCAACCCAAATGAGCCGCGATAAGTACCATCCGCAGCAAGTTCCAAATTTCCTCCCATCTCGTCACTGCCTCCATAGCAAGAAATGCTTAGAGTTTTCCCCTTCAGAGAATAGACAATAGGAAACTTTCTCCCGAGTGGATCCTCTGGCGAAACGAGATTAGCCGCAACAGACTGACCAAGCGGAGTGAATTCAAGAAAGGCCAATGGCCTTGTCTCACCGTCTCCGGTTACAACCCATCGGCCCACAAGGTTGGTCCTCGCATCTGATGGGGGAGGTACCGCCTGCGTCTGCAGCAGGTCACCCTGTTGAGCTGGGCGCGCAACGGGAGAGTTCTTTGCTCCCTTCCCGCATCCGACAACCTCTAGCAACAACAGAAATACACTGACCCTACTCACCAATCTCATCTATGGACTCCTATGGTGTTCGTTGAAAATGTATGTATCGACGCCTGGTGATGCAAGTAGCCGATACACCTTTTAGCCAGTTCCAAATTCCGCGTCGGAAATTGACCTTAGCTAGTTTAAAGATCATACAAAAGAGAATGCCCTAGGACAAGATTGATGCATTGTAGCAGCACAGATAATGCAAACCTGGATCAATCAGATTGCCCGCGGAATCCTGCACCAGTCAATTATATCATGCACAAGTTACCTGCTAACCTCGTCTAGCCTTTGGACCACCGAAATTGAATTTGTAATTCAAGGGAGGCAGTTCAAAATGTCTTTTAACGTACTCCTGTAATAGCAATCCCTCTAGTTCATACTCGTCCTCACCTTTTCGAATATACATCCACCGCACGTATAAAGAGTTAAGAGGAAATTGTCTCGCAAAATTCAAATTTCTGTATCTCCAACCTGCTGAATGACCGAACTCAGGCTTCCCAATTGCACAGCCAATGAAATGTTTAACCCTGGCTTTCAGCCGATTGGATTCACCAATCGTTAGAATGCCATTATGATCAATACCAACCAATCGATTTAGTGCAGAATCCGAGGCAATCACATACACGCCAGGCCTGTTTTCAATCGGTAGGTCACTTGAAGTGAGCTGATGCCAATCGCTCCATCTACTCCTATCCGGCTTCTTCACTATTGCTCCTGTTGGCCGAGTGCATTGCATTGAATTATGGATACCACTCAGAATAGATTTACTCCACCCAACTCTACTATCCGGCGAGCGAGGAACTAGAACCAAGAAGCTTTTGATGGGCCAAGGGGATTTAACCACACTTGGCATTCGCAGACATCTGGCACCACCGGATATTAGAGATTTTTCTCCGCGGCCCTCCGCCCCTCCGCGACCTCCGCGTAAGGGGTTTAGACGCCCGTCTTCTCCGAACCCCACACCACTTTGTGCAGCTGGAGCTGGAACCGCACCGGCAGCCCATCGGCCACGATCCGCTCCGCCAGCCAGGCGGCGTCGAGCTGGCCCCACACGGGGCTGAAGAGGACGGTCACGCGGTCCCAGATCGTCCGCTCCTCGCACCAGGCCTTGGCCCAGGCGTAGTCGGCTTCGCTGGTGAGGACGAACTTCAGCTCGTCCTGGCCGGGCACGAGGTGGTCGAGGTTGGATTCGAGCCAGCGGTCGCCCATGGCGCTGCCGGGGGTCTTGCGGTCCACGATCTTGACCACCGCCTTCGGCACCGGCGCGAGGTCGTGGCTGCCGGCGGTCTCGATCGCGACCTCGTAGCCCAGGTCGAGGAGGGCCTGCAGCAGGGCCGGCGCATCGGGGTGGGCGAGGGGCTCGCCGCCGGTGAGCTCCACGAAGGGGGCGTCGGGGCCCTTCCGGGGCGGGCCGAGGCGGCGCGACACTTCGTCAAGGATCTGCTCCAGCTCCATGAAGCCGCCCTCGTAGAAGGCGTACGCGGTGTCGCAGTAGGCGCAGCGCAGGGGGCAGCCCGTCAGGCGGATGAAGAGGCAGGCCCGGCCCGCCCGGGTGCCTTCGCCCTGGATGGAATGGAAGATCTCGTTGACCTTGAAGCGCATAAACTCCCAGGGCGCGGCCCCGTAGGCATTCTATCCTTCGGCTTCCCCCGGCCTGCCACGCCTCTGTCCGCCCTGCCCTGGAGCGACCATGCCCGCCCGCCCCCTGCTGCTCCTCCCGGTCCTGGCCGGCGCCCTGGCCGCCCAGACCCCGGCCCAGACGCCGGCTCCGGACCCGGTCCAGGCCCGCTACACCAAGGCCGAGTTCGACATCCCCATGCGGGACGGGGTGAAGCTCCACACGGTGGTCTACCTGCCCAAAGACGACCGCGAGGCCCACCCCATCCTGCTCCAGCGCACCCCCTACAGCGCCGGGCCCTACGGCGCCGGGTACCGGCCCGAGATCGGGCCCTCCGCCCTCTTCCTGGACCAGGGCTACTTCGTGGCCTACCAGGATTCCCGGGGCCGCTGGATGAGCGAGGGGAAGTTCGTGGACATGCGGCCCGAGGACCACGGGGCCACCGGCGGCGTGGACGAGTCCACGGACACCTGGGACACCATCGACTGGCTGGTGAAGCACCTGCCCCGCAACAACGGCAAGGTGGGGCTCTGGGGCATCAGCTACCCAGGCTACTACGCCGCCTGCGGCCTCATCGACAGCCACCCCGCCCTGAAGGCCGTGAGCCCCCAGGCGCCCATGAACGACCTCTGGATCGGCGACGACACCTACCACCACGGCGCCTTCCAGCTGGTGGCCAACCACTCCTTCTCGGCCTTCTTCAAGACCGTCCACCCCGCCCCCACGGCGGAGCCGGTGACGCCCCTCGACCTGGGCACGGAGGACGGCTACTTCTTCTACAAGGGCCTGCCGCCCCTGAAGGAGGAGGCGGCGCGGCGCTTCACGGGCTGGGATCCCACCTTCGCCGAGTACCTGGCCCATCCCACCTACGATGCCTACTGGCAGGCCCGGAACCTGAGCCAGCGCCTTAAAGGCGTCAAGCCCGCCGTGCTGGTGGTCGGCGGCTGGTTCGACGCCGAGGATCTCTATGGCGCGCTGCACACCTACGGCGCCGTCGAGGCCCAGAACCCCGGGGTCCGGAACAACCTGGTCATGGGGCCCTGGTCCCACGGCCAGTGGGCCCGGGGACGGGGCGCGGCCCTGGGCCACGCCCGGTTCGGCGCCGAGACCTCCCTCTGGTACCAGAAGGAGATCGAGCTGCCCTTCTTCAACCACTACCTGAAGGGCGGGCCCGACCCCGGGCTCGCCGAGGCCACGGTCTTCGAGACCGGGGCCAACCAGTGGAAGCGCTTCGACGCCTGGCCGCCGAAGGCCGCGACGGCCGTCACCTTCTACTTCCAGCCCCAGGGCGGGCTGTCCTCCACGCGACCTGCCTCGAAGGGCGGTGCGGACCGCTTCGTCTCCGACCCCGCCAAGCCCGTGCCCCACACGGAGAAGGTGACCATGGACTACGACCGGGACTACATGACCGCGGACCAGCGCTACGCCGCCGCCCGGCCGGACGTGATGGTCTACGAGACTGCGCCCCTGGAGGAGGACGTCACCCTCGCCGGCCCGCTGAAGCCGGACCTCTGGGTGGCCACCACGGGCACGGATGCGGACTGGGTGGTGAAGCTCATCGACGTCTTCCCCGAGGACGCCCCGGACCCCGCAGGCACGCCGGAGGACTTCCACTACGGCGGCTACCAGATGCTCGTGCGGGGCGACGTGATCCGCGGGAAGTTCCGGAACAGCTTCCAACATCCCGAGCCCTTCGTGCCGGGGAAGCCCACGGAGGTGGCCTTCACCCTCAACGATGTCTGCCACACCTTCCTCAAGGGCCACCGGATCATGGTCCAGGTGCAGTGCTCCTGGTTCCCGCTGGTGGACCGCAACCCGCAGACCTTCTGCGACATCGCCAGCGCGCCTCCGTCCGCCTACCGCAAGGCCACCCAGACGATCTTCCACGACGCGGCCCACCCGAGCCGCCTCGAGGCGCTCCGGCTGCCGTGAGGGTCCTACTTGATGGACCAGCCTCCATCCAGGGTCAGCACCTGGCCGGTGAGGTAGGGGCTGTCGGCGGCGTAGCGCAGGGCCCGCTCCAGGTCCTCGGGCGTGCCCAGGCGGTCCAGGAGGGTGGCGGCCTTGAGGGCCTCCACGTCGTCGTGGCTGCCGGGCAGGGCCGTGCCCAGGGCGTGGCCCACCACCCGCAGCCGCGGCGCCAGCACCCGGGCCAGGCCCGGGATCACCGCCGCCAGGCCGGCCTTGGCGGCGGAATAGGGCAGGCGCTTGAGGAAGGGTCGGTGCAGCGCGGCATCCACGATGAACTGCAGGCAGGCGCCGTCCCGCAGCCGGGGCGCCGCCGCCTGGGCCACCAGCAGCGGGAAGGCCTGATTGAGGCGCCAGGTGGCCTCGAGGCTCTCCAGGGTCCAGCTGCCCATCAGCTGTTCGGGGAAGCTGCCGGCGAGCACCACCGCGCCGTCCAGCTCCCGCCCCTGGAGGTCCGCCGCCATGCGCGCCTCCAGGTCCGGGGCCCCGGCGTCCCACACGAGTGTCGTGACATGCGTTTCCAGGGCCTGGACCCAGCCTTCGCCCTCCCAGCTCCGGGAACTGGTGAGCACCAGATCGTGATCCGGCGTGAGCCGCTCCGCCAGGGCCCGGCCCAGGCGGGTGCGCCCGCCCGCGAGGAGCCACGTCGGCCTTTTGTCTTCCGGTCCCGGATGCATGAGAATCAAATCTAGCCGCCCCCCCGAGGTGACATGAACCCCTATCTCCGCCGGATCCGCTGGCGCCTGGTCTGGATCAGCGCGATCTGCCTGCTGCTGTCCGTGGGCGGGTTCGTCGCCACCCAGTGGGTCTACAGCACCTCCGACGACCAGTGCTCCTGGACCCTCCAGGAGGGCAAGGTGGTGATCACGGAGATCCTCCCGGGCGGCGTGGCGGAGGAGGCCGGGCTGCTGGAGGGGGATCAGCTCCTGAGCATCCAGGGCCACCGGGTCCCGGCCACGGCGGAAGGCACCCAGGAGGCCCAGGCCCTCATCAACGCCAAGTCCGAGGGCACGGTCCTCTCCTACGCGGTGTCCCGCAAGGGCAAGATCCTCTACCTGCCCGTGCGGCTCGTGAAGTTCATGGACTGGAGCCGCGTCGTCCAGCTGGTGACGGGGCTCCTGGCCTGGCTGCTGGGGCTCCTTGTGGTGGTCTCCACGCCGGAGCGGAAGACCAGCCGGCACTTCTTCTACATCGCCTGCGCCTGGCTGCTGGTGGTCAACGGCGGCGGCTTCGGCATCGGCTCCGCGCCGCTCGGGATCCTCTGGCCCCTGATCCTGGGGAGCCTCGTGAGCCTGGCCATCGGCCCGCCGCTGCTCGTGCACTTCTTCCTGAGGTTCCCTTACCCCCACGAGCTGAGGAAGCGGGAGGGCTGGATCCGCGGCCTCTATGGCGCCTTCACGGTGCTGGCGCTCCTGACCTTCCTTGCGACGCTCATGGGCGGTCCCGGCCGGCCCCTGCTGTCGGCCCTGGGCATTCCGCCGCCGTCCCCGGCCTTCCGGCAGGTGTTCGGGACCCTGGTGGGGCGCCTGCAGACCCTGGCGCTCGTCGGCGCCTTCACCTCGGCCATGGCCCTCTTCGTCTCCGGCTTCCGGTGCCTGGAGCCGCGGCTCAAGCGCGCGGTGCTGCCCTGCCTGGTGATCACCGGCGCGGTGCTGGCCGAGCAGCTGGTGGCGGCCTGGCTGGGGTTCGTGAACGGTGGCAGCCTGCTCTTCGCCCGCCAGCGCTGGGTGCTGCTGCTGCCCCTTCCCCTGCTGCCGCTCTGCTTCGCCTACGCGGTGATCCGCTTCGGGCTCTTCGACGTCCGCCGGGCGCTGTTGCGCTGGGTGAGCTACGTGGCCCTCCTGGGCGGGGTGATGCTGGCCTACTTCGGCGGCATCGTCTGGCTCTTCGCCGAGGGCGTCAGCGCGGTGCCGGCCCTCTGGATGGCGGTACTGGTGGGGCTCCTGGCCCTGCCCCTGGGCTGGGTCCGGGCCCGGCTGGTGCGCGCGGTCCGCCGCCGCTTCCACCGGGATTCGGAGACCGTGCGGGAGCAGCTGCTGGGCTCCCTGCGGGACACCCGCAAGCGCCTGAGCGAGGAAGGCGTCTACCAGGCGCTCTCGGAGGGCATCCAGGCCGCGCTCCATCCCTCCGGCCTCTGGGTCCTGCCCTTCGAAGGCGACACCCTGGCCCTGCCCGCCTGCGAGGGCTTCCCCGCTCAGGGCCTGCGCCTGCCGGCCTCCCTGGCCCGCCACGCCCGGGACAACCGGGAGCTGGTGCTGGGCCTGGGCAGCGAGGAGGCGGACTGGATCCGGGAGCAGGGCGAACGGATCCGGGCCCACGTGGATGCGCTGGAGGGCCAGATCCTGCTGCTCCTGATGGTCGCCGAGCGGCCCCATGCGGCGATCCTCCTGGGCAGCAAGTACGCGGAGCTGAACTACGGCCGCAAGGACCGGGAGCTGCTGCGGGAGGCGGCCATCAACGGCGGCGTCATCCTGGAGACGGCGGTGATGCACCGGCGCCTGGTGGCCCAGGAGCGGGCGACCCAGGAGCTGGAGACCGCCCGGAAGATCCAGGAGGGGCTCATCACCCGCGATCCCCCGAAGGTGCCCGGCTTCCAGCTGGCCCTGCGCCTGGAGCCGGCCATGGAGACCGGCGGGGACCTGCTCTTCGTGAAGAAGCGCCCCAGCGGCCGCTGGCTCGCGGCCGTGGGCGACGTGAGCGGCAAGGGCCTCGCGGCGGCGCTCTACATGGCCCAGGCCACGGCCCTGCTGGAGCAGGCCGCCCAGCAGGAGGACCGCCCCCTGGAGGCCATCCTCTGCAGCCTGGACGAGACCCTGCGCCACCTGCTGGGCAGCACGGGCTTCCTCACCTTGATCCTCGTGGAGTGGGACTCGGAGGGCGCCTACCGCCTGGCCCGGGCCGGCCACCCCGGCGCCCTCCTGGTGGAGGAGCAGGGCGAGGTGCGCGAGCTCCTGCCCAAGGGCCGGGGCCTGGGCCTGCGCCCCATGCGGGCGGCCAATCCCCTGGACTGGGAGATCCAGGAGGGCGTCCTGGCCCCCAAGGCCTGGTTGGCCCTCTACAGCGACGGGCTCTCCGAGGCCATGGACCGCCGCGGCGAGCTCTACGGCCTGGACCGGATGCGGGACCAGCTTCGCAAGCTCTGGGCCACCGGCAGCGTGCGGGCGGCCTGCGAGGCGGTGTTCCGGGACGTGGCGGCCTACGACACCCAGAACCGGGACGACCGGACCCTGTTTATCCTGGGACGGGAGGCGGCCTCATGAACGACGGCACCCGGCAGTCCCGATCCCCCATGCTGGTGGTCCTCACCGCCCTGCTGGCGGCGAACCTCGGCCTCCTCTGGGTCCAGGGCGCCCAGCTGAACCGGCAGCACGAGTCCCTGCGCCAGCTGCACACGGATCTCCAGGACCTGACGGACGCCCTGGACGCCTACGCCAACAGCGGCGATGACAGCGGGGACGACGCGGCCCCGGAGGGCGACGGCGCCCAGTGGGCCCCCGCGGCCCGGCACCACCGGATCCACCCCCGGCGCGGGCGCCTCCTGCGCGCCAGCCTCCAGGAACCGCCCTCCTCCTCCCCGGCGCCGGCGCCGGCGGAGCAGGACGGCTTGGACCAGGGCCGCAAGGACATCGAGGACGCCAACAAGTCCGCCCGGGACGCCATCGCCAAGGCGCGGGAGGACCAGGAGAAGCTCTCCATCAGCGAGAACTACCGGAAGGGCCAGGAGGAACGGAAGATCCAGGAGGCCCAGTATGCCTGGACCCGCTGGGTCTGGCTCGGCCTGGGCGTGCTGATCCTGGTCTTCCTCGGCCGCGCCTGGGTCATCAAGCGCGGCCAATGAAGGGCCCATGAGCCTCCACGACTTCCTCCGCGAGGATCCGGCCTGCCACCGGCTCGCGGAGGGCGCGGTCCACTGCGTCGCGCCCCTGCTGGAGGACCCCGATCCCGAGCTGGTGGTGGACCTGCTGGAGGAATGGTCCCTGGAGCTGGCGGCGCGCATGCCCCTGCCCTGGGATCTGGACGAGGCCGTGGAGCGGCTCAACCTCTTCCTCTTCCACGAACTCGGGTTCGAAGGGGACCGGGAGACCTACGACGACCCCCGGAACGCCGTGCTGCCGGAGGTCCTCCGGCGGCGCAAGGGCATGCCCATCGCGCTCTCCATCCTCTGGATCGACCAGGCCCGGCGCCTGGGCTTCCAGGCAGCCGGCGTGGGGCTCCCGGGCCACTTCATCACCGCCCTGCAGCTGCCCGGCGGGCTGCGGTTCTTCGACCCCTTCCACCAGGGCGCCGAGGTGGACGAGCCCCAGGCGGAGGCCCTGGTGCGCGGCGCCACCCGCGGCCGGGTGCCCTTCCACCCCGAGCTGCTGGCGCCGACCTCGGACCGGGCCATCCTCGCGCGGCTGGTGCGGAACCTGCACCTGCGCTTCTTCCGCGGCGGCGAGTGGGACGAGGCCCTCTGGACCGCCACCCACCTGCTCCTGCTGGAGCCCGGTGACGCCCAGACCCTGAAGGAGCGCGCCGTCGTCCACCTCAAACGCGGCGAGGCCGGCCGCGCCCTCCAGGACCTGGAGGCCGCCCTCCACCTCAGCGGCGGCCAGGACGAGGAGCTGGCCCAATGGATGGACCAGCTGAGGCGGGGATGAGGCGGCCAAGGGGAGATCAGGAATGGACCTTTTCGAGCTGATCTGGGACGCCTCCCAGCAGCGCCAGATTGATGACCAAGAGGGGCGCTTGTCCTCGACCGTAGTGAACATGACGGTCGCAGGCGAGCGCATCCGCGCACTGCAAGGGCGGGTATTTCGCCTGACCGCCATCAGCCAGGTTCTCTGCGACCTCCTGGTGGAGAAACTCGGAATCCCACCTGAAGATCTCAAGGCCGCCATCGAACTACGGCTGAAGGAGGGCGAGCCCGATGGCGCGAACTGCCCAAGCTGCAACCATCCCACCCACCCTGGGCGGCGCGCCTGCCTCTACTGCGGGTATCTCCTGGCCTCGAGCAGCACCTCCCCTGGATCGTCCTCCTGATCCTGAGATGCACGCGCACCCTAACAATGATTCCGGAGAACGCCTGATGGAGGCCTCGAATCCGCTCCTGAGGCGCTTGGCTGCCCTCGACACCGAACGGCGGGCCCTGCTCGCCCGGGTGGCGGCGGCGGGGCCGGAGGCCCTGGACCGGCGGCCCCGGCCCGGCGCCTGGTCCGTGGGGGAGATCCTCGACCACCTGGTCACCGCGGAGCGGGTGATCCTCGGCGGGCTGGCGGATCCGGCCACGCTGCAGGCCAGGCGGCCACGGCCCGCGGAGCGTCTTCGCCGGGCCCTCGTCTGGGCGGTGCTGCGCTTCCGCATCCGGGTGAAGGTGCCCTCCCGGCGCATGCTGCCCCAGGGCGGCCGGGACTTCGACGCCCTCCAGGCGGCCTGGGACGAGAACCTGGCCTGGGTCCGCGCCTTCCTGGAGGACGGCGGCGCCGCCCACGGCGCCGTGTTCCGCCACCCGGTCGCGGGGCCCCTCACGCTGGGCCAGGCCCTCTCCATGGACCGGCTGCACCTCGGCATCCACGCCCAGCAGATCGCGCGCATCCTGGAAGGATGATCGCCGCCCTCGAGACCCCGCGCCTGGTCCTCCGCCCCTTCACGCCGGAGGACGCGCCCTTCGCCCTGCGGCTGCTGAACGAGCCGTCCTTCCTGGAGCACATCGGGGACAAGGGCGTGCGGGATCTGGAAGGGGCCCGGGCCTACCTGGAGGGCGGCCCCCTGGCCAGCTACGCCCGGCACGGCCATGGGCTGATGGCGGTGGTCCTGAAGGCCACCGGCGCGCCCATCGGCATGTGCGGCCTGCTCAAGCGCGACACCCTGCCGGAGCCGGATCTGGGCTACGCCTTCCTGCCGGAGGCCTGGGGCCAGGGCTTCGCGCTGGAGGCCGCCCAGGCGGTGCTGGCGGCGAGCCCCTTCTCGCGGCTGCTGGCCATCGTCTCCCCCGTCAACGCCTCCTCCATCCGGCTGCTGGAGAAAGCGGGCTTCGCCTTCCTGCGCCGCGAGGCCGTCCACCCGGGCGAGCCCGAGCTGGCGGTCTACGGCTGGGTCGCGGGACCCGCAGGCGCCTGACCCGGGCGTTCGCGCAGTCGGATGTTGCAGGCTGCCTAGTCTGTGTTGCAGGGAGCCTCGAAGTCCGGCGCCCCCCGCGGGCGAAGCACCGCGCGCATGAGAGGAGGGCCGGTGGCACCGACCTTGCTGGCTGAAGGTTCAACCCCTTCCCTGTCCGGAGCCCCCCATGAACCGCCCCCTTGCCGCCGCCGCCCTCTCCGCACTCGCCTTCGCCGTGGGCTGCCAGCCCCCCGCGATCCAGGGCACACCTTACGTCAGCGCGGCAGAGATCCAGCAGGTCCATGCGGTCCGGAGCCGGGTGTTGCCGGAGTCACCCGAAGCGGCCTTCTCCCGGGCCCTCGGCGTGTTGCTTGATCACGGGTACCTGATTCGCGGCTCGGACAAGGCGGCGGGCCTCATCGCCTTCCATCAGGACTGGAACCAGGCCATCGTCGGCGCCTGGGCCTCCCTCGACGGGACCCTCCTGTTCGAGCCCGCCGAGGGCGGAGGGACCCGGGTGCGGGCCCTGCTGGCGGGGAAGTGGCAGAACAGCGGAGCGGACCTGTCGGCCCACGTTGAGGATCAGGCTTACGCCCAGCTCTTCGATCTGCTCAAGCCGGCTCCCGCGGCGAAGTAGGCCCGCAGGCCTCAGCCCTGCTGGGCCTCCACGACTGTCAGCGCGGTGAGGTGGAGGATGTCGTTCAAGTCCGAATGCCGCTGGAGGACGTGGACGGGCTTCTTCATCCCGCAGGTGATGGGCCCGATCACCTCCGCCTCCGCCAGGCGCTGCACCAGCTTGTAGCCGATGTTGCCGCTGGCCAGATCCGGGAAGATGAGCACGTTGGCGCCGCCCTGCACGTCGGCCCAGGGGTAGTTCTCCGCGAGGATCTCCGCGGAGAGCGCGGTGTCCGCCTGCATCTCGCCGTCACAGTGGAGGCCCGGCCGGGCGGCCTTCACCAGCTCCGTGGCGCGCTTCACCTTCCGGCAGGCGGCGTTCTCGATGCTGCCGAAGTTGCTGTAGGAGAGCATGGCCACCTTGGGCTCGATGCCGAAGCGGTCCTTGGCCAGGTCCGCGGTCAGCAGCGCGATCTCTGCCAGCTCCTCGGCGGTGGGGTCCATGACCATGGTGGTGTCCGCGAAGAAGAGCACGCGGTTCTTGAGCACCATGGTGTAGACGCCGCAGGCGCGCTTCACGCCCTCGCGCGTCCCGATGATCTCCAGGCAGGGCCGCATGGTCTCGGCGTAGTAGCTCGTGAGGCCGCTCACCAGGCCGTCCGCGTGGCCCATCTCGCACATCATGGCCCCGAAGTAGACCCGGCTCCGCATGCGCCGATGGGCCTCGTCCCGGCTCACCCCGCGGCGCTTCCGCAGCTCGTGGTAGGCGGTGACGGCCTCCTCCTTGAAGGGGGCGGTCTCGGGGTCCAGGATCTCCACGCCCTGCAGGTCCAGGTTCATCTCCTGGATGCGGGCGGCGATGCGGTCCGCGCGGCCCAGCAGGATGGGCTTGCAGATGCCTTCGTCCACGAGGGTCTGGCAGGCGCGGAGGATGAGAGGGTGGTCGCCCTCGGGGAAGACCACCCGCTTCGGCTCCGCCTTGGCCCGGTGGATGACCGTGCGGATGACGTCCTTGCTGCGGCCCTGCAGG
>DASTWQ010000134.1:0-14960 GCA_035758545.1 Holophagaceae bacterium | reverse complement strand
GGGACCCGCCCGGCGGCTTCAACGGCGACCAGCGCATGACCCGGGAGGAGGCGCTCCGGGCCTACACCCTGGCGGGGGCGAAGGCCCTCGGCCGCGGGGACCAGCTGGGCCGCCTGGCCCCGGGCCTCGCCGCGGACCTGGTGTGGGTGGACGCGGATCTCGCGTCCCTGCCGCCCCAGGCCCTTCGCGCCCTGAAGCCCGGCCGCCTGTGGGTGGCGGGCCAGGAGGCCGATCTCAAGGCCCCGCCGCGGGAATGACGTGCCCCCGCCCCTGAAGGACCTCCCGCCGGACCCCCTCCTCGAGGAGGAGATCCGGGCCGAACTGGCGCGGGACCTCCTGGACCAGGGGCGCCTCTCCATCCCGCTGGTGCTGCTGCTCCTACTCGCGCTGGCGCGGGTGCTGGGCCGGGCCCTGTTCAACGATCCGGCGGCCCTGGCCTGGTACGGGGCCCTGCTGGGCATCGTGGTCCTGCGCTGGCTGCACGCCCAGCTCTCGTTGAAGGGGCTCGGACCCATGACCTCGCCGCGGACGCGGATGTGGAGCTTCGCCGCCGGCGCGCTGGCCATGGGGCTCGGGCTGGCGATGGTGAGCGTGCTGGTCTACCCGGCCCTCTCGCCGGTGCAGATCGCCCTGCTGGCCCTGGTGCACCTGGCGGTGCTCTCGGTGGGGATCCTCGCCATGGCCGCCAGCCCCACGGCCTTCCTCGCCTTCATGGCGCCGATCCTCGGGGCCCTCACCTTCCTGCTGGCCCGGGACGGGGGCCGCTGGGGCGCCTGGGACCTGCTGCTGCTGGTGGCGGTCTTCGCGGCGGGGCTCGGGCTCCTCATCCTGCGCACCTTCCGGCAGCGGCGGGAGGCCCTGGCCCTGAGCCTGCAGAATTCCCGGGCGGCGCTGCAGGACAGCCTCACGGGCCTGCGGAACCGGCGCTTCCTCCAGGCCTTCATGGAGACCGAGGCGCCCCAGGTGCTGCGGGACGAGGAGGGCGGCGCCCTCGCCCTGCTCATGATCGACCTGGACCAGTTCAAGGCCGTGAACGACACCCACGGCCACGCGGTGGGCGACGCGGTGCTGCGCCACTGCGCGGACCTGCTGCGGGACACGGCCCGGAAGTCCGACGTGCTGGTGCGCTGGGGCGGCGAGGAGTTCGTGGTGGTGGCCCGGCTGCAGGAGGGCGAGAGCGCGGCCCCGCTGGCGGACCGCTTCCTTCAGCGGCTCCGCGCGGAGCCCCTGCGGCTGTCGGACGGCCGGCTCCTCCCCCAGACCTGCTCCATCGGCTACGCCCGCTTCCCCTTCTTCCCGGAGCGGCCCGAGCTGCTGAACTGGGAGCGGGTCCTGGCCCTGGCGGACGCCGCCATGCTCCGGGCCAAGGCCGCGGGCCGGGACCGGATCGCGGGGGCGGTGGCCTGCCAGCCGCGCCCCGGCAGCCCGGCGCGGCTGCTGGAGCGGCTGCGGGATCTGGAGACGGCGGAGCGGCAGGGCCTGATGCGGATCGTCCACGGGCCCTGAGGGCCTGTTACCGTGACGGCATCCACCATGTCCCTCCTGGATCTCGGCCCCGTCCGCCTCCGTCCCGAGGACGCCCCCTACGAGGACGCCCTCCGCGCCGCGCTGGTCCAGGAGGTCTACGACCGCAGCGCCCTCACCCTGGCGGCCCTGGTGCCGGTGCTGGTGATCTTCCGGGAGATCCTGGACAAGGCCTGGCGGCACGAGCCGAGCCTGCGCTGGGCCTTCGCCTTCATCGCCCTCGTCATGGGCGTCCGGGCGCTCTTCCTGTCCGCCCTCAAGCGGGGCGCCGTGCGCCGGACGACCCGGCAGCTGGGGCACCTGTTCTTCATCAGCGCCGTGCTGCAGTCCTTCGGCTTCGCGCTCATGAACATCCTGGCCTGGCCCTACCTGGACGCGGGCCAGATCGGCCTGCTCATCATCACCCACACGGGCATCAACGCCGTGGCCATGACGAGCATGTCCGCCAGCGCCTGGTCCTACCTGGCCTACGCGGGCATCGACATCCTCTCCCTGCTGGGCATGGCGGTCCTGCGGGGGGGGATCCCGGACTACAACCACCTGCTGGTGCTCATGCTGGTGATCTACCTGGGGGCGGTCATCGCCATGTCCCTGCAGAACCACCGGCTGCTGGTGGACCGGGTGCTCACGGGCCTGCAGCTGAAGGCCCTCTCCCTGCAGGACTCCCTGACGGGCCTGCGGAACCGGCGCTACCTCCAGGAGTTCATGGGCCCCGAGTCCGAGCAGATCCTGCGGTCCTGGAACCAGGAATCCCCGGTGAAGCAGAGCCTCGCGATCCTCCTGCTGGATCTGGACCACTTCAAGCAGGTCAACGACACCCACGGCCACGCCGCCGGGGACGCGGTGCTGAAGCAGCTGGCGGCCCTCCTCACGGAGACCCTGCGCAAGCAGGATCTGGTCATCCGCTGGGGCGGCGAGGAGTTCGTGCTGGTGGCCCGGGGCGCGGACCGCGGCTACGCCCTCATGCTGGCGGAGCGCATCCGGGAGCGGGTGGAGGCCCACACCTTCCGCCTGCCGGACGGCGCCGAGCTGCGGCGCTCCTGCTCCATCGGCTACAGCCTCTTCCCCTTCGATCCCGCCCGGCCCCACCACCTCGGCTGGGAGCAGGTGCTGGGCCTGGCGGACGCCTGCCTCTACCGGGCCAAGGGCCTGGGACGGAACCGGGCCATCGGACTCCTGCCGGGTGAGCGGCCCTGGGTGGACGGGACCCCCCTGGAGCGGGCGGCCCAGGTGACCGAGGTGGAACAGGACCTCCAGGCCGCGTACCGGGCGGGCCTGGTCAAGCTGCTGGGGGAATTGGGCTGAAGAGCCCTTCCCAGAGGGCGGGTCCCTCCTACACTCAGGAGCATCCCCCCACGAGGCCCCGGCGCGCATGGACCTGATCTCCCCCTTCCGCTGTCCCCCGGAAGACCGGCCCCACCTTCCGGCGGCCCGGGAGGCGCTGGTGGGCGAGCTGGAGGAGCGGGGCCGGGTCGCCCTCGCCGCCCTGCTGCCGGTGCTGCTACTCCTCTGGGCCACCCTGCGGCGGGCGGCCCAGGCGGATCCCCGTGTCGGTTGGCTGCTGCTGGCGGCCCTGGCCATGGGCCTCCTCCGCATCGCCGCCCACGGCCTGCCGGCCCGCAGCGTGGAGGTCCGGCACCTGCGCTTCAGCGTGGGGAGCACCCTCCTCGCCCTGCTCCTCGGTGCCACCACCTGGCTGGCCTTCCCCCACCTCAGCCCCATCGAGATGGGCCTCCTGGGCATGATCGACGCGGGGCTCGGCTCCGCGGCGCTGGTGAGCATGGCCCCCAGCCCGGTGACCTACCTCGCCTACATCGTGCCGGTGCTCGGCAGCCTGGGGATCGTCTCGATCCTCCATCCGGCGCCGGAGCACCCCATCGTCTTCCAGACCCTCACCTGGCTGTTCCTCGGCAGCCTCGCGGTGCTCAGCGTGCGGGTCCACCGGTCCCTGCGGGACGAGATCCTGCTGCGGCTGCGGAGCCAGGAGCAGGCCCTGCGGGACACCCTGACGGGCCTGCACAACCGGCGCTTCCTCGCGGAGTTCATGGAGCATGAGACGGCCCAGGCCCTGCGCAACTGGAGCCAGCCCGGCGCCCGGCCCCTCACCCTCAAGCTGATCATGCTGGACCTGGACCACTTCAAGGAGGTCAACGACCAGTACGGCCACGAGGCCGGGGACGCGGTGCTGAAGCAGCTCGCGACCCTGCTGCGGGAGGTGGTCCGCCGTCCGGACGTGGTGGTGCGCTGGGGCGGGGAGGAGTTCATCGTCGTGGCCCGGGACACGGGCCGGGAACTGCCCTTGGGCCTCGCGGAGCGCCTCCGCCGCCGGGTATCCGCCCATCCCTTCCAGCTGCCGGGCGGCGAGGTGCTGCGCCGCACCTGCTCCCTGGGCTTCGCCCTCTACCCCTTCCTGCCGGACGCCCCCAGCCAGGTCGGCTGGGAACCCTGCGTGGCCCTGGCGGACGCCGGGCTCTACCTGGCCAAGGAGGGCGGCCGGGACCGGTGGATGGGCCTCGAGGCGGGCCCAGAGCCCTGGGCCGATCCCCGGGCCGTGCTCCAGGCGGTGCAGGAGGACCCCGCCGCCGCCGCGGCGAAGGGCTGGGTGAGGCTCGTCTCCCAGGAGGGCTGAGGCCCTCTGGCATACTCGGGCCATGGACCTCCGCCCGGCCAAGCCCCTGCTCGCCCCCTCCCTGCTCTCCGCGGACTTCACGCGCCTGGGCGAGGCGCTCCGCATGCTGGAGCAGGCGGGCGCCGGGGTGGCCCATGTGGACGTCATGGACGGCCGCTTCGTCCCGAACATCACCATCGGCATGCCCGTGGTGGAGGCGCTGCGGGGCGCCACGAAGCTGCCCCTGGACTGCCACCTGATGATCGTGGAGCCCGCCCGCTACGCCCTGGAATTCGTGAAGGCCGGCGCGGACTGGGTGAGCGTCCACCAGGAGGCGGACCCCCACCTGCACCGCACCCTGCGCGCCATCCGCGACGCCGGCGCCAAGGCCGGCGTGGTGCTGAACCCTTCGACGCCGGTGGAGACGCTGGTGGACGTGGTGGGGGACTTCGACTTCGTGCTGCTCATGAGCGTGAACCCGGGCTTCGGCGGCCAGAGCTTCATCCCCCGCATCCTCGACAAGGTGCGGCGCCTGGACGCGATCCGGACCGGGCGGCAGGCGCCCTTCCTCATCGAGGTGGACGGCGGCGTGGGGATGAAGAACGCGAAGGACCTCGTCGCCGCCGGCGCCGACGTGCTCGTGGCCGGCAACGCCGTCTTCAAGGCCCCGGACCCCGCCCAGGCCATCCGCGACCTGCAGGCGGAGATGGAGAAGGGCCGCTAGGCCTTCGCGCCTTCCGCGATCAGCGCCAGCTTCGCGGCACGGCTCAGGCGCTTGAGCGCCCGCTCGCGCTTCAGGGCCTCGGATTTCGTCGGCCAGGCCTCGGCATGGACCAGCTCCAGGGGGCCCCGTCCCCGGGTGTACTTGGCGCCCTTCCCCGCCCGGTGCTGGGCGAGGCGGGCCTCCACATCCTGCGCGATGCCGCAGTAGAGCGTCCCGTCGCCGCAGCGGAGCAGGTAGACGGACCAGGCCACGGCCCGCGCCGCCTACTTCTTCTTCCCGGCGCCCAGCAGCTCCTGCATGCGCCGGACCGCATCCTTGGGCAGCTCGGGCATGGCGATGAAGAGCACCGCCGCGCTCTGGCCATCCCCCGCCAGGACCCAGGTGCCCTGACTGCACATCGCGGGCTTGAACCACCAGGCTCGGGAATCCGTCGCCGAGGCGAAGAAGCCCCGCAGCAGCTCCCGCGTCTGGGTGAGCACCGGCTGGTTCTCGGGATCCGCCAGCCAGGCCAGGAAGGCCTGGGGCGAGGCCTGCAGCAGGTCCCCACGGCCCATCCAGTCCGGGGTGAAGTCCGGCAGGGGGCCGTCCTTCGGCACGCGGGGGCCGGTGAAGGGCGCGAACACCGCCATGAGCTGCATGCGGGAGATGCCTTCGCCCTGCTGCTCCACCCAGTCCTTGCGCTCCCAGTTGGCCCAGTAGAGGAAGGCGTCGTCGCAATCCAGGCGGAAGGCCTTCGCCAGATCCACCTTGCCGTGGCCCTTCGGCGGCTGGCAGCCGGGGTTGCGGCAGTCCCAGTAGACGTCCAGGCTGGCCCAGTCGGGCCCGCAGAGCCGCAGCCAGACCACCTTGGCGAGGCCGCCCAGGGGGCGCGGCGTCGCGGTGTCGCCCCAGGTCTGGAGCTTCCCATCGGCGTCCAGGGTGGCGAAGGCCTCGCCGGCCCGGAGCGGCGGTCCCTGGGCCCGGAGGACAGGGGCGGCGCACAGCGCGCCGGCGGCGAGGACCAGGGCGGGGAGGGAGCGCATGATCCAGGGTAGCCGCCATGCGACACTGCGGGCATGGGGCATGCGCGCGTCCTCACGAACCTCCGGGGCCTGCTGACCCCCGATCCCGAGCGGCCCTGGGCCGTGGACCGGATCGAGGATCCCGCCCTCGTCCTGGCGGAGGGCCGCGTCGCGTGGTTGGGCCGCCGGGCGGACCTGCCCGCCGAGTGGAAGGACGCCGAGCGCCTGGATGGCGGCGGCGCCTGGGCCACGCCAGGCTTCGTGGATCCCCACACCCACCTCGTCTTCGGGGGGGACCGCAGCGGCGAGTTCAACCGCCGGCTCCACGGCGTGGCCTACGCCCAGATCGCCGCCGAGGGCGGCGGCATCCGCGAGACCGTCCGCGCCACCCGGGCCGCCACCGTGGCGGAACTGACGGCCGCGGGGCGGACGCGCCTGGAGACGCTCCGCAGCCGCGGCGTCGTCCATGTGGAGGCCAAGACCGGCTACGGCCTGGACCTGGAGGCGGAGGCACGCCAGCTGGAGGCCTACGCGGCCCTGAAGGCCGAGGGCTGGAGCCTGGACATCACCTTGCTGCCGGCCCACGACATCCCCGCGGAGTCCGCCGGCGACGCCGAGGGCTACGCGGCGACGGTGGCGGACGCCTGGCTCCCCGAGCTCGTGCGCCGCTTCCCGGGGCTCGCCCGCTACTGCGACGTCTTCATCGAGCAGGGTGTCTTCACCGTCGCCCAGGGCCGGCGGATCTTCGAGGCGGGGAAAGCCCTCGGCCTCACCCCGCGCGTCCACGCCGACGAGCTGAGCTGGACCGGCGGCGCGGAGCTGGCGGCGGAGCTGGGTGCGGCGAGCGCCGACCACCTGATGTTCTGCAGTGACGCCGGCATGAACGCCATGGCCGCCGCGGGGGTCACGCCCATCCTGCTGCCGGGGACGACGCTCTTCCTGGGCATGCGGGACTGGGCCCCGGCGCGGCGGATGATCGAGGCCGGCTGCGCCGTGGCCCTGGCCTCGGACTTCAACCCCGGCTCCTGCCCCTGCCTGGATCCGCTCCTGATCCTGCGCCTGGGCTGCCTGCAGCTGCGCCTCACCTTCGAGGAGGCCTTCACGGCCATGACGCTCCACGCCGCCCGCAGCCTGGGCCGGCCGGAGCTGGGCCATCTCCAGGCCGGCGCGACGGCCAAGGTTCTCCTGTGGGACCTGAAGGACCCGCTGGAACTCGTCTACTGGGTGGGCGGGGACTTCCGCCCGAGGCTGCTGGAGGGCTGAACCCTCAGTGGCTCCGCTCCGCCTCCTGGACGATCTGATAGATCCGCTCCTTGGCCCGGAGCTTCACCTTCTTGAGCTCGACCTCCTCCAGGGACTCCCGGGCGGAGAGCCCGGCCTTGCGCTGGAGGGCCACCAGCTTCTCGTCCGCCGTGCGGTGCTCCTCCATGAGCCGACGGAACTCGAAATGCTCCTTCATCAGGCGCTCACGAACATCAGGGCGCAGAAAATCCATGGGACCTCCTTCAGGGATGCGGGCCAGGACCCGATCAGGGCTTGACCCCGCACGAACGGTTGTCCAGGGGCCGTGTCTGGCAGAGCCCCGCTCAGGTTCTTGGTGTGTCCAACCTAGGTCCGGGTTCCGGGGCGTCAAGCGAGGCCGGCCACTTTGATGGAAGTGCTGCAGCCTCGCCGCTTCCGTTACCCTGATCCCATGACCCTCCAGATCCGGGAGCTGCGCCTGGCGCGCGGGGACGGGGCCCATCTCCTGGGGCCCCTGGACCTGGATCTGGCGCCCGGGGACCGCCTGGGCCTGGTGGGGGAGTCCGGCTCCGGAAAGAGCCTCCTGGTGCAGGCCCTCTTCGGGGTGCTGCCGGAGGGCGTGGCCCTGACCTCCGGAACCCTCTCCGCCTTCGGCGCGGATCTGGGCCGGCCCGGCCGGGCCCGGGACGCCGTGCGGGGCGCCCGCCTGGCCTGGGTGCCCCAGGACCCGCTGCAGGCCCTCAACCCCTTCCTCAGCCTCGGCGACCACCTGGCCCTGCTGCCGGGGGTCCACCGGAAGGAGCGGAAGGCCGCGGCCCTGCGCCGCCTGGCTCCGCTCCTGGATCGGCTCCGGCTCCCCGGCGAGTCCGCCTTCCTGAAGCGCTTCCCCCACCAGCTCTCCGGCGGCCAGCGCCAGCGCCTCTGCCTGGCCATGGCCCTCAGCTGCGATCCTGAGCTGCTGGTGCTGGACGAGCCCACCACGGCCCTGGACCCCGGCGTGCAGGCGGAGTTCCTCGCCCTCATGGACGAGCTCCAGCGGGACCGGGGCCTGGGCTACCTCTGGATCACCCACGACCTCGGCGTGGTGGCGGCGGCCTGCGCGCGGATCCTCGTCCTCTACGGCGGTCACGCGATGGAGGCGGGCCTCTCGGCACGGCTGATCCAGGCGCCCCGGCATCCCTACACCACCCGGCTGCTCTCCGCGGCGCGGCGGGAGCCTTCGCTGGAGGGCGGCTTCCTCCCGGCCCCCGGGGCGCGCCCGGAGGGCTGCCCCTTCCAGCCCCGCTGCGGCCGGGCCGACGGAGCCTGCGCCACCTGGAGGCCCTGGCAGGGGGAGGCCGGGGATGGCCTCCGCTGCGAGCATCCCCTGCCCTCGACCTGACCGGCGGCCCGTGCGATCATGGGGTGCAAGGTCCCGCCGTCACGCGACCGGCGACGCGGGTTCCGGATTGGAAGGCTTCCGATGCTCACCTTGCCCCTGATGAAGGCCCTGACGTTCGACGACGTCCTCCTGGTCCCCGGCCACTCCGAGGTCCATCCGAACGCCGTGGACCTGGGCACCCAGCTGACGAAGACCGTGCGGCTCAACATCCCGCTGATCTCCGCCGCCATGGACACGGTGACCGAGAGCCGCATGGCCATCGCCCTGGCCCAGCTCGGCGGCCTCGGCGTCATCCACAAGAACCTCACCATCGAGGAGCAGGCGGAGGAAGTGGACCGGGTGAAGCGCTCCGAGAGCGGCATGATCACGGACCCCATCACCATCACCCCCGGCGCGCCCATCCGGGAGGCCGAGGCCATGATGGCCAAGTACCGCATCAGCGGCGTGCCCGTGGTGGAGGGCGGCAAGCTGGTGGGCATCCTCACCAACCGCGACCTCCGGTTCGAGGACCGCTGGGACCTGCCGGTCCGGGACCTGATGACCAAGGACAAGCTCGTCACCGTGCCCGTGGGCACGACCCTGGAGCAGGCCAAGGCCATCCTCCAGAAGCACCGCATCGAGAAGCTGCTGGTGGTGGACGCGGCCGGCGCCCTCAAGGGCCTCATCACCGTCAAGGACATCGAGAAGTCCATCGCCTACCCCAGCGCCTGCAAGGACGCCTTCGGCCGCCTGCGGGTCGGCGCCGCCGTGGGCGTGGGCAAGGACCTCGTGGACCGCGCCAAGGCCCTGGTGGCCGCCCAGGTGGACGTGCTCTGCCTCGACTCCAGCCACGGACACTCCAAGGGCGTCCTGGACGCCGTGCGCCAGCTCAAGCAGGCCCTTCCGGACACGCCCGTGGTCGCGGGCAACGTGGCCACCTACCAGGGCGCCAAGGACCTCATCGAGGCCGGCGCCGACTGCGTGAAGGTGGGCATCGGGCCCGGCTCCATCTGCACCACCCGCATCGTCACCGGCGCGGGCATGCCCCAGATCACCGCCATCGCCGAGGCCTCCCGGGCCTGCCGCGAGGCGGGCGTGCCCTGCATCGGGGACGGCGGCATCAAGTTCAGCGGCGACATCGCCAAGGCCGTGGCCGCCGGCGCGGACGTGGTCATGATCGGCAGCCTCTTCGCCGGCACGGACGAGGCCCCGGGCGAGACCATCTTCTACCAGGGCCGCACCTTCAAGTCCTACCGGGGCATGGGCTCCATCGGCGCCATGAAGAAGGGCTCCGCGGACCGCTACTTCCAGGACGGCAAGGACGCCGGCAAGCTCGTGCCCGAGGGCATCGAGGGCCAGGTGCCCTACAAGGGCAAGCTCGCGGACCTCGTCACCCAGCTCATGGGCGGCCTCCGGGCCGGCATGGGCCTGACGGGCGGCAGGGACATCGCCGACTTCAAGGCCAAGGCCACCTTCGTCGAGATCAGCGGCGCCGGCCTGCGCGAGAGCCACGCCCACGACGTCATGATCACCAAGGAAGCCCCCAACTACCGGATGGACTGATGCCCGACCTCGGCCACATGAGCATGTCCCTGATCCTGGTATCGGGGCTGTTCAACACCATCGGCTGGATCGCCTTCGTGGTGGGCAAGAAGCGGGAAGAGATCCTCCGCATGGTCTGGGGCGCCGGGCTCTTCGGCACGAGCATCCTCTTCGCCGACTCCTGGCCGAAGCTGCTGGTCTCCGGCCTCGCCCTGTCGGCCCTGATCTACTTCAAGCCGGAATAGGTTCGCCGCCGAGGCGCGGAGGGCGCGGAGAAAGGCCATTCACCACGGAGGACACAGAGGGCACGGAGAGGCCCTGGCATGCCCCGGCCCTGGCTGGGAGGAAGTGGATGAGGGGAGGCAGAGCACGAGCGCTCGGCCTCCCCTCACCCGTTTCCTCCACCGTCACGCGGCGCGTGACGGCCGCCGCAGGGCGGCGGGCCCCGGCCTTGTGGGCCGGCGTTCCTCGGCGACCTCCGCGCCTCCGCGGTGAATCCTTACCCCAACACCGGTAAGATTGAAGGGTTGCCCGCCGAGGAACCCATGTCCCTGCTCGTGAAGAACGCCCGGATCCTGGATCCCGACCAGAAGCTGGACGGGACCGGCGCGCTGCTCGTCGTGGACGGGAAGGTCGCGGCCATCGGCGCCGGCGCGGAGCAGGACCCCCAGGCCGCGGGCGCCGAAGTGGTGGACGCCGGCGGCAAGCTGCTGACGCCGGGCTTCATCGACCTCCACGTCCACTTCCGCGAGCCCGGCCAGACCCGGAAGGAATCCATCGAGACCGGCTCCCGGGCCGCCGTCGCCGGGGGCTTCACCGCCGTCTGCGCCATGGCCAACACCCGGCCCGTCAACGACAGCGTCGCCATCACGGAGCTGATGCTGGCCCGGGCGGCGAAGGCCGGCATCTGCCGCTACTTCCCCATCGGCGCCGTCACCAAGGAGTTCAAGGGCGAGGAGCTGGCGGACTTCGGCATCCTCAAGGCCGCGGGCTGCGTTGCCTTCAGCGACGACGGCCTGCCCATCGTGAGCGCCGAGGTCATGCGCCGGGCCCTGGAGTACACCCGCTGGCTGGAGACGCCGGTGGTGGCCCACGAGGAGGACCCGACCCTGGCCGCCAAGGGCTACATGCACGAGGGCGCCGTCAGCGCGGCCCTGGGCTGCCTGGGCATCCCCGCGGCGGCGGAGGAGGCCATGGTGGCCCGGGACATCGTCCTGGCCGAGCACACCGGCGGCCACCTGCACCTGGCCCACATCAGCACCGCCGGCTCCCTGCGCATGATCCGCGAGGCCAAGCAGCGGGGACTGCCCGTCACCTGCGAAGTGACGCCCCACCACTTCGCGCTGACGGACAAGGAGCTGATGAAGTTCGACTCCGACTACAAGATGAACCCGCCGCTCCGCAGCGACGCGGACCTGGATGCGGTCCTGGAGGCCCTCGCGGACGGGACCATCGACGCCATCGCCACGGACCACGCCCCCCACGGCTGGGACGACAAGGAGGTGGAGCTGCCCATCGCCGCCTTCGGCGTCATCGGCCTGGAGACCGCCTTCCCCCTCACCCTGGAGCTGCTCGTGGCGAAGAAGGTCATCAGCCTCGCCCGGGCCGTGGAGCTGCTGACCTCCGCCCCCGCCAAGGTCTTCCACCTGGAGAAGCAGGGCCTCGGCAGCCTCAAGGTCGGCGCCCCGGCGGACTTCGCCCTCTTCGACCTCGACGCCAAGGTCACCGTGGACCGCGCCTTCATCCAGTCCAAGAGCTACAACACCCCCTTCAAGGGCTGGCAGCTGCCGGGCCAGGTCATCGGCACCTGGATGGGCGGCCAGCGGGTCTGGGGCTGATCCCCGCCGCCACCATCACCCCCACTCTGATACCAGGACGCCCCATGCCCAAGAAGCCCAACTACAACTTCGAGAAGCGCCAGCGCGAGATGGCCAAGCAGAAGAAGGCCGAGGAGAAGGCCCTCCGCAAGGCCCAGGGGGCCGCCAAGCCGCAGGACGAGGCGGGCGAAGAGGTCGCGACCGAGCCCGAGGACACGACGCCCCCGGCCGACGCCTGAGGCCTCCACGTCCGTGATCACCCTCCTCGTTGACGCGGACGCCTGCCCCGTCAAGGAGGAGGTCTATCGCGTCGCCCGGCGCCTGGACTTGAAGGTGATCCTCGTCTCCAACAGCCGCTTGGTGGCGCCGCGCGACCCGCGCATCGAGGCCGTCGTCGTCGCCAAGGGCGTCCTGGACGCGGCGGACGACTGGATCGCGGACCGGGCGGACGGCGCCTGCGTCGTCATCACCCAGGACATCCCGCTGGCGGCGCGGGCCCTGGCGAAGGGCGCCCAGGCGATCGATCCCCGGGGCCGGATCTTCACGGACGACGGCATCGGCGACGCCCTGGCCTCCCGGGAGCTGCTGTCCCAGCTGCGGGAGATGGGCCTGCCCACCGAGGGCCCCTCGCCTTTCACCGACCGGGACCGCTCGCGGTTCCTGCAGAGCCTGGACACCGTGGTCCAGAAGCTGCTCAATATACGGAAGCCATGATCGCCTCGCCTCGAGCATGTCGCGCAGGCGCGGCCGCGATCCTCGCCGCGCTCACCGCCTGCCGCAATCAAGCGCCTGCCCCGCTTTCCACCTGGATTGAGCCCGCGACGGGCATGGTCTTCGTGTACCTGCCGCCGGGCCAATTCCAGATGGGTAGCCCGGCGGGTGAATCCGGTCGCCGCGAAGACGAACTCCTCCACAAGGTGAGCCTCACGCGCGGCTTCTGGATGGGCCGCTTCGAGGTGACCCAGGGGGAATGGGCCCGCGTGATGGGCCCCGGCGAGCCGCACCCGGAGAAGCCTTCCCCCTTCCGCCAGGGGGATCCGCGTTTCCCGGTGGTGAGCCTGTCCTACGGGGACGCGCAGCGCTTCCTCGCGCGTCTCGAGGCCCTCGATCCTGGCTACCGGTTCCGGCTCCCCACCGAAGCCGAATGGGAGTACGCCTGCCGCGCAGGGACCGGTTCGGCCTATGCCACCGGCGACCGACTCACCGGGGCCGAGGCCGACTTCGACGGCCGGGATCCCCGCACCGGGCAAGGGCCCTGGCTCGGCCATCCCGCGCCCGTGGGCAGCTATCGGCCGAACCCCTGGGGGCTCTTCGACCTCCACGGCAACGCTTGGGAGTGGACCTCCGACTGGTACGGCCCCTATCCGGCGGGTCCCGTGACGGATCCCGCCGGCCCGGCCGCGGGGCGCGAGAAGGTCATCCGCGGCGGGAGCTGGGCCTTTGATGCGGGCAATGCGCGGTCCGCCTGCCGCGGCACCCATGCGCCCGGGGATTGGGGCTACTCCGTTGGGTTCAGGGTGGTCTGCGACCAGGGGCCGGCGGAGTCGCCCTGATGATTCCCCCGGCGGCGACCGGAGCCGGGGCGCCGTCCTTCAACAAGATCTCGCGCGGGATGCCGTAACCATAATCACAAGTGATTCGGACATAGCCGTCCATAAGTCCATCCTGGGGCCAGGAGGCGCCATGGCCTGGAGGACCGTCATCGTCGGAAGCGGCTCGGTGCTGCCGCCTGTGGCCGTGCCCAACGCCGCCTTCCTGGACCACGACTTCCGGGAGGCGAACGGGGCGCCCGTGGGGAAGGCGAATGCCGAGATCCTCGACCAGTTCGTGGCCATCACCGGCATCCGGGAGCGGCGCTACGCTGGCAAGGACCAAGTGGCCTCGGATCTGGCCCTGGCCGCGGCCCAGGACGCGCTGGCCAGCTCCGGCGTGGATCCGGAATCCCTCGACGCGATCCTCCTCGGCCACAACTTCGGCGATGTGCGCCCCGGCAGCACCCACTGCGACATGGTCCCGTCCCTGGCGGCCCGGGTGAAGGCCCGGCTCGGGATCCGCAACCCCGCCTGCCCCGCCTTCGACCTCGTCTTCGGCTGCCCGGGCTGGGTCCAAGGCGTCATCCAGGCGGACGCCATGATCCGTTCGGGCCAGGCCCGGCGGGTGATGGTGATCGGCGCCGACACCCTCTCCCGCATCTCGGATCCTCACGACCGGGACAGCCTCATCTACGCCGACGGCGCCGGCGCGGTGATCCTCGAAGGCCGCGAGACAGACGCGGGCCTCCTCGCCACCGCCGCGCTCACGGACGCGGTGGAGGGCGCGGCCCTCCTCACCATGGGGCCCTCCTACAAGGCCGGCGCCTTCCCGGGCGAGCTGTTCATCAAGATGGAGGGCCGCAAGCTCTACCGCTACGCCCTCGCCCACGTGCCCGCCGCCATGAAGGCCGCCCTGGACCGGGCCGGCCTGCCCCTGGCCGAGGTCTCGAAGATCCTCATCCACCAGGCCAACTGGAAGATGGACGAGGCCATCGTCGCGGCCCTCTACGCCGGCGAGGGCCTGGAGGTCCCGGCGGGCGTGATGCCCATGACCATCGATTGGCTCGGCAACAGCTCCGTCGCCACCGTGCCCACCCTCCTGGACCTCATCCGCAAGGGCCGCCTCGAGGGCCACGCCCTCCACCCCGGCGAGCTGATCCTCTTCGCCTCCGTCGGCGCCGGCATGCACATCAACGCGGCGGTCTACCGGGTTCCGGAAGGCGCGTGAGGGCTGAGGAAGACCATCAGATTCAGGTCAATCCGGCCTCTCGCTTGGTCAATTGAAATTCTGAATATGGCCGCCGCCCTGCCCGACAGCCACCAGCCCATCCGGCCCCAGGATCTGCCACGCTTCATATCCACTCGAATCGGAAATGATTTGGAGCTTGTTCTCTCCAAAATCAAGCGTGAGATCTGCGGTTCCCTCCATCACCGTGATGGCACGAACCGCCATACCCGAGAGTTGGTCCGAGAGAGATACGAGCGCATCGATGGGATGACCGAGCCCAAATCTCTGGCCATCATCCAGGCTTGTGAGGTTCAGCTGGTTCGATTTGATCAAGCGCCACAGTGACTGTGAGCGGAGAGTGTAGCCACCCACGAATTGGAGG
>DASTWQ010000095.1:0-5425 GCA_035758545.1 Holophagaceae bacterium | reverse complement strand
CCGAGGCGCCCTGGCCCTGGGCCTGGGGATCGCGGCCCTGGGCGTCGGGGCCCTCGGCCTCCGCGCCCAGACGCCGCCGGCGCCGGACCAGTTCGTCACGGACCGGGCCGGCTTCCTGCAGGCGGACACTCGGGAGGCTCTGAGCCGCCGGCTGGAAGCCGTCCAGCGCGACACTGGCCACCAGGTCATCGTCTACATCCAGCCCTCCACCGGCGGCGAGCCCGTGGAGGACTTCGCCGTCCGCGCCTTCAAGGCCTGGGGCGTGGGGCAGAAGGGCCTCAACGACGGGGCCGCCCTCTTCATCTTTCCGCAGGACCGGACGATGCGGATCGAAGTGGGTTACGGCCTGGAGGATCGGCTGCCGGACATCACCTGCGGCCGCATCCTACGAGAGGTCATCACCCCCGCCTTCCGGGCCGGCGAGCCCGACCGCGGCGTCCAGGAAGGCGTCGGCGCCATGCTGCGGGCCATCGGGGTCGAGCCCGGCGAGGCGGTGCCGCCCCGGCCACCCCCGAAGGACGGCGCCACCAGCCCCTGGGCCCTGCTGTTCTTCCTTGTCGTGGGGGGGTTCTTCCTCTACCTCCGCATCCGGTTCGGCGGCGCCTTCACCATCGGGGGCGGCGGCTGGGGCGGCGGCGGAGGCTGGGGCGGCGGAGGCGGCGGCTGGTCCTCCGGGGGCGGCGGCTTCTCCGGCGGCGGCGGTTTCAGCGGGGGCGGCGGCGCCTCCGGAAGCTGGTGAAGGAGGCGGCATGTTCCTGACCCAGTCCCGGCTCCGGCGCCTCCTGGATCCCGAGCGCATCGTCGCGGCCATCCGCGCCGCGGAAGTGGCCTCCACCGCCGAGATCCGCGTCAGCGTGTCCGGCGCCCGCCGGGGTGATCCCCGGGCCCGCGCCGAGAAGGCCTTCCACCGCCTGGGCATGGCCAACACCCGGCAGCGCAACGGCGTCCTCATCTACCTCATGCCCCTGGCCCGCCGCTACGCGGTCATCGGGGACGCGGGCATCCACGCCGCCGTGGGCCAGGCCTTCTGGGACGACCTCGGCGCGGCCATGGCGCGCCATTTCGCCGAAGGCGACTTCACCGGCGGCCTGGAGGCGGGCATCGCCGAGGCGGGCCAGGCCTTGGCCCTGCACTTCCCCGCCGGGGACGGGCCCAATCCCGACGAGCTGCCGGACCGTCTGGACCTGGAAGGCTGACGGCGGAGGGCTTAGCCCTCCACATCCCGCTTCAGCGCCGCCGCCGCGAGCCGGCTCAGGACGCCCGGCGTATTCCGGGCGGGGTCCTCGATCACGGCCTCCAGGAGCTGCTTCTGCAGCGCGCCGAGCCAGGGCCCGCCGGGGCGGCCCGCGAGGAGCATGAGGGCACGGCCGTCCAGGGCGAGATCCTTCGCGGCGAGGGGCGGGCGGGCAGCCAGGAGGGCCTGCAGCCGGGCTTCGACCGCCGCACAGCTCCGCCGGACCTCCGCCCGCCAGGCCTCCCCCGACAGGCCGCTGTCCGGGCTCGGAGCCTCCGGCGCATCGCCCCAGCCCTTGGCCAGCTGGTCCGCGAGGCGCAGCGCGTGCCAGTCCTCCAGCGCCACGCCGGCCTCCTGGAATTTTCGCAGGAGGCGCCGGCAGGCGGCGTCGCTCCAGCGCTGGTCAGGGTGCTCGCCGTGGAAGCGGATGAGGCCCTTCGTGCGGTCGATCAGGTCGTGGCTCGCCTTCAACCGGCGCAGGAGGCCTTCCGCCAGCTCCACCGACACGGCCTCATGGCCGTAGAAGTGCGCGCCATCGGCGCCTTCGCTGCGGGTGGGCGGCTTGCCGACGTCGTGAAGGAGGGCCGCCCAGGCCCGGGGCGGCCAGGCCTCGCTGTTCCCCTCCGCCGACAGCTCCTCCAGCACCCGCAGGGTGTGGTCCCAGACCGGGTAGCGGTGGTGCCGGTTCTGGCCGCAGCCCACCATGGGCCGCAGTTCCGTCAGCCACAGATCCAGCAGGCCCGTGGCCTCCAGGGCCCGGAGGCCCTTCGCCGGATGGCGGCCCCGCAGGAGCTTGTCCAGCTCCGTGAATACCCGCTCCACGGCCACCTTGCGGGCCACCTCCAGGCGAACGGGGATGGCCGCGAGGGTGGCGGGCTCGACGGCGAAGCCCAGCTGGGCGGCGAAGCGGCAGGCCCGCAGGGGGCGCAGACCGTCCTCGGCGAAGCGCTTCAGCGGATCGCCCACGGCGCGGATGAGGCCGGTCTCGAGATCCTTCCGGCCCTCAAAGGGATCCACGACGCGGTCCCGCCAGTCCGGCGCGCCCACGGCCTCCAGGGGCAGGGCCAGGGCGTTGATGGTGAAGTCCCGGCGGCTGAGGTCCTCCTCCAGGGTGACGCCGAGGCGCACGCCCTCGGGACGCCGACCATCGAGGTATTCGAGGTCCTCCCGGAAGGTGGTGACCTCGAAGAGGTCGCTCCCGCAGATCACCGTCACCGTGCCGTGCTGCAGCCCCGTGGGGATGACGCGGTGCCCTGCCGTCCGGGCCCGGGCCATGACCTGTTCCGGCAGCAGGTCCGTGGCCAAGTCCCAGTCCGCGTGGGGGCGGCCCAGCAGCTCGTCCCGCACCGCGCCGCCGACGAGGAAGAGTCGGCCCGGTCCGAAGGCCGCGAGGAGGGCCTGCAGCGCCTCCTTCACGGCGCCCCTTCGGCGAGCCGCTTCAGGGCCTCGCCCTCCACGCGGCAGGTCAGCCACTCGGTCATCACCTGGGCGCCCATGGCCTTGTAGAAATCGATGCTGGGCGTGTTCCAGTCGAGGACCTGCCAGACGTAGCGGGTGCAGCCGTGCTCCACGGCGCGCTTCGCCAGGTGCTGCAGCAGGGCCTTGCCGATGCCCTTGCCCCGGAACTCCGGCCGGACCCAGAGGTCCTCCAGGTAGACGCCGGGCTTGCCCTCCCAGGAGGAGAAGTTGAAGAACCAGAGGGCGAAGCCCGCGGGCCGGCCCTCCCATTCGGCCATCTCCACCCGAACCAGGGGGTGCTCGCCGAAGACGTGGCGCGCGAGGTCCGCCTCCGTGGCCACGGCCTTCTCCGGCGCCCGCTCGTAGTCGGCGAGCTCGGCGATGTAGGCGCGGATGAGGGCGTTGTCCGAAGGCACGGCGGGCCGGATGGTCAGCATGGGACTATCTCACCACGAAGGCCGCCAAAGCCGCGATGGGGGATCCTTCACCACGGAGGACACGGAGAGCGCGGAGAGGATGAGGCCTCTCTCGGACCCGGGCTGGGCACCTTGGTGGCTGGCTTTTCTCCGTGCCCTCCGTGTCCTCCGTGGTGAAATGACTTCCATGGATTGCGCCACGGCCCTGCGCCTTCACGAAGGGATGCTGCTCACCCGGGTGACGGAGGAGCGGCTGGTGGCGCTCTACCGGCAGGGGGCGACGCTGGGCAGCGTCTACCGCTCCCTGGGGCAGGAGGCCACGGCCTGCGCGACGGCGATGGCCCTGGGGCCGGACGACGTCATCGCCCCTCTCATCCGGAACCTCGGATCCATGCTCGTGCGCGGGGTCTCGCCGGAGGAGATGTTCCTCCAGTACCTGGGCCGCGCCACGGGCCCCACCGGCGGGCGGGAGCACAACAACCACTTCGGGAGCATCGCCCGCGGCATCGTCGCGCCGACCTCCATGCTCGGCGCCCTCATCCCCGTCATGGCGGGCGTGGCCCTGAGCTTCAAGCAGGCTGGCGAGGCCCGGGTGGCCATGACCTGGATCGGGGACGGCGGCAGCTCCACCGGGGCCTTCTACGAGGGACTGAATTTCGCCGTGGTCCAGAACCTGCCCCTCATCGTCGTGGGCGAATCCAACGGCTACGCCTATTCCACGCCGCCCGAGAAGCAGATGAAGGGCCGGCTCGCGGAGCGGTCCCAGGGCGCCTTCACGCTGGAGGTGGACGGCAATGACGCGCCGGGGGTCTTCGCCGCCGCCGCCGAGGCCCGGGCGCGCTGCCTGCGGGGCGAGGGGCCCGTCTTCCTCGTCTGCGAGACCTTCCGCATGAAGGGCCACGCCGAGCACGACGATCAGCGCTACGTGGACAAGGACCTGCTCGCGGCCTGGGCGGAGAAGGATCCCCTGCCCCGCTTCGAGGCCTGGCTGGCCCTCAAGGGCTGGACGCCGGAGCCGGGCCTGCGGGGGCGGCTGGAAGCCGAGGTCGCCGCCCAGGCGGACCGGGCCCTGGCGGCGCCTTGGCCCGATCCCTCGGGCCTCCTCGTCGGCCGCACCGCCGCGCCCTGAGGCCGGGGCCTCCCCAGGCCGGCGCGCGCTTCGCCCCCTTCCCCGGGTGTGGTTGAATGGGCCTTTCCCCAGGATGGCCCCATGAAGCGACTCAAGCTCACCAAGGAAAGCCTGCTTCCGCTCGGCGACGACCCGAAGGCCACCGAGGCCGTGGCCGGCGGGATGGCGGCCACCATCCAGGGCGGCCAATGCGAGTTCTCGATCACGGTCACCAACACCGGCCAGTACCGCTGCGAGATCACCACCGGCAGCTACCAGAACTGCTGAGGCCCTGGTGACGGGCCCGGCCTCCGGCAGCGCCCCGGCCCTGGATCCGGTCCTGGGCCGGAGCCTCTCGTTCCGGCGCAAGAAGTGGATCGCCTTCCTCGTCCTCGTGGCGCTGTTCCGCCTGACGAACGGCTGGCCTCACCTCCCCCTCCAGGACGGCTGGCGGCTCCTGCCCAGGCTCGGGCACGGCTTCGGCGTCCCGGCCCTCTACTTCGCGGGCATGACCTGGGCCTCCGCATGGCCCTGGTCCTGGACCCGCCGGTCTCCGTTCTGGGCCTCCGCCCTCATCGCCCTGTCCTTCTCCGCGGGCTGGATGGTGCTCCTGGCGGCCCTGGATGTGGCGCTGGTGAGGGCCTTCGGCGTCGCCGTCCCAGGCGCGGGCGCCCTCTACCGGGACCAGGTGATGTTCCATGCCCCGGCCATGGCCGCCATCGGCTGGGTCCTTCACGACCACCAGCGGCTGCTCGTCAGGGGGGACCAGCTGGAGTCCGCCTCCCGGGCGGCCCAGTGGTCGGCCCTCCAGTCCCAGCTCCACCCACACGCGCTGTTCAACGCCTACAACGCCCTGGCGGAGCTCATGCACAAGGATCCCGCCGCCGCCGAAATCTACCTCCGCCATTCGGCGGACTGGATGCGCCGAGTGCTGCTCGGGGCGGACCTGGAGCTCCACACCCTGCGTGAGGAGCGGGCGATGATCGAGGACTACCTGGCCATGGAGGGCATCCGCCTGGGCCCGCGGCTCCAGGTCGCCTGGGACTGGGACGAGAGCCTGGCGGACGCGGCCGTGCCGCCGCTGACGTTGCAGCCACTGCTGGAGAACGCCATCAAGCACGGGCTGGGGAGCTCCGGGGCCGAGGGGACCCTCGGCCTGCGGACCCGGCGCCTGGGCCCCGGCGCCCTGGTGATCGAGGTCGAGAACCC
>DASTWQ010000084.1:0-2907 GCA_035758545.1 Holophagaceae bacterium | reverse complement strand
TGCGGCGCTGAGGGGCTTTGCGGCGGTTGCGGAGGAAGGTGTCCATGGGGGGCCGGGGGTGGTCGGACATTATCGCCTGGAAGGCGGGAGGTGGTCAGGCCGGAGGCTGGAGGCTGGAGGCTGGAGGCCTCCCTGCGGCGGCCCTGCGGGCCGCGCCTTCCTTGAAAGGAGGACCGGCGCCCCAGGCGCCGCACCGATGGGACCTCCAGCCTCCAGCCTCCGGTCTCCAGCCTGGCGTCAGCCCCCCAGCTCCGGGAACGCCTCCAGCAGCATCCGCCGGGCCTCCAGCAGCCGGGGCGCGGCCTGGGACCGGCGGGCGAGGAAGCCGCGCACCGCCTGGAGGTCCTCCCGCAGCCGCTCGCCCAGGCGCAGGCCAGCGTAGGCGGGGATCCAGGCCAGGGGCGCGAGCCACCAGGGCCAGCCCTCGTGGTGCAGCAGCCAGGCGCCGAGGCCGGTCCAGGCCAGCAGGAAGAGGAGCCCCGCCAGGATCGCGGTGGTGGCCACCATGTCGACCTCGCGGGCGAGGGCGCGGACGGCCCGGGCGACGATCCACACCGGCGGCGCGAAGAGCAGCAGGCAGGGCAGCAGCAGGGGCGCCAGCAGCAGGCGCAGGGCCGCCCGGGGCACCCAGGCGGCGACCTCGGAGAGCGGGTAGGGATGGCCCACCTGGTCCGGCCGGAGGCCGTGCTGGCGCAGCCAGCGCTGGGCGGCCCGCACCCGCCGGCGCAGGCGCCGCAGCTCACCTTCGTCCATGGCCTCCAGCCGCGGCAGCAGGGCCTGGATCCGGGCCCGCAGGGCCTCCAGGTCCGCCGCCGCCGAAGGGGCCTCCGCCAGGAGCCAGGCCAGGTGCTTGGCGAGCTTCAGCCGCTCCGCCTCGGCGCCGTGGAGGGTGAGGGGCTTGAGGGCCCCTCGGATGCGGGCGGTGAAGGCGCGGACGTTGTCCGGCTCCAGGCCGCCGGGCCTCAGGTCCTCGAAGGGGATGGCCTCGCCCACCCGCAGCAGCGCGCCCCGGCGGAAGAGGCGCCGCTCGCCGTAGACCAGCCCCGCGGGCACGACGGCGACGGGGCCCGGGCAGGCGAGCGCCAGCCGCGCGGCGCCGGTCTTGAGGGGGGCGAGGTCCGGCATCCCATGGCTGATGCCCTCCGGGAAGAGGCCGACGATGTCGCCCTGCCCCAGGGCCTCGTGCACGGCGGCGAAGGTCCGGGCGGTGGCGTCGGCGTCGCCGCCCTCCTGGGCCCGGTGGACGGGGATGGGCCGGAAGAGGGCCAGGAAGGGCCGCAGCACCGGCTGCTTCCAGAGCGTGGCCTTGGCCACGAACCGCGGCGTCCGCGGCAGCAGCGCCGCCGCCACCATCGGGTCCAGCAACGCGTTGGGATGGTTCAGCAGGAGCAGCACCGGCCCCTCCGGCAGGGCCGGGCCCTCCACCCGCATCCGGCGGAACCACAGCGACCCCAGCAGCCGCGACAGCGCCTGGGCGGGCTTCATGCTTCGGCGTGCCCGGGCTTCCAGCCTCGAGCCCACCAGAGAGCAAGGCCTGACAGGATCAGCGCCGGCACGACGATGAGCATGCCCCCCGCCAGGGCGTGGCCGGGATCCGTGCCCGCCTTCTGCAGCGCGTCCGTGCGGGCGCCGATGAGGGTGGGGCTGATGGCGTCGCCCAGCAGGTGGATGAGGAAGACGTTCACCGCCGTGCCGGTGGCCCGCACGCTGGCGGGCAGGCAGCTCACGGTGAGGGCGTTCACGGGGCTCGTGTTCACGAAGAGCAGCAGCAGCGCCGCGAAGAAGAGGCCGTAGACCAGGGTCAGGCTCCCCGCCTTCAGGCTGTAGGCCACCAGGGGCACCGAGGCCAGCAGGGTCAGGCCGCTGAGCCACATCCCCGCGTCCGGGAAGCGCCTCTGCAGCTTCGTCGTCAGCATCCCGCCGGCGAGGGTGCCCACGAAGCCCGTGATCAGCACGATGCCGCCGAAGGCCGTGCCCGCGTGGCCCGTGTCCACGCCGAAGCGGCGGGTGAGGAAGGCCGGGGCCCAGTAGCTGAGGGAGCCCATGGCGAAGGTGTAGGCGATGTAGCTCACGGTGCAGGCCACCCAGATGCGGTTGGCGAAGATCGCCTTCAGGCGCGTGGCGAAGGGCTCGTCCTTCACCGTGTCGGGGTGGGTGTCGAAGCCGCCGCGGACCGGGTCGGGCTGCACCGCCATCCATCCGGCGAAGAGCAGGCCCGGCAGGCCCACGGCGAGGAAGGCCGCCCGCCAGCCGTAGTGCTGGGCCAGCTGGCCGCCCAGGGCGTAGCCCAGCGCGTAGCCCAGGGGCAGGGCCATGTAGAACCAGGTGAACTTCGCCGCCCGCTGGTCCTCGGAGTAGGAGTCCGCCAGCAGGGCCGGGCCCATCACCGCATAGGCCGCCTCGCCCACGCCCACCAGGGAGCGGGTGAAGAGCAGCGCGTGGTAGCTGTGGACGAAGGCCGCGCCGGCGGTGGCGAGGCTCCAGAGGGCCACGCCGAAGGCCACGAGCCGGGGCCGGTGGTACTTGTCCGCCAGCACGCCGAAGGCCGGCGCCGCGAGCATGTAGACGATGAGGAAGACGAAGGTGAGGCTGCCGAGCTGGGCGTTGTCCAGGGACAGGCCCTTCCCCAGCGGGTCCGCCACCGCCGCCACCACCGAGCGGTCGATGTAGTTCACCAGGTTGATCCCGGTGAGCAGGATGAGGAGGTTGCGGGCTTTGGAGGGCATAGGTTGGAGAAATCGTAGCGGGAAACACCAACCACTTACACGGAGGGCGCGGAGTGGCTGAGGACGCGGAGAAAAACCTCACCACCAAGCCACCAAGCCACCAAGACACGAAGGGGGCCAGGCCCATCCCCGGCCCGGGCTGGGATGAAGCGGGAGCGGCGACCTCGCGCGCTAGCGCGGA
>DASTWQ010000172.1:0-4054 GCA_035758545.1 Holophagaceae bacterium | reverse complement strand
AGGGCCCGCTCCAGGGTCGGGACGGGGGCCCCGGCGAGACCGCCGCCGCCGGAGGCTGCGGGCCGGAGGCCACCGCCCTCCCAGCGCTCCCAGCTCCAGGCCAGGCCCAGGTCCCCGCCCAGGCGGGAGACCCTGGGGCGGATCACGAGGGTGGGGCCCTCGGGATGGAAGCCCTCCGGAAGGCGGCCCAGAGGGGTCACCGGGGCCTCCGCCCGGAGTTCCAGCTCGTCCTGCAGCAGCCCGCCCAGGGCGAGGCCCGCGGCGGGGTCCAGGCCCGGCCCGGACTCCGCCGCGAGAAGCAGCACCCGGGGCTGCGCTGAGGTCCGGTGGCGGATCCACCAGGCGCCGGCGCCCAGGAGGGCGGCCAGGGCGGCGGAGGCGACCAGGAGGGCGGCGGGGCGGCGCATCAGGGCAGGGCCGAGGCGGGGTAGGCCCGTTCCAGCAGTCCTTGCCGGGCGAGCAGGTGGTCGTGGAGCGCGCGCCAGCGGGGGGTGCCGCGGATCGGGCCGAGGAAGGGGCTCGCGTCGTACCAGGCGGTGCAGCCGAAGCCCTGGGCGAAGGCCTTCTCCGCGGTCTCCTGGGCGAGGCGGAGCTCCCCGAGGCGGGCGTAGGCCTCCGCCAGCTTGAAGGTGAACTCGCCGTCCGGCACCCGGAGGCCGACGCGGCTGGCCGCCAGCCGGTCCAGCCGGGCCCTGGCCGCGGGCCGGTCCCCGAGGGCGAGGCCCTCGTAGACTTCCGCGAGGTCCGCGAACTGGCTGTAGGTCCCCAGGCCCGTGCGGCAGCGGTGGAACCAGGCGGCGGCGACCTCGTCATGGCCATCGGCGAGGGCCAGGTAGCCCTGGTAGAACAGGGCCACGGTGCTGCGCGGGTCCGAGGGCGAGGTCTGGAGGGTGGCCTCGAACCGAGGCCGGTCCCCCAGATAGAGCCAGGCGTTCTCGGCGGTGGCCGCCTGCACTCCGGGGACGGCGAGTTCATCCACCCGGTGCAGGGCCGCGCGGGTGAGGCCCATCAGCCCCGCGGTGCGCGCCGCGTAGACGAGGGCGGTGGGCAGGCAGAGAGCCCTGGGGCGCTGCCGGATCCCCCGGGCCAGGATCGCCAGGGCGGAGGCGTGGTCCCCGGAGTCCACCTTCAGCTGGGCAAGGAGGAACATGGCCTGGGGCGTGTCCGGCGCCAGGTCCAGGGCCCTCCGGAGGTGGGCCTCCGCCTGGGCCTGGGCCATGGGATCCGACTGGGGCGCGAGCAGCATGCGGCGATAGTGGAGGTCTCCGAGCACCATCCAGGCCATGGGCGCGTCGGGCTCGTCCTGGGTCGCCTCCTGGGCGAGCCGGTAGCCCTCCTCCAGCCGCGCGGATTCCCGGTTCCCGGCGATGGCGTCGAGGAGGCGCCAGAAGGTCTCGGGCCGGGTAGGCGCGAGACGATCCGGCGCGGACGGACCCGCGGGCAGCGGGAGGCTCCGGTCCAGGGCCCGGAGGGCCTCGGCGGGCGGCAGCGCCTCGGTCTCCCGGTCGCTCCAGGCCGCGTCGCCCCGGGCGTCCAGCGCGGAGGCCTCGGCGATGCGCCAGCCCAAGGCCAGGCGGGAGCCCTCCCGCCGCGGGGCCAGCTCCAGCAGCCGCGTGCCCGGCGGAAGGGCCGGCAGCGGGCCGGGGCCCGCCAGCTGGACGGTGCAGCCCCCGGCCTCCAGCTGCCACTGGATCCAATCCCTCAGGGCCCGCTGTTGGGAGGGGTCCAGGCCGCCCCCGGGGGCGCCGGGCGCGGACAGGATCACCCGCAGGACCGGGGCTGGCCGGCGGGTCCAGGCCCAGGTCCCGACCCCCAACACCGCCAGCGCCGCCAGGAGCGGCGCCCAGAACCGGACGGACCGGGGGACGCGGAGGAAGGGCATGAGGAGACCTCACCCACGCTACCTTGCCTCGCGCCCCGGCGCAGCATCGCCCACACTGGACCCTTCCGAGGCCGCCGATGATGATCCGTTCCCTCCTCCTCGCGCTGTGCCCCCTGCTGCCCCTGGCGGCCCAGGGCGGCCCGGCCCCCAAGGCGGTGGGCAAGCCGGACCTGCAGGCCCAGGAGGACGCCATCATCGCCCTCTACCGCAAGGGGGCCAAGCCGCGGGTCCCCGCGCCCCGAGGCCGCCTGCTCCCCGAAGAGCGGAACACCATCCGACGCTTCAAGGAGGCGAAGGGTTCCATCGTCTACATCTCCACCCTGCAGGTGGGCATCAACCGCTACACCGGCGACGTGATGCGGGTGCCCGCGGGCACGGGCACCGGCTGGGTCTGGGACGACAAGGGCCACGTCGTGACCAACAAGCACGTGGTCTCCGTGGGCAAGGGCGGGCTGCTGGACCAGGTGGACGAGGTGCGGGTCACCCTCGCGGACGGCCACACCTACCAGGCCCGCATCATCGGCTCGAGCGTGGCCTACGACACGGCGGTGCTGCAGGTCTTCGCGCCCCTGGACGACCTGAAGCCCCTGCCCATCGGCACGAGCCGGGACCTGGTGGTGGGCCAGAGCGTCATCGCCATCGGCAATCCCTGGGGCCTGGACCACACCCTCAGCACCGGGGTCATCTCGGCGCTGAACCGCACCCTCGCCACCGAGTTCAATACCGAGCTGACGGGGGTGATCCAGACGGACGCGGCCATCAACCCCGGCAACAGCGGCGGACCCCTTCTGGACAGCTCGGGCCGCGTCATCGGCATGAACGCCTACATCCCGCCGGCGACGGGGGCCTCCGTGGGCATCGGCTTCGCCATCCCCATCGACACCCTCAATCGCGTGGTGCCCAAGCTCATCCGCCAGGGCGGCCTCTACCGCGCGCAGCTGGGCTTCGAGGTCATCTCGGACCAGGCCGCCCAGACCATCGGCGTCACCCAGGGCCTGGTGGTGCAGGTGGTGCAGCCCGGCTCCCCGGCGGCCCGGGCAGGCATGATCCCCGCCGACATCGACCGGGCCAACGGCGTGGTGAAGCGCATCGGCGACGTGGTGGTGGCCATTGACGGCCACGAGGTGCGCTCCGTGGACGACCTCGCCGCCTACCTCGAGCAGAACGAGCCCCACGATCAGGTGGTGCTGGAGGTGGTGCGGCAGGGCCAGCTGGTGAAGCTGACCCTGGATCTCCGCGATCCCGGGAAGATCTGAGCGGGGCTAGCGACGGGCGGGATCGGCCCAGATGAGGGGGATCTTCAGCGGATCCTCCACGCCCGAGAAGGTCAGCACCAGCAGGCCGTCCTTGGCGTCCGGGCGGGTGCGCCGCACGGTGAGGGTCTGGGCCTTGGCTGCGCCGGCGGGGAGGGGGTCCACGGCGAAGCCCTCGGCCTCCACCTGGGCGGTGAGGACCCGGAAGGGCTGGTCGCCCTCCAGCCTGAGCTTCAGGGTCGGCACCTTGGGATCGTCGAAGACGATGCGGGTCGGGGCGGGGCGCACCGGCAGGCGGATGGACCAGTCCAGGTAGAGGTCGAAGCTGGGCTGGCGGGGGGCGTTGGTGGTGACCTTCAGCACCTCCAGACCCGCGAGCTGTCCCGCCGGGACCTGGGAGGCCCGCAGGGTCAGTCGCAGGTCCGCGGCGGCGCCCTGGGGCACCACCTCGGCGTCGACATAGCTCGGGAGCTTGGAGGCCAGCTTGAGCTCCAGGGGATCCCCTGTCTCGCGCTTGAAGTGGAACACCGCCTGGGGCGACTCGTAGGGCGCGACGCCGGACAGCTTCTTCTGGACCGAGTCCACGGCCAGATCGGGCCGGATGGTCATGTCGAAGAGCACCTTGTAGGCGGGCTGGGTCGGATCGTCCGAGACGAGCCGGATCCCCCGGCGCTGGTAGCCCTCCCAGTCCGTGGTGTCCACCTGGATGCTGAAGGCCCGCTTGGCGTGGGGGGGGATGGGTTCCTTGAAGGGATCCCCGACCACCACGACGCCGGGGGAGAGGTCCGCCACCTTGAAGGTGATGGGCCGGTCGCTGCGGTTCTCCAGCTCCCAGGTCCGCACCGCCTTCTCCCGGGGGCCGAGGCTGCCGTAGGCCACGCGCTCCCAGGGGCGGACGACGTAGCGGAAGGCCGGCTTG
>DASTWQ010000033.1:0-5521 GCA_035758545.1 Holophagaceae bacterium | reverse complement strand
CGTGGTCTCCAGCGGGCCGACGCTCACCCAGGCCTCCTTCGCGGTGAACGTCGCCGGCCCCATCCGGTTCGAGATCCGCAAGACCGCCGGCGGCACCGCCCGCTTCAACGTGGACGATTTCCAGATCAACGGCTACTGAGCCGCCCGTTCGACCCTGAGGAGGGCCCGCGCGAGCGGGCCTTCCGGCGTGCCGGGGAACCCCCGGGCCTATCCTGCTTCCGCCAGTCCCCGCCGCTTCCAGAGGTAGTACACCGCGGGGTAGACCAGCAGCTCCAGCAGGAAGGAGGTGGCGAGGCCGCCGACCATGGGGGCGGCGATGCGCTTCATGAGGTCCGCGCCGGTGCCGGTGGACCAGAGGATGGGCAGCAGGCCGAGGAAGGCGGCGCAGACGGTCATGGCCTTGGGCCGCACCCGCTTCACGGCGCCGTGGATGATGGCCTCCCGCAGGTCCGCCCAGGTGCGGAGCCGCCCCTCTCGCCGGGCCTCGTCGTAGGCCAGGTCGAGGAACAGCAGCATGAACACGCCCGTCTCCGCGTCGAGGCCCAGGAGAGCGATGAGCCCGACCCAGACGGCGGCGGAGGCGTGGTAGCCCAGGGCCCAGAGCAGCCAGAGGGCGCCCACCGCCGAGAAGGGCACGGCGAGCATGACCAGCCCCGCCTTGAAGGCGGACCGGGTGTTCAGGGAGAGCAGCCCGAAGATGAGCAGCAGGGCGAGCGGCACCACGAGCTTCAGGCGGGCCTGCACCCGCAGCATGTTCTCGTACTGGCCGCTCCAGGCCAGGGCGTAGCCCTGGGGGACCTGCAGGGACTGGTCCACGGCCTTCCGGGCCCGGGCGACGAAGCCGCCGATGTCTTCCTGGGAAGGGTCGAAGTCCACGAAGACGTAGGCCGTCAGGAGCCCGTTCTCGTCCCGGATCATGGAGGGGCCCTGCTCGATCCGGAGGTCTGCCAGCTCCGAGATGGGCACCTGTCCTCCGCCTGGCAGGGGCACGAGGACCCGCCCGAGGGCCGCGGGGTCCTGCCGGTCCGCGGCCCGGTAGCGCACGGTGATGGGATAGCGGGCCCGCCCCTCCACCGTGGTGCCCTGCACCTCTCCGCCGATGCCGCTGAGGATGAGCTGATTCAGGTCGTCCACGGAGAGCCCGTAGCGGGCCAGGGCCTCCCGGTTCGGAGCGTAGTCCAGGTACCAGCCCCCGGCCACGCGCTCGGCGAAGGCGCTGCGGGTGCCGGGGACCTTCTGGAGGACCGCCTCCGCCGCCTCCGCGAGACGCTGGACCTCCTTCAGGTCCGGGCCGCTGACCTTCAGGCCCACTGGCGTGCGGATGCCGGTGGAGAGCATGTCCAGGCGGTTCTTGATGGGCATGGTCCAGGCGTTGGTGAAGCCCGGGATCCGGAGGGCGCGGTCCATCCGCTGGATGAGCTGGTCCGAGCTCTCCCGGTCCGGCCAGGCCGGCCGGAGCAGGGCCTGGAGCCAGCCCGGGGCCCAGGAGGAGTACCACCGGGGCTGGGCGGGCCACTCGGACTTCGGCTTCAGCAGCACCACCGTCTCCATCATGGAGAGCGGCGCGGGGTCCGTGGGTGTGTCCGCCCGCCCGGCCTTGCCGTAGACCCGGGCGACTTCGGGGAAGGTCTTCAGGATCCTGTCCTGGAACTGGAGCGCCTCCTCCGCCTGCTGGGCGCTGAGCCCCGGGTAGGTGGTGGGCATGTAGAGGATGGAGCCCTCGTCCAGGGGTGGCATGAACTCGCTGCCCAGCCTGAAGTAGACCGGGAGGGAGACGGCCACGAGCAGCGCCGACACGGCGATCACCGCCTTGGCATGGCGGAGGACGAAGCGGCAGGGACGCTCGTAGAGCCGGTGGAGGAGGCGGCTGATGGGATGGCCTTCCTCGGAGCGGTACTTGCCCACCAGGACGGCGCTCGCCGCCTTGGCCAGCCAGGCGGGCCGGAAGGTGAAGGGATCCACCCGCGTGAACAGCATCCGCATGGCGGGATCGAGGGTGAGGGCCAGCACCGCCGCGATGGCCATGGCCAGGTTGTTGGCCCAGGCCAGGGGGCGGAAGAGCCGCCCCTCCTGGTCCACCAGGGTGAAGATGGGGAGGAAGGCCGCGGCGATGAGCAGCAGGGAGAAGAAGACCGAGGGGCCGACCTCCTCCAAGGCGGAGAGGCGCACGGCGTGGAAGTCGCCCTGCCGCCCCCCGCTGTCCCAGAGGTGCAGCTTGTTGTAGGCGTTCTCCACTTCGACGATGGAACCGTCCACCAGCACGCCGATGGAGATGGCGATCCCGGCCATGGACAGGAGGTTGGCGCCGGTCCCGAGGAGGTAGAGCGGGATGAAGCTCAGGGCCACGGAGACGGGGATGGTGGCGATGGGCACCGAGGCGCTGGGCCCGTGCCAGAGGAAGAGCAGGATCACCAGGGAGACGATGACGATCTCCTCGATGAGCTTGTCCTTCACGGTGCCGATGGCCTTGCCGATCAGCTCGGAGCGGTCGTAGGTGGTGACGACCTTCACGCCTGGGGGAAGGCCCGGCGCGAGCTCCTTGAGCTTCGCCTTCACGCGCTGGATGACCGCCAGGGCGTTCTCGCCCTGGCGCATGACGACGATGCCGCCCACGGCGTCCCCCTGGCCGTCCAGGTCCGCGACGCCCCGGCGGAGCGCGGGCCCCAGGGTCACCCGGGCGACCTGCCCCAGCCGGACCGGGGTCCCGTCCCGGGCCTTCAGGACCGCGTTCTCCAGGTCCGAGGCCGACCGCAGGTAGCCGAGCCCCCGCACCATGTACTCCCGCCCGCTCAGGTCCACCAGGCGTCCTGCGGATTCGTCGTTGCTCCGCCGCACGGCCTCCACCACCGCCGAGAAGGGCAGCCCGTAGGCGGCGAGGGCGCTGGGATCCACCGACACCTGGTACTCCTTCACCTGTCCGCCGATGGAGGCCACCTCCGCCACCCCGGGCACGCTCTGGAGCCCGTAGCGCAGGAACCAGTCCTGGGCGCTGCGGAGCTCGTCGCTGGTGTGGCGGCCCGTGGGATCCACGAGGGCGTACTGGTAGACCCAGCCGACGCTGGTGGCGTCGGGCCCCAGCTCCACCTGCGCGCCGGCGGGGAGCCGCGCCTGGATCTTGCTCAGGTACTCCAGCACCCGGGAGCGGGCCCAGTAGAGGTCCGTGCCGTCCTCGAAGATGACGTAGACGAAGCTGGTGCCGTAGTCGGAGAAGCCCCGCACCGCCTTCACGCGCGGCGCCCCCAGGAGGCTCGAGACGATGGGGTAGGTGAGCTGGTCCTCGACGATGTCGGGGCTGCGGTCCCACTTGGAATAGACGATCACCTGGGTGTCCGACAGGTCCGGCAGCGCGTCCAGGGGGATGCGCCGCATGGCCCCGAAGGCCAGGATCAGGGCCACCACCGTGCAGACGAGCACCAGCAGGCGGTTCGTGGCGGAGAAGCGGATGATGCGGCGGATCATCGGGCGCCTCCCGTGAGCGCCGCTCGGCGGCGGGCGTCCGCGTCGAGCAGGAAGCTGGCCTTGTCCGCGACCTGCTCCCCGGCCTCGAGCCCCTTCCGGACCTCGACCCAGTCACCGTCCCGGGCGCCCAGCTCCACTTCCTGGGGGCTGAAATGGCCCTCGCCCCGATCCAAGAACACCACCTCGCGGGTCCCGTCCTCCAGGACCGCGGCGGAAGGGATGCGGAGGCCCCGTCGGCCGCCGCCCAGGAAGGCGACCTGGCCGTAGGTCCCCGGGCGCAGGGCGCCGTCCGGATTGGGGAAGGCGAAGCGGACCCGGGCGGTCCGAGTCTGGGGGTCCAGCACCGGATCGATGAAGGCGACCCGTCCGGTGAAGGTGCGCTCGGGCAGGGCGGGGGAGGTGAAGGCGGCCCGGGCGCCCAGGCGGAGCTTCGGCAGGTCCGCCGCGTAGGCGTCCGCCAGCACCCAGACCGAGGAGAGGTCCGTCACTTCGAAGGGCATGTCCCCCGGCTGCAGGCGCGCGCCCTGGACGACCTGCTTGGCGGTCACCACGCCGGAGACCGGCGAGGTGAAGACCAGGTCCCGCTGGGGCGCGCCCCCCTGCTCGAGGCGGGCGATCTCCGGGCCGGGCACGTCCCAGAGCCGGAGCCGCTGGGCCGCGGCCGCCACCAGGGCCTCGCCGTCCTTCCCGAGGGAGGCCTTCGCCTTCACCGCCAGGGCGAGGTCCTGCTGGGCGCTGTAGAGGTCCGGGCTGTACAGCGCGAAGAGCGGCTGTCCCCGCTTCACGGGCTTGCCGAGGAAGTCCACGAAGAGCCGGTCCACGAAGCCGCCGGTCTTGGTGCTGACCTTCCGGACCCGGGTCTCGTCGGCGGCCACCTTGGCGGGGGCGGTCCAGCTCCCGCCCACCGGCCCCTCCTCCACCGGCACGGAGCGCACGCCGAGGAGCCGCTGGTAGCCGGGATCGATGGCCACCTCCGCCAGGCCGGGCACCGGGGCCGAGCCCCCGAGCTCGTCCTTGTAGACCGGCACATAGTCCATGCCCATGTCGTCCTTCAGGGGCACCGGGGAGTGGATGGAGGGGTCCATGGGGTTCCGGTAGAAGGCGATCTCCCGGTCCTTCGGCGCGCCCCGGAGCTGCGCCGCAGGCGCCTGGACCACGAGGCTCATGCCGCAGATGGGGCAGTCCCCGGGCCTGTCCTGGACGATCTCCGGGTGCATGGGGCAGGTGTAGCGGATCGCCGCCGCGGGCGCGGGGCGGTGCCGCAGGAGGGCCCAGCTCAGGGTGGTGCCCGCCCCGAAGGCGGCGAGCAGGGCGAGGAAGGCAAGGGTCCGCGGGGTCCTCATCGGGCACCTCCGGTCATGGATGCGGGAGACGGCGCGGCATCCGGCAGGGCGCGCGCCAGGTCGATGCTGTCGAAGCAGGCCCGGGCCCGGGCCTCCAGGTGGTCACTCTGGTCCTGGAGCCGTCCGGACAGGGCCTCCAGGACCGCGCGGAAGGGCGCCGCCCCGGCGGCGTACTGGTTCAGGGCCGCTCGATAGGCGGCGTCGCTCTGGGCCAGGAGGCCTGCCTCATAGAGCCGGACGATCCGCAGGTCCGCCGAAAGGCGGGCGGCGCGGGCCCGGGTGGCGGCCTCAAGGCGCTGGCGCAGGTCGGCCAGGCGCTGGTCCTGCATCTCCGATTCGGCCTCCGCCCCCGCGAGGGCCTGGCGCTGCTTGCGCCCGGACCAGATCGGCACGTTGAAGCCCACGCTCACGCTCCACATCCCGGGCAGGGAGCCCTGGGGCATGTAGGTCGCGCCCACGGTGAAGTCGGGGCGGAGGTCCAGGTGCGCCAGCCGGACCTGCTGACGGTAATGCTCCAGGTGATGCTGGGCCTCGGTCAGTTCCGGGCTGATCGCCAGCGCCTGCTCGGCAGCCTGGCCGGGGTCCGGCTCCACCGGCAGCGGAAAGGTATCCAGGGTGGACGGCGTGTCCAGGGGCGCGCCTGCGGGGCGACCGGTCAGCCGGTCCAACTCGGCCACCAGGGTCTGGTCCTGGGCCTCCAGGTCCGCCGCACGCTGGGC
>DASTWQ010000026.1:0-21869 GCA_035758545.1 Holophagaceae bacterium | reverse complement strand
ACCCTCCAGGAAGAGGTTCCCGGCGAGCGGCCACTGGGCGTGGACCGTCGCATCAAAGGCCATGAATCCGCCGTAGTCCCCCTTCACCAGGGGCGCGTGACCGCCGACGCCAACGTAGAGCCATCCGTTCAAGGGCTTGAGGTAGTGGAACCCCATCAGGTCGATGGAGGCCCCTCCCTTCACGGGGATCACCTCGTAGTCCAGCGCGACCAGGCCCTCGCTGCGGGTGAGGGTCGGCAGGACCGGTCGCTGGAGGACCGTCTGCCGGCCGGCCAGGACGCAGCACCCGAGGCCGAGAGCGGCGATCAGTGCCCCGCGGCGGGCGAAGGGCAGCACAGGGCCGGAAGGCCTTCTCGTCTCGCGGGGCTTCATGGGTGAGACCCGATCCTCAGGCTGCGAGGTCCGTGGCGTCAAGGCCCCGCACCTGCGGCTTCCTTCAGAGCCGCTTTGGCTTGAAAATGAAGGGTCTGGAGTCCCCATGAGCAGCGCCCCCATCCGAGTCGTCATCGCCAAGCCCGGCCTGGATGGCCATGACCGCGGCGCCAAGGTGATCGCGCGCGCCCTTCGGGACGCGGGCATGGAGGTCATCTACACCGGCCTGCGCCAGACGCCCCAGCAGATCGTGGCGGCGGTGGTGCAGGAGGATGCCGCGGTGCTGGGCCTCAGCATCCTGAGCGGCGCCCACAACCAGATCTTCCCGGAGATCCTGAGGCTCCTGAAGGAGAAGGGCGCCGGGGACGTGCCCGTCTTCGCCGGCGGCATCATCCCCGATACGGACATCCCCGCCCTCAAGGCCCTGGGCATCCGCGAGGTGTTCCAGCCGGGCACGAGCACCGATGAGGTCGTCGCCTTCATCCGCAAGGCCGTCGAGACCGCCTGAAGCGCAATGCCCCCGGCCGGCCAGAGTCCGGATCAGTCCCCGACCAGGGTCGCGCCGGCCGGCAGGGTGAACCTGAACCGAGCCGCCGGTAGCGCCGCGGGAGTGGCGGGATCCAGCAGGCGGAGCTCCTGGCGAGCGCCGCTGGCATCGGTCCAGCGCAGCACCCGAGCGAAGCGGCCGGATCCCTGTACGGTCATGGCCGGCAGGTCCTTGCGGAGCGGCACCAGGCGGACGGTGTCGGCCGAGGCCCGCTCCACGCGGTAGGCCTTGGCCAGCCGCTCCGGGGCCACCAGCAGGTTCAGCAGCGGCATGTCCAGCAGGGCCTGGCCCAGGTCCATGCGCTGGGCGGTGCGGGTGTCCGGGTCGTACTGGATGAGGCTGGCGCCGTCCGCCACGAGCAGCAGGCCTTCGTCGTAGGCCACCCGAAGGCGGCCGCCCTGGGCCGCCTCGATGAGGCCCTTCCGGGCCAGCTTCCCGAACACCGCGGACTCGCTGGTCTGCTCGAAGCGGCTGCGGAACCGAGGCGCGTCCAGCATCGGTCGCCACCAGGCCGGCAGGCCTTGTGCCGCCAGGGGGGCGGCTGCGAGCAGGAGCGGCAGGAGGCTCCGGAAGCGGCTCATCCGCGCTTCAGCTCCACGGTGACCTTGGCCGCGATGCCCTTGGCGGGGACGGGCCGCTCGAGCTGCTTCTCGGCCACGACCGCGCCTGCGGCCTTCACCTGCACCACCACCTCGATGTCGCCGTCCAGGCCCTCAGGCAGCTCCAGGCGGAGCACCGAGGGTGCGCCGCCGAGCTTGCCCACCTGGGTCAGTTCCCCGAGCAGGTTGCTGAGGTGGGCGGCGGAGGCGGGCTTGGCGGAAGGCTTGGCTGCGGAGGGGGCCGCCTTGGGCACCGGCGGCAGCGTGAGTTTGGGGGTGAGGACAGGCGTGGCGCGGGGCGCGGGGCGGTCCTGGGCCTCGAGGGCCTTGGCCGCCGCGGCGGCGACCTCCGACGGGCTCACGGGACGGGTGGCCAGGGAGGGCGGGAGGTCCAGATCCGCCGAGGCGGGGGCGGGCTCTGGGGTCGGGTCCCCCGCTGGCGCGGCGGTCATGGTGGGAGCCGCGGCGGGAGCTGGAGCGGGAGCTGGAGCGGGAGGTTCCGGGAAATCCGGGGCCTCCATGTGGATGCCCGAGATGTCCAGGCCGGGATTGGTCTTCTCGAAGATGTCATCCGAGGCCGGCAGGTCCGCGAGATCCAGGGCCTCCGCGGCGGGCGCTGCGGGGGCGGGTGGAGGGGGCGCAGGCGCCGCCGTCTCGCCCAGGTGATGGGCCTTGATGTGGCCGAGGGCCAGCTTGGTGATGCCCCGCAGGGTCTCGAAGACGCCGGAGCCGTCCGCGGCCACGGCCTGGAAGCTCGGAAGGCCCTGGGGATTGAAGGTGCGCTCGAGCTCCTCCACCGGCAGGACATTCTTGAGGTCCCGCTTGTTCCACTGGAAGACGAGGGGGATGCCGCCCACGTCGAGCCCCAGCTCGGCCATGTTCTCCTGCAGGTTCTGGAAGCTCTCCTTGCAGGCGTCCAGCATGGGGGTCTGGCTGTCCACCACGAAGACGATGCCGTCCACGCCCTTGAGCACCAGCTTGCGGGTGCTGTTGTAGAACACCTGGCCGGGCACGGTGTAGAGCTGGAGCTTGGTCTTGAAGCCGCCCACCATGCCCACGTCCATGGGCAGCAGGTCGAAGAACAGGGTGCGGTCCGTCTCCGTGTTGAGGCTCACCATCTCGCCGCGGGCCTTCTGGCTCGTCTTGCCGTAGATGGTGTTGAGGTTGGTCGTCTTCCCGCACAGGCCGGGGCCGTAGTAGACGATTTTCGCCGTCATCTGCCGGGTGGCGTGATTGAAGAAGACCATTCAAGTCCTCGGGGGGATGTAAAAAGCATAGCCCGGCCGGATGGCCGGGCTCAACCGATAGACTACCCCCGGACGATGGCCGCCAGGGCATTAAGAATCGTCAAGAGAGCGCCTTGATCGCCGCCAGCACCTCCTTGTCGTGGCCGGCGGGGCTGACGCCCTCGAAGACCTTCCGGACGATGCCGTCCTTGTCGATGATGAAGGTGGTCCGCTTGGCCATGCTCAGCAGCGGCATCTTCACCCCGTAGAGGTCGATGATCTTGTGGTCCGCGTCGGCCACCAGCTGGAAGGGGAGGTGAAACTTCTCCGCGAAGGCCTTGTGGCTCGCGGCGTCGTCGGCGCTCACGCCGAGGATCACCGCGCCGGTGGCCTGGATGTCCGCGTAGCCGTCCCGGAAGGAACAGGCCTCCTTGGTGCAGCCCGGGGTGTCGTCCTTGGGGTAGAAATAGAGGACCACAGGGTGGCCCTTGAACTGGGCCAGGCTGACGGGCTTGCCGTCCTGGTCCACGGAGCTGAAGGCGGGGGCGGGCTGGCCCACCGCGGGCATGGCGGCATGGGCCGTGCCGGCGAACAGGGAGAAGAGGGACACGGCGGCTCCTTTCCGGAACAGGTCGTTGCGCATGGGATCGGCCTCCTGGGTGGGAACCCCACCATACTCGTGTGATGCCGCGCCGGGCCCCTCCGGTTCGCGGATTTCTTCGGAGGCTCCGGCATGGTCAGGATCGCGGTGATCCCAGGGGACGGCATCGGCCCCGAGGTCATGGCGGAGGCCCTGCCCCTCCTGACCTGGGCCAAGGCCCTGGGACGGGATCTGGACTGGGAGCTCCAGCCCTGGGGCGCGGACCGCGCACTCGCCACGGGGGAGACCCTGCCCCAGGCAGCCTTCGAACGGATCCGGGACGGCTTCGACGCGGTGCTCTTCGGCGCCGTGGGGGATCCGAGGGTGCCCGGCAACCGTCACGCGGAGGAGATCCTCCTGCGGCTCCGCCAGGGCCTGCAGCTCGCGGTGAACTTCCGGCCCTGCGCCCCGGCGTCGGACGACCTGGTGCCGCTGAAGGGCGTGCGGGCCTCTGACATCCGCCTGGAGGTCTTCCGGGAAAACACCGAAGGTCCCTACTGCCTGCGGGGCCGGACGGAGCCCGGGCTCGCCGTGGACGAGGCCGTCCACACCGAGGCGGCGGTGCGCCGGCTCCTGGAGGCGGCCTTCGAACGGGCCGAGGCCGCGGGCCGTCCCCTGGCCCTGGCCCACAAGGCCAACGTGCTCAAGCACGGGCACGGGCTCTGGATGCGGATCTTCGGCGAGCTCCGGGCCGCCCATCCCGGCGTCGAGGCCTCGGCGATCCACGCCGACGCCCTGCTCTGTGCCCTGGTGCAGCGACCGGACAGCTTCGGGATCCTGGCGGGGGACAACTTCATCGGTGACCTGGTCAGCGACCTCACGGCGGCCTTCCTCGGCGGCATGGGCCTCGCGCCAAGCCTCAGCTATGCGCCCCACCGCCCCTTCAGGTGCGCGGCACTCGCAGAGCCCGTGCATGGGTCCGCGCCGGACCTCGTGGGCACGGGCCGCGCCAATCCCGGAGGCATGATCCTCAGCACCGCCCTGCTCTTCCGTCACCTGGGGTGGGCCCGCGAGGCCGAAGCCATCGAGGCGGCCGCGATCCGGGCCCTCCAGGCGGGCGCCGCCACGCCGGACCTTGGCGGCACGCTCAACACTCGCCAGATGGGCGAGGCCCTCAGGGCCGGATTGGGCTGAGGACGGGGCCAGGATCCGCGGGCGGCTCCTCGGCCACCTCAGCAGCTTCGCATCACGCCGACGAGCAGGCCCTGGATCTCCACCCGTTCCGGCGTGTAGCACTTGGGCTTGAGGGCAGGGTTGTGGGGGATCAGCCAGACGCCCTTGGCATCCCGCTTGAACTCCTTGAGGGTGACCTCCTCGCCGTCCAGCAACGCCACCACGCGGTCGCCGTTCCGATACTCGCCCTTCCGCTGGAGCACCACCAGGTCGCCGTCCAGGATGGCGTCCTCCACCATGGAGTCACCCTTCACCCGAAGCACGAAGACCTCGTCCTTGTTGCGGTGGATGGTGTTGGGGACCTCGATGGGCACCGCCCGGGTCTCAGGCAGGATCGGCGTGCCCGCCGCGACTTCGCCGCAAAAGGGGATGAGGCGCATGGGGGCCGGGGGCGGCTCGGTCCGGTCCAGGCGCTCCGCCCGGTCCGACCGCTCGATCCGATCCGGCGCCGGCTCCCGGGTCTCACGGCCCAGGGAGGTGACCACGAGATTGTTGCCCTTGCCATGGCTCCGCTGGAGGAATCCCTTGTCGATGAGGTGCTGGACGTGCTTGTGGATGGTGCTGACGGCGCTCGAGCCCACGCCTGTCGCGACCTCCTGAAGGGTGGGGCTGCGCCCTTCCTCATCCAGGAATCCCCGGATGAACTGCAGGACGGCCTGCTGACGCTTGGTGAGATCGCCGGATTTCATGGAATCCAACGTAGGTCGCGGGCCGGGGCGGGTCAATCCCTTTTTTTCGTTTTTTGTTCGGCCCACCTGGAGGTGCCTGCCCGGGCCTTCGCGCTTGGGCGGCGCGGGAGCCTGCTGCCATACTGGTCGGCCGGTCTTCCGCGTGGCGGAGCGCGCGTGCGCCTGTCCGCGAGGGTCTCGCTCAAGGGAAAGGAGAGCCATGTCCACCGCGCTCGCAACCGCCTCCGGCCAGGGGACGAAGGTCAACGACTTCTCGATCCAGGTGGCCACGGTCAACGGCTCCGGCTCCCAGACCGCGAACAACGTGCTGATGCGAGCAATCTTCCGCATGGGCGTGCCCGTGAGCGGCAAGAACCTGTTCCCCTCGAACATCGCCGGCCTGCCCACCTGGTTCACCATCCGGGCCTCCGCCAAGGGCTACGTGGCCCGCAAGGCCGAGAACGACCTGCTCATCCTGATGAATCCCGAGACCGCCAAGGAGGATGTGGCCAAGGCCCATCCCGGCGCCCTCGTGATCTACGACGAGCCCCTGAAGCTGGACGCCCTGCGCCAGGACCTGACCTTCTACCCGGTGCCCTTCCAGCAGCTCGTGACGGCGGCCTGCCCCGAGCCCAAGCTCCACAAGCTCGTGAAGAACATGATCTACGTCGGCGTGGCCGCGGCCCTGCTCGACATCGACATGGAGGCGGTCAAGGCCGCCATCGCCAGCCAGCTGGGCGGCAAGGCCAAGGCCATCGAGCTCAACCAGGGCGCCGTGGTGGCGGGCTACGACTGGACCCTCGCGAACCTGGCCAAGCAGGACCGCATCAAGGTCGCGCCCCTCGACAAGACCCAGGGGAAGATCCTCATCGACGGCAACGCCGCCACCGCCATGGGCGCCATGTTCGCCGGCGTCCAGGTGGTGGGTTGGTATCCCATCACGCCGTCCAGCTCGGTGGTCGAGAGCCTCATCGACTTCGCCGCCGACCACCGCAAGGACAAGGATGGCAAGTCCACCGTCGCCATCGTGCAGATGGAGGACGAGCTCGCCTCCGCCGGTCTGGTGCTGGGCTCCGGCTGGGCCGGCGCCCGATCGATGACCGCCACCAGCGGCCCCGGCATCTCCCTCATGAGCGAGTTCATCGGCCTGGGCTACTTCGCCGAGATCCCCGGCGTGTTCGTGGACGTGCAGCGCACCGGCCCCTCCACCGGCCTGCCCACCCGCACCATGCAGGGCGACATCGAGATCTGCGCCAAGTGCAGCCACGGGGACACCCTCCACATCTGCCTGCTGCCGGGCACGATGGAGGAGTGCTTCCACTTCGCCTATGAGAGCTTCAACCTGGCCGAGCGGTTCCAGACCCCCATCTTCCTCGTCACCGACCTGGACCTGGGCATGCAGAACTGGATGAGCGACCCCTTCCAGTACCCCGAGGGCCAGCTCGACCGGGGCAAGGTCTTCGGCGAGAAGGAGCTGAAGGAGGCCAAGGACTGGGGCCGCTACAAGGACGTGGACGGCGACGGGATCCCCTACCGCACCCTGCCCGGCACCCCCGGCGGCAAGGGCGCCTACTTCACCCGCGGCTCCGGCCACAACGAGAAGGCGCTCTACACCGAGAAGGGCGAGGACTACGTCGCCCTGGTGGACCGCCTCCGCAAGAAGGTCGAGACGGCGAAGTCCTACGTGCCCAAGCCCATCTCCCGGGACCTGGGCTCCACCAAGGGCGTCCTCGCCTTCGGCTCCAGCGACCCTGCGGTGATCGAGGCCCAGGACGCCCTGGCCGAGGCCGGCCTGAAGCTCGACTACCTGCGGCTGCGGGCCCTGCCCTTCACCGCCGAGGTGGACGCCTTCGTGAAGGCCAAGGAGGTCATCTACGTCGTCGAGCAGAACCGCGACGGCCAGATGGCGGCCCTGCTGAAGGAATTCTACCCGGCCCACGCCGCCAAGTTCCGCAGCGTCCTGCACTACGACGGCCTGGCCCTGGACGCCCAGAGCATCATCAGCCAGATCAACGGTCTCGAGAAGTAAGGAGCGAGCGATGACCACCGCGACCCCCGCCGCCCCCACCAACAAGCTCGGCCTCACCCGCCAGGACTACGTGGGCTCCAAGTCCACGCTCTGCCCTGGCTGCGGACACGACGCCATCACCGCCCAGATCATCACCGCCGCCTTCGAGATGAACATCGAGGGCCACCGGGTGGCGAAGCTCTCGGGCATCGGCTGCTCCTCCAAGAGCCCGGCCTACTTCCTGAACCAGGCCTGGGGCTTCAACAGCGTCCACGGCCGCATGCCCTCCGTGGCCACGGGCGCCGCGCTGGCGAACCGCTCGCTGATGAACATCGGCGTCTCCGGCGACGGGGACTCCATGAGCATCGGCCTGGGCCAGCTCTGCCACATGATCCGCCGCAACGTCCCGATGGTGTACATCCTCGAGGACAACGGCGTCTACGGCCTCACCAAGGGGCAGTTCAGCGCCACCGCCGACATCGGCTCCGCCCTCAAGCACGGCGCCATCAACGAGCTGCCTCCCATCGACCCCTGCAGCCTCGCCATCGAGCTGGGATGCGGCTTCGTGGCCCGCAGCTTCTCCGGCGACCCCAAGCAGCTGAACACCCTCCTGAAGGCCGCCATGGCCTACAAGGGCACCGCCTTCATCGACGTGATCAGCCCCTGCGTCACCTTCAACAACCACGACGCCTCCACCAAGTCCTACAAGAACGCCAAGGACCACGACTTCCCTCTCCACGAGCTGGGCTTCGTCCAGTTCAGCGAGCTGGAGCAGGTGGAGATCCCCGCCGGCGAGACCAAGGCCGTGGACTTCCCGGACGGCTCCAAGGTGACCTTCCGGTCCCTGCACGACGACTACGACCCGACGGACCGCTACAACGCCATGAAGACCCTGCATCAGGGCCTGGAGAAGGGCGAGTTCGTCACCGGCCTGCTCTACATCAACCCCGGCAAGCCGACGATCCACGACCACGCCCACCTGGTGGACACCCCCCTCGTGCACCTCGACCAGAAGGCCCTCAAGCCGGGCAAGGACGTGCTCGACAAGCTGATGGCCGAGCTGATGTAGCCCGGCCCCTGCCCCGCGCAACCGCCGCTCGCAAGGGCGGCGGTTTTCGTCTAGACTGTCTGTTCCCCCGGGCCCGTAGCTCAGCTGGGAGAGCGCCTCGTTCGCAATGAGGAGGTCGTCAGTTCGATCCTGATCGGGTCCACCACGCGTCACACGGCGGCTTTTCCGGCCGCCGTTCTCGCGTCCGGGGACGACCTCGCCAATCCTTCAAGGTCGGTCGTCATCCCACCTATCGCGCGCAGGCGCGCTCCCGCTCGTCCCTCGCGGAGGCGGGTCCCTTGATCCTGATCGGGTCCACCACGGGTCACACGGCGGCTTTGATGGCCGCCGTTTCCGCGTCCGGGGGGCCCTCGGAGATGGGCGCTTGACGGGGCCAGGCAAGGAGCTTAACTTGAGGTCGAACCTTATAGGAGTTGTAACATGTTTAATCGTCTCCTCAAGACCTCCCCTGATGCCGCCGTGACGGTGGCGCGCCTCGTCCTGGGCATCGTCATGTTCGCCCACGGCGCCCAGAAGGTGCTCGGCTGGTTCGGCGGCTACGGCTTCCACGGCACCATGGGCTTCTTCACCCAGCAGATGCACATCCCGGCGGCCTTCGCGTTCCTGGCGATCTGCGCGGAGTTCCTCGGCGGCCTTGGCCTGATCCTCGGTCTCCTTGGCCGCGTCGCCGCCTTCGGCGTGGCCTGCAACATGGTGGTGGCCGTGTTCATGGCCCACCTGCCCGTGGGCTTCTTCATGAACTGGTATGGCGCCCAGAAGGGCGAGGGCTACGAGTACCACCTGCTGGCCATCGCCCTGGCCCTGGTGGTCATGATCAAGGGCTCCGGCGCGGCCTCGCTGGACGGCGCGATCGCGAAGGACTGATCCGCCGGGCCGGCGCGGCGGACCGGTAGAATGACCCGATGATCGGACATCTGCGCGGACGCCTCCTGGAGAAGACGCCCTCCCACGCCCTCGTGGAATGCGGGGGCGTGGGTTACGAGTGCGGAATCTCCCTCAGCACCTACGGCCTCCTGCCCGATGCCGGGCAGGAGGCTTCGCTCTTCGTCGAGACCCTGCTCCGGGAGAACGATCTCTCCCTCCTCGGCTTCGCCACCGGCTCTGAGCGCAGCTTCTACCGGCTCCTGGTGAAGGTGGACGGGGTCGGCCCCAAGCTGGCTCTCGCGGCGCTGGGCGCCATGGGCCCGGAGGAGCTCGCCGGCGCCATCCGCGGCCGGGACGTGAAGGCCCTCACGCGCATCCCCGGCGTCGGCAAGAAGACCGCCGAGAAGCTCTGCTTCGAGCTGAGCGAGAAGCTGGGGGGCCTGTCCGGGCTGGAGCGCCTGGGCGGCCCCGCTGCGCCCGGGGACGCCTGGGAGGCGGACCTGCGCTCGGCCCTGGTGAACCTCGGGTTCAAAGAGGAGGTCGTCGCGCCGGTGGTGGCTGAGCTGAAGGCCGAGAAGCCCGAGCTGCCGGAGGCCATCCGCCGGGCCCTCAAGGCGCTCCGGAGATGAGCGTCCGCATCCTGTCGACCAGCCCGCTGGTGGGCCCGGCCCTGCGTGAGCTGGGGACCCGCTTCCCGGAGCTGCGCATCGCGCCCTTCCGCTCCCCGGAATGGGACGAGGCCCTGCCCGACGCGGAGGCGCTGGTGGTGCTGCTCTCGGAGCGGATCACCGAGGCGGACCTGGACCGGGCGCCGCGGCTGAAGGCTCTCGGCACCTACAGCGTGGGCCTGGACCATCTGCCGCTCCGCGCCTGCGCGGTCCGCGGCATCCGCGTGGTCGGCACGCCAGGCGTGCTCACGGACGCCACCGCGGACCTGGCCCTCGCCCTGCTGCTGGCGGTGACCCGCCGCCTCGCCGAAGGCGAGCGGCTGGTGCGCTCCGGCCGCTGGCCGGGCTGGGCCCCGGACCAGCTCCTCGGCGCCGGCCTCGCCGGCAAGGTCTGCGGCATCCTCGGCGCCGGGGCCATCGGCCGCGCCTTCGCCCGCCGGGCCTGGGCGCTGGGCATGCAGCCTATCTTCTGGGACCGGGAGGGCGCGGGCGGCACCGTCTCCTTCGGCGTCTGCGACGGGCCGCGCGTACCCCTGGGGAGGCTGCTGGAATCCAGCGCGGTGCTGAGCCTCCACTGCCCGCTCACGCCGGAGACCGCCGGGCTGCTCGGCCTGAAGGAGCTGGAGCGGCTGCCCAGGGGGGCGGTGATCATCAACACCGCCCGGGGCGGCATCCTCGACGAGCCCTCCGTCCTCGCCCTGCTGCGCGCCGGGCATCTCGGCGGCGTGGGGCTGGATGTCTACGCCGGCGAGCCGAAGCTCCATCCCGCCTGGCTCGACGCGCCGCGGACCGTGCTCCTGCCCCACCTCGGCAGCGCCACCATCGAAACCCGGTCCGCGATGGCGCGGGTGCTCTGCGATGGGATCGCGGAGGCGCTCTCTGGCTCCTGAGCGGGTGTAAGCTGATGCCTCTTCCTCGACGAGGTGTCCCATGGCGCAGACCTGGATGAAGCTCCTGGATCCCCGCCTCGCCGCGCTCCAGGAGCGCACCGGGGCCAGCGGGCCGGAGCGGCTCGCGCTGGCGAAGGCCCTCAACGTGCGCGCCCGCTACCGCGAGGCCGCCGAGCTGCTGGACCTGTGCCTGGCGGAGCGGCGCGGCGACCCCGAAGCCTGGTTCGAGCGCGTGCTCAGCCTCGGCGACCGCTTCCGCGCGGAGGAGGGCCAGGAGCTCCTCGTGCAGCTGGAGAGCCTGCTGGTCGAATCCCCCTCGGACCCTGCCCTGCAGCGGAACCTCGGCTTCCTTCGCCTGAAGCTGGATGATCCGATGGGAGCCGAGATCGCCCTCCGGCGGTCCCTGGACCTGGACGGCTCCGATGCCCGGACGCTGGAGCTCCAGGGCCTGCTGGCCCTGCACCGGGACCTCCCCATGGAGGCCAAGGCCTGGCTGCTGAAGGCCCTCAGCCTGCAGCCCCGGGATCCGCGCTGCCTCCGCCTTCTGGCCCTGGCCCAGGACCGGATGGAGGATCCCGCCGGCGCCGAGGCCCAGCTCACGGCCGCCCTGGCCTCGGATCCGGACCACTACTGGAGCTGGCATTCCCTTGGAGAGCTGCTCATGTCCCGGGGCCGCCTGCAGGAGGGCCTGCAATGCATCCACCGGGCCCGGTCGCTGAACGTGGACGACCCCGCCAGCTACTTCATCGTGGCGGAGGTCCTCGCGGAGCATGGGCACCTGGACATCGCCCAGGGGCACCTGCACGCGCTGATGCTGCTGGCGCCGGAGGCCCAGGTGCTGTCCGAGGCCCAGGCCCTCCTCGGCGAATTCAAGCGCGACACCGGGGACCGGGACGGCGCCCTCTCCTACTTCTCCCTCGCCGCCGAGACGGACCGGGAATCGCCGCTGCCCTGGGTCGCCCTCGGCGACCTCGCCCGAGAGGAGGCCCGCTGGGAGGAGGCCGCGGAGTGCTACCAGGAGGCCCTCGCGCGGGATCCCGGCGCCGCGGATGTCCATGTCCAGCGCGGCTACGCCCTCCTGGAGCTGGACCGCCGGGGGGAGGCGGAGCAGGCCTTCCTGAAGGCCCTTGAGGAGGATCCCTCGGAGTACAGCGCCTATCTCGGCCTCGCCGAGGTCTGCCGCCAGGAGGGCCGCGCCGGCGACCAGGCGCGCATGGTGCAGGAGGCCAGGACCCTCGCGCCGGACGATCCGGATGTCTGGAACGCCGAAGGCGTCGCCCAGGAGGTGCAGGGCCGCCTGGAGGCCGCCACCGCCGCCTACGAGCGGGCGCTCCAGGTCGATCCCACCCACCGGAAGGCCGCCAACAACCTCGGCTTCGTCCTTGAGAAGCGGATGGAGGCCGGCGAGGCGGGGCTGGAGGACCGGACGCGGGAGGCCTGGAAGCGCCGCCTCCTCATCTGCCGCGACGAGGGGCAGAGCCTGAAGATGGCGATGGATCACCTGGAACGCCTCGGTGTGGAGGAGGCGACCCTGCACCGGTGGCTGAACCGGGAGATCCTGGCGGACGTCCAGGCGCCCTGAACGGGTCCCGGAACCGGGCGGCCCAGCCCGTCACACCATCGTCACATCCCACTGAAAAGGCGGGGGATTTACGGTCTCCGCAGCGCCTGTGGAAAACCCTGCGGAATTCAGGCCGGAATGCCCCGGAAGGCCCCACACCACAAGGGATCCCTGGGGTTGCACCGTTCCGCGTGCACCATTCAAGTCCAATCATATCTTCATGAATTCATCAGATCCCAGGAACTGCGGGGCAGCCGGATCCGGGGAAGCTTTCCACAATTTCCGCTTTCTTTCGCCTTGACGCGGAAAAGGGCTTGAAACACAAGGGGAGTGAGTCGAAATCCCAGCAAGGACGCGGCCCGGAGCCCGTCAACCGCTCCAGGCGCCCGCAGGACGGAGACCTTCGTCACACGGACGTCATACGCTCCCGAGCACTAGGAAAAAAGGGGTCCAGATCCTGGAAGCTCCGCCGTCCCAGGCAGGGGCCTCCGGTTCCCGTCCTCCGGATCAGACCAGCTGCTCCGCTTCCTTCAGCTGCACGCTCACCAGCTTCGAGCAGCCCGGCTCCTCCTGGGTGACGCCGTACAGGGTGTCCGCCGCCATCATCGTCGGTTTCTGGTGGGTGATGACGATGAACTGGGTGTCGGCCTTCATCTTCTGCAGCAGCCGCGCGATGCGGTCCACGTTGGCCTCGTCCAGGGGCGCGTCGATCTCGTCCAGCACGCAGAAGGGCGAAGGCTTGAAGTGGAAGATGGCGATGAGGAGGCTGATGGCCACCAGGGCCTTCTCGCCGCCGGAGAGCAGGCTCAGGGACTTCGGCGTCTTGCCGGGGGGCTGGGCCATGATCTCGATGCCGCACTCCAGCAGGTCCTTGGGATCCTGCAGGGTCAGGCTCGCGGTGCCGCCGTTGAACACCTCGCGGAAGACCTCGGTGAACTTGGCGTTGATGAACTCGAAGGCCTCGCGGAACCGCTGCTCGCTGGTCTCGTTGATCTCGGAGATGGTCTTCTCCAGGTTCTCGATGGCCTGGACCACGTCGCCGCGCTGCTCGCCCATGAAGGCCAGCCGCTCCTCCGCCTCCGCCAACTCCTGGATGGCGAGGGGATTCACGCCCCCGAGATCCAGGCGTTTGCCCTGCAGCTCCGAGAGGCGGGTCTGGTGAACCAGCTCGCCTTCCTCCACCCAGGCCGCGCGCTCCTCCTCGGTGATGGAGGCGAGGAAGGCCGGGACCTCCAGGCCGAGGGCGAGCTCGACCTCCTTGCTCAGGGCCTCCATGGAGCCCTGGACCTGGGCGGCTCGGATGAGGCACTCCTGGTGCTGGGCCCGGGCGTTCTCCAGGGCCTCCTGGAGCTCGCGGCCGATGCGTTCCTGGACCCGCAGGTGCTCCGCAGCCTCCTCCAGCACGGGCTGGGCCTCCTGCATCTGGGCCTGGAGGGCGGCGCGCTCCTCCAGCTGCCGCTGGGTCTCGGCCTCCAGCTCCGCGAGACGGTCCGCGGCCAGCCCGGCCTTGTCGGCCTGCTCCTTCATCTCCAGCTCGAGGCGCTGCCGCTCGGACTCCACGTCGAAGCGGCCCCGCTGGTGCATCTGGAGCTGGCGCTGGAGGGCGTCCTTCTCCGCCCAGGCCGAATCCCGGACCCGGGCGGTCTCCAACCGGGCCTCCCGGCGGGCGTCCAGCTCGGACTGCTTGCCCCGGACCCGGGTCTCGGCCTCGCCCAGGGCGAGCTCGAGCTCGGCGTCCGCGGCCTCCTCGGGGTGCTCCTCGATCTCCCGGAGCAGGCCCTGGAGCCGCTTGATCTCGCCCTCGATCTGCTCCCACAGCGCGTCCGCCCGCTCCTGGGCCGCGCGGATCTCCGAGAGCTGGCCCTCGGCGGAGGTCAGCTGAGCCTTGCTCTGGTCCCGGCGGACGCGGGAGATGCGCAGATCCTCCTCGATCTCCCGGAGCCGGTCGTGGGCCTCCCGGGCGCCGAGGGTCTCGCGGCGGTGCCGCTCCTCCAGCTCCTCCAGCGCGGTGATGAGGGTCTCCCGGCGGGCCTTGGCCTCGTCCAGCTCGGCGCGGAGCTTGAGGGGGGAGGCGGCCGGCGCGGCGGCGCCCACCTGCACGGGGCCATAGGGCAGCTTCACGAAGGCGGGGCTGACGAAGCCGAGGTCGGGGTGCTTGGCCGCCAGCGCCGGGAGCTCCTCGTCCGAGCATCGGAAGGTGCGGTCGATGAGGGCGCGCAGAGGGGACGCGGTGCCCGTCCAGCGCACGCCGTGGCGGAGGGGCTGGCAGCCGAAGGGCGATGCCGGCGCGTGGGCGTCGGTGTCCGGGGCGAGCAGGAGCTGGCCCGGGGCCTCCTTCGAGGCCGCGAGGTCCGCGGTGTCGCAGGCGGCGGTCTGGATCCAGGCGCCGAGGATGCGCTCCAGGGAGGGCCGGACCTCCTCGTCCGCCCGCAGCAGGTCCGAGAGCAGGGCCGGTTTCTTGCCGCGGTCGCCGAGCCAGGCGAGGCCCTTGCGGATCTCCAGGCTGCCGGCGGCCTCGGCGACGAGGTCCGAGAGCTGCCGGAGCTGGCGTTCCGTGGCCTCCAGCTCCGACTGGGTGCGGTGCAGCTCCTGGGTGAGGGAGCGGGTGGCCTCCTCCAGCTCGTGGACGCGGCGGCGCTGGCCCGTGGCGGCCTCCTCGCCCTGCTCCACCTGGGATTCCTGGCCCTCAAGCGTGCCCTTCAGCTTGGCGGCCTCGGACTGCAGGCCCTCCAGCCGGGGCGCGCGGACGGACTCCTCGTGGTTGAGGGCCTCCAGCCGGCCCTCGAGCTGGGCGATCTGGGATTGGAAGGCGAGGCGCTGCTTCTGCCGCTGCTGGGCCGCGAGCACCGCATCGGCCTTCCTGCGCCGCAGCTCCTGGAGCCCGGATTCCTCGTGGCGCAGGGAACCCTGGGCCAGGGCCACGGCCTCCTCGGCCTCGGCGAGCAGCGCCTCCTTGGCCTCGAGGGCCGAAGCGGCGACGGCAAGCTCCGCCTCCAGCGCGGCCAGGGCCTGGCCGCCCTCGGCGAGCCGGCGGGCCAGCTCCTCCAGCCGCTCCCCGGCGCGGGACCGCTGGTCCTGGGCCTCCCGGCGGCGCTCCTCCTGGAAGCCCCGCTCCTGCTCGGCGAGGGTGAGCCGCTGCTCGAGACCGAGCACCTGGCGCGAGCGGCGGCCCTGGGCCTGCTCCAGCTCATCCAGGTGGAGCCGCAGGTGCTCGATCTCGGAGGCCTTCTCCGAGGCCTGGGCCGTCAGCTCGCTCACGCGGCGCTCCAGCTGGTCCAGCTGGTCCAGCATGGCCTGCTTGGCGTGGTCCAGCTCCTCCGCCTTGCCCGCGAGGAGGATGCGCTGGGTGGCCTTGATCTCCGTGTCCAGCTCCGCGGCGCGGCGGGCCTTGGCGGCCTGGCGCCGGAGGCTGTCCATCTGCTTGTTCAGCTCGTGGAGGATGTCCTCGAGCCGCTGGAGGTTGCCCTTGGTCTCCTCGAGGCGCTTCTCCGCCTCCTGGCGCCGCAGCTTGTAGCGGGTGATGCCGGCGGCCTCCTCGAGCAGGGAGCGCCGGTCCTTGGGCTTGGAGCTCAGGATGAGGTCGATCTGGCCCTGCTGGATGAAGGTGTAGCCCCGGGTGCCGAGGCCCGTGTCCAGCAGCAGGTCCTGGACGTCCTTCAGGCGCGCCTCCCGGCCGTTGACCCGGTACTCGCTGCCGGTGTCCCGGTAGAGGCGGCGGGTGAGGGTGACCTCCTTGGTCGCGCCGGGCAGTGCCGCGTCGGGCATCTCGAGGGTGAGCTTCACCTCGGCCATGCCCATGGGCTTGCGCTGGCCCGTGCCGGCGAAGATGACGTCGGACATCTCGGTGCCGCGGAGGAGGCTGGCCCGCTGCTCCCCCAGCACCCAGGCCAGGCTGTCGGAGATGTTGGACTTGCCGCAGCCGTTCGGCCCGACCACCGCCGTCATCCCCACCGGGAAGACGAGCTTCTGGGGGTCGGCGAAGGACTTGAAGCCGTGGAGTTCGAGGGAGACGAGGCGCAAAGGGAAGGACGCTCCGGAGGATCGGGGCCGGGAACGGATGGGCTCCTGACTTCATACCATGCGGGAGGCCCCGCTTGGGCATCCGCCCGCCTGTCGCTAGAATCTGAGGTTTCCCCCCCCACCGGAGTCCCATGCCGCCGCTTCCCGAATCCATGCGCTTCCTCGGCCGGGGCTGGTGGTGGCTGCACATCCTCGGCGGCCTGGCCATCTTCTGCTACGGCTGGTACTTCGGGCAGAACCGGGCGGAGCGCAAGTACGCGCGCATGGTCCAGGACCGCGACGGGGCCGGCCAGGATCCCCGGCCATGAGCCTGAGCCGACGCCGTCCGCGGTCCCTGCTCTGGATGGAGGCCCACCGGCTGGTGGCAGGCGCCCTGCGCCGGCCGCTGCAGGGGGCCCCCACGGAGGATCAGCTGGCGCAGGCCCTGGCGGCCCTGCCCGAGGGCCCCACGACCTGGGTGGTGGACGACCTCTGGGCCCCCGCCCTGCTCGCCCGGGACATCGTGGAGCTGCCCTCCGGCGGCGAGGCCCGGGACGGATTCTTCCGCTGGCGGTTCCAGCAGGCCTTCGGCGCCGAGGCTCCCTGGTCCGTCCAGGCCATCCAGCTGCCCGAAGGCCCCTGGCTCCTGGCGGGCCTCCCGGAGGCCACCCGGAACGCCTGGACGGGTCTGGCCCAGCGGATGGACCGCCCCGTGGCCTCCCTGCAGCCGCGCTGGCTCTGGCTCTACAACCGCCTGGCGCCCACCTTGGACCTGCCGGGCCTGCTGCTCTCCCTCACCCGCGCCGAGGACGGGCGCTACGCCGGGACCCTGGTGGCCTGGAACCGCGGGCTCTGCCTGCTCCGGCAGTGGGAGGAGCCCGCCTCCCCCGCCGCCTGGAACGAGGAGCGCCTCGCCCCGAGCGCGGCCTTCCTGCAGCGGGAGGGTCGCGCGCCGCAGATGATCCACCTCTGGGGCGCCGAGGGCGAGTGGCCCTACACCGGGCTGCCCCTCCAGCGGCTCGACGACGGCCTCCTGGCCGAGCCCGAAGAGGTGGCCTGATGGCCGTCCCCGCCATCAAGCTGAACCTCGTCCCGGAGCCCTCGCTCTGGCGGGAGCGCCACCAGGTCCTCGGCTGGGCCGCCCTGGCCCTGGGCGCCCTGGTCTTCCTCGGCGTCGCCGGCTACACCGCCTGGAGCTACCACCGCGCTTCCCAGGCCGGCCGCGCCGCGGTCTACGCGGATACCCAGACCCGGCTCGCCGCTGACCAGGAGCGCCGCCTCCTGGGCCGGCTGCAGCAGATCGACGTGGACCAGGAGCTGCCCCGGTGGCGCCTGGCGGAGCGCGTCCTCTCCGAGCGCGCCGCGCCCTGGTCCCGCCTGACGGCCGAGCTGGAGCAGTGCCTCGTGGACGGGTCCCGCCTCAAGGACATCGAGCGCACCCGCAGCGCGGACCAGGGCCTGCTGCTGAAGGTCCGGGCAGAGGCCCGGACCCACGAGGCGGAAGCGGGCCTCGTCGATCGGCTCCGGCAGGATCCGGTCTTCTCCCAGGTGATCCTCGAGCGCGAGTCCCAGCAGCCCGGCGGCGGCTGGGAATTCGACCTGAGCCTGCCGGTGGTCCCTCTCCCGCCCCCCTTCGTGGCCGCCGGCCCGGACAAGGGCGCATCCGTCCCGCCCTCGGCGAGGGCGGCCAAGGCCAAGAAGGTTGCGCAGCCGGCGCCGCCGGCCGCGCAGGCCGCGCCGGCCAGGCCCGAGCCGGTCCTGAAGCCCACCATCCCGTCCGCCGCCGGCCGCGGTCCCCTCGGGCTCCGTCCGGCGCCCGAAGGCGCCCGGGCCCCGCGTCCCGTCCTGCGCCGCCCCCAGCCCGGAGGTGCGCGATGACCCGCCTCCTCAGCCGCTCGGTGCCCGCCAGCCGCCTCCGCCTCATCGCCGGCGGCGGTCTCCTCCTGCTGGCGATCCTGGTGGCGGTGTTCCTGCTGCCGGACGCCTCCACCACCCTCGACCAGAAGCTGCGGGCCAAGGCCGCCGCGGAGCTGGCCCGGGACAAGCAGGCCGCCCGCCTGGGGGACCTGCAGAAGCTCGCGGACCGCATCCAGCGCGGCCAGGAGACCCTGGAGAACCTGGAGGCCCGCCTGCCCAAGGGCAGCGCCGGCGAGCTGCAGTGGCAGGTGAGCGGCGTCCTCCACGACCTCTCCGGCAAGGCCGGAGTGCAGCTGCAGACCATCAAGTACGGCCAGCCCTCCCGGGAGGAGTCCAAGGGCACGGGCCTGGAGGCCATGCAGGTGGAGTTCACGGTCACCGGCGTCTATCCGAGCCTGAAGACCTTCATGCGGGAGCTGGAGGGCTCCGGACTGCCCTTCGCCGTGGAGGATGCCCGGCTCGAGGAGGGCCCCGAGGGCGCGCGGCTCACGGCCACGCTCCGGGCCTTCCGGAAGACCCCGGCCAAGGACGCGGAGGACGCGGCATGAGCGGCTCCCTCGACACCCGCGCCCTCCTGCAGGAGCTGAAGACCAACCGGCGGACCCAGGCCGCGCTGGCGGCCTTCGCCCTGGTGCTGGGCTGGATGGTCTACACCCTCGGCGGGAGCGACACGCCGTCCCGGCGCCCGGCGGCGGTGTCCGCCGTGCCGGGTTCGCTGGATCCCCGGCAGGTGCAGTCCCTCCGCAAGCTCCCGGACCTGGCGGCACTCGACAAGGCCGGGGAGCTGCCCCCGGCCCCCAAGCTCGTGCGGGACCTCTTCGTCTTCGACGCGCCGAAGCCGCCGCCCCCACCGGTGAAGCCCCCGCCTCCGCTTCCGCCTCCGACACCGGAGGAACTGGAAGCCCAGCGCGTCGCCGCGGAGCGCCAGTCCTACCTCACCCGCCTCACTTCGGGCCTCCGTTACCTCGGCTACCTGGAGGGGCAGCCCTCCGGCACCGTGGGCGCCTTCATGCAGGGGGAGGAGCCCGTCACCCTCGTCGTCGGCCAGCGCTTCGGCGACGACTGGAAGCTGACATCCGTCACCGACGTCACCGCCCAGTTCCAGAACACGAAGTACCCGGACCTCACCGCGACGCTGACCGCCCAGGACAGTGGAGCGGCGGCGCCGTCGGGCAACAATTTCTGACCAGACCCCGAGCGATCCCATGACCTCACGCCGATTCCCCCTCCTGCGCCCCGCGGCCGCGGTCCTGGTCCTCGCCGCCGGCCTCGGCTGCGCGCTCCACAAGGCCAACGACCTCTACGACACCGGCGACTACGAAGGCGCCCACGAGGCCTACCGCCGCGTGCTCCAGGAGGACCCCTCGAACGTGAAGGCCCGCATCGGCCTGGAGCGCACCGCCCAGCTCGCCTCCGAGGCCCATGTGGAGCGCGCCCGGAGCCTGGAGGCCCACGGGTCCAACGAGGCGGAGGTCAAGGCCGAACTCGAGAAGGCGCTGGTGCTGAACCTCAACAACCAGATCGCCCAGGACTGGCTCCTCCGGATCAAGGAGAAGGAGGACCGGGCCAAGGCCCAGCAGCAGACTTTGGAGGAACAGCAGGAGGCCTCGGACCAGAACGGGGCCCTGCAGATCAACCCCCGCTCCATCGAAGGCCTGGACCTCACCTTCACGCGCCGCACCAGCCTCCGGGAGATCTTCAGCACCCTGGCCAAGGCGTCCGGCGTGAACATCCTGCTCCACACCAGCTTCCAGGACACCTCCGTCTCCGTGGACCTGAAGGGCCTCAGCTTCCAGAAGGCCCTCGACACGCTGATGCTGCAGAACGACCTGTTCTACCGGGTGGTGGACCGGAACACCATCATGATCTTCAAGAACACGGCCCAGAACCGGGACCAGTACGAGAACCAGCTCATCAAGACCTATTACCTGAGCTACGCGGATCCCCAGGACGTGCGGCAGTCCCTCACCGCCCTGCTCCCCCAGATGCGGGTGTTCACCGACAAGCGCATGAACGCCATCATCATCAAGGCCAAGCCCCTCGAGCTGGCGGTGGCGGACCGGGTGATCACGACCCTCGACAAGGCCCAGCCTGAGGTCATGGTCTACGTGCAGCTCATGGAGGTCACCGAGAGCAACCTGGCGAAGGTGGGCCTGCTGCCCGTCATCTCCCCGGACCAGGACAGCGGCGTCTACCGCCTCGGCGCCACGACCACCAACCTCTCCTCCACCGGGCTCAACAGCAACACCGGCGACCTGAACATCTCCCGCTCGAGCATCCAGTTCCTGTTCCCGAGCCTCGCCCTCGACTTCCTCAAGAGCAACGGCGACGCCCGCCTGGTGGCCAATCCGAACGTGCGCGTCGTGAGCGGCGAGACGGGCAAGATCAACATCGGCGAGAAGGTGAGCACCACCCAGAGCTCCATCGCCCTGCCCACGGGCGGCGCCACCGGCACCACCGGAGGTTCGACCGGCGGCATCGGAGGCATCGGCGGGATCAGCGGCATCGGCCAGACCTCCTACAACTACGAGGACGTCGGCGTGAAGATCGAGGTGACGCCGCGGGTCCACTTCAACGACGAGATCACCCTCAAGATCAAGGCCTCCGTCACCACGCTGAAGGCCGGCTCCACGCCCGGCCGCCCGGACCTCGGCAACCGCGACATCGAGACCGTGACCCGCCTGAAGGACGGCGAGACGGCCATCTTCGGCGGCCTGCTGAAGGACGAGGAGCAGAAGCAGCTCCAGGGCGTGTGGGGGCTCACGGACATCCCGCTGCTGGGGCACCTCCTCGGCAACACCAACACCAACAAGGCCAAGACCGACGTGATCATGACCCTGCGCTGCGTGCTCGTGCACAAGCCCAGCGTCACGCTGAAGGACCTGGACGCCTACAACCCCGATGACGCCGCCGTGAAGGCCGGCCCCTTCGCGCCCAAGGAGGCCCCGAAGGCCCCCGCCAAGGGCGCCGCGCCGGCCCAGCCCGGCGGCCAGGCCCCCGCCCCGGCTCCCGCCGCGCAGACCCAGGCCCCGGCCCAGAATCCGGCCCCGGCTTCCGCCCAGGACCAGCCCCAGGCCCCCCCCCAGGCCCAGCGGCCCCCGGACGCCTCGGACCTGGTGTTCTTCATCTCCCCCTCCAGCGCGAGCCTGCTGCCGAAGGATAAGGTCGAGGCGACCCTCTCCGTCAGCGGCGGCCAGGGTCTCAGCTCCGGCTACCTGGACCTCCAGGTCCCGCCGGGGCTGAAGCTGGTGAGCGTGGTCCCCGGCGACTTCCTGGGCGGCGGCAAGATCCAGCAGACCGCCGGCCCCAACGGCACCGTGCGCCTCTCCTTCTCCCGGGCCGCGGCCGGCGTGGACAGCGGTATCCTCGCCTCCGTCACGCTGGAGGCGGTGACCTCCGGCAACCAGCCCCTCCTCATCCAGGGCGGCCAGTTCATGGCCGGGACCGCGCCCATCAGCGCCCGCTGGGTGAACGCCCTCTACACGGTCCAGTGACGTGAGGCGCACCGCCGGGTTCACCCTGCTGGAGCTGGTGGTCACGGCCACCGTCCTGCTGATCCTGGCGTCGGCGGTGGTGCCCCTGGCCAAGAACAGCCTCCGCCGGGAGAAGGAGCTGGAGCTGCGGCGCGACCTGCGGGAGATGCGCATGGCCATCGACGCCTACAAGGC
>DASTWQ010000169.1:0-6958 GCA_035758545.1 Holophagaceae bacterium | reverse complement strand
CTCCCTCTCGCGCCGGCCCAAAAACCCCAGCAGGGCCAGATCTTTCAAGATCTGGCCCTTTTCCTTCGTGCCGGTTTTCTCCCGTCAGGTCAAAGGGAAGTCAAAAACACGTTCCCGGATCGGGGCGCACGGGCTTGGATCAGGACGGACGGCAGTTCTTCGTTACCCGCAGGCTCGTCCACGCGATGGGCTGCTCCAGCCCTGCGAGCCTCGTCTTCACCTGTTCAAGCTCCACCCGCAGCGGGTCCTCGATCCTCGGGCGGACCTCCGCCTCCTGCGTGCGTTCAAAGGCGTCCAGCACCGCCCGCCGCGCCGCCTCGGCCAGGCTCACGCCCTGTAGGTCCGCCAGCACCTGGAGGTGCTTCCGGTCCTGCTCGGAGAGCGAAATCGGGATGCGGGGAGAGTGGGTCTTGCTCATCGGGGGCTCCTGTCTTCACCGTCCGGAAATGACCTCGGACGGATTCCAACGGAGCCTCCCACGCCGCGATTTGAGCGGGTGGAGATCCGCGATTCAAAACCCCGAATCCGGGCTTCCCTGCACCAAAAAGCACCCGCCCGGCGGGGTATTTTTGTTTTGCCCGGAAACCCCAAACGAGGCTCATAGGCGAGACGGAGTGGGACGATTCCTGTCATTCGGATGGCTCCTTGAGGGGGAGTCGTCGTCGATCACGGCGCGACCCATTCCTCTGGAGCCTCCCACGCCGGGATTTGCGCGGAAGCCGACCCTGCGCCTATTGCGCAAACCGCGCAATAGGCGCATCGCCTGGCCTTGCCGCCGTCCATCCCCCGGTGACATCACCCGTGATGTCGCCGACTTCCCGCGCTCCGCGCGGCACATCACCCTAGGTGATGTCAGTCATGCGATCGCACTAACCTGCCTCTGATCCTTTTCAGCCCTCTCAGCGAACCGGCGGAGGCCTCAGCAGCTAAAAGAAAAGCCCCAGTCAGCGACCGGGGCTCCCACAACACAACTTTCAGCGTGCTGGCTAACGCGGTGGCGGAGCCTGCCGATAGTTCTTGTCGCCGTATTGCTCTTTCTGAAGCTGGTCTGAACGACGACGGGCAGAGAGGTAGGCAGGGATGAAAATCAGCGCCGCAAGCAGAGCGATTAACCCACCAACAACCAGGAGAATGGCCTTGATCTTCTTCACTGCAATCTCCACCAAGGATCGAAAGTCCCAATGTCTACATCTCCCCGAGAGGCCCCCGATCTGTCCCCAGCAGGACCCCAGATCGAATGGGACGCCATGGCCCTACTTCCCCGTCGGGCCGTCCAACACCTCCCGCACCATGCGGGCGAGGTCGATCTGGCGGTAGGGCTTGTTGAGGAGGTGGACGCCCTTGTCGAGGCGGCCGTGGTGGACGATGGAGTTCTCGGTGTAGCCGCTGGTGTAGAGCACCTTCAGGCCCGGGCGCAGGGCCTGGGCGGCCTTGGCGAGCTGGGCGCCGGTCATGCCGCCGGGCATGACGACGTCGGTGAAGAGGAGGTCCACGGGCTCGTCGCGCTCGAGGATGTCCAGGGCCGCGGGGCCGTTGGGGGCGGTGATCACGCGGTAGCCCAGGGCGAGGAGCTGCTGCTCGGCCACCTGGCGGACGAGGTCGTTGTCCTCCACCAGCAGGATGGACTCGGTGCCCCGCAGCGCCGCCGTGGGCGCCGCGGCGGGCGCGGGCGCGTCGGCGGCGTGGTCCGCCCGGGGCAGGTAGAGCCGCACGGTGGTGCCCAGCCCCGGCTCGGAGTAGACCTTCACGTGGCCCTTGGACTGCTTCACGAAGCCGTAGACCATGCTGAGGCCGAGGCCGGTGCCCTTGCCCACCTCCTTGGTGGTGAAAAAGGGCTCGAAGACCCGGGCCAGGTGCTCCGGCGGGATGCCGACGCCGGTGTCGGAGACGGCCACCAGCACGTACTGCCCCGGCGCCACGTCGGGGTGCTGGTCCGCATAGACGCGGTCGACGTGGACGTTGGCCGTCTCCAGGGTGAGGCGGCCGCCGGCCTGCATGGCGTCCCGGGCGTTCACGCAGAGGTTGAGGATGGCGCTCTCCAGCTGAGCCGGATCCACCAGGGCGGGCCAGAGCCCGGCGCCGCGCACATACTCGATCTCGATGTCCTCGCCGAGGGTGCGGCGGAGCATGCCGTCGAGGCCGGCGAGGAAGCCGTTCACCTCCAGGACCCGAGGCTGGAGCGCCTGCCGGCGGGCGAAGGCCAGCAGCCGCCGGGTGAGCTCGGCGCCGCTCTGGGCCGCGGCGCGGGTCATGTCCGCGAGGCGGAGGAGGCGGGGGTTGTCCGCGAGGCCCTGGGCCAGGAGGTCCGCGTTGCCCAGGATCACCGTGAGCAGGTTGTTGAAGTCGTGGGCCACGCCGCCGGTGAGCTGGCCGATGACCTCCAGGCGCTGGGACTGGCGCAGCTGGTTCTCCAGCTCCAGGCGGCGGGTGATGTCGGTGTTGATGGCCAGGATGGCGCGGGGCAGCCCGCGCTCGTCCTTCACGAGGGACCAGTGGGCCTCCACGGTGAGCAGCCGGCCGTCCTTGGTCCGGGGGTTGAACTGGCCGCTCCAGGTCCCTTCCCTCAACACCCGCCGGAAGGCCTCCTGGAAGACCTGGGGGACCTCTTGGAGCAGGTCCTCCTTGCGCTGCCCCACGGCCTCCGCGGCGCTCCAGCCGTAGAGCCGCTCGGCGCCGCCGTTCCAGTAGCGGATGTGGCCCTCGAGATCCATGGTCAGGATGGCCTCGCCGGCCTCGTCCAGCAGGGAGGCCTGCTCCCGGATGCGGGCGTCCGCCTTCAGCCGGTCCAGCTCCGTCGCGGCCCGGGTGCCGAAGATACGGAGGGTGGCCTGGGCAAGGCGGGCATCCTCCAGCCGGGCCCGCCACAGCACGATGAGCTGCCCCACCGGGCGGCCCTGGGCATCGTCCAGGCGCTGGCCCACGTAGGCCTGGGCCCCGGCCTTGGCCAGGAAGGGCGCGCCGGGGTAGCGCTCCGCGGCGCCCTCCGGCACCACGAAGGATTCGTGCTCCACGAGCCGCTCGCAGGGCGAGCCGGGGATGAGGTATTCGAAGGGCTCCAGGGCCGCGCCGTCCAGCACGCCCGCCAGCACCCGGCCCCGGGGGGGCTCCCCCGGCAGGATCCGCGTCACCAGCGCCGCGTCGGCCCCCAGGGCCCGGGCCATGCCGGCGGCGAGGTCCTGGAAGAAGGCCTCGCCGGTGCTGCGGGAGACACTCTCGCCGACGTGCGTGAGGGTCTGCTGCAGGCGGCCGCGCTCCTCCTCCCGCCGCAGGTTCAGGATCCCGAAGGCCAGATCATCCGCCAGCTCCTGGAGGAGGGCGATTTCCTCCCGCCCCAGCTGCATGGGCTCGGCGGAGAAGAAACCGACGACGCCGAAGGTCCGCCCATCCGCCTTCAGCGGCAGATTGATGACGCCGCGAAAGCCGTGGGCCTCGGCCCGGTCCCGCCAGGGCTCGAAGTCCGGATCCCTGGCCACGTCAGGGACCAGGATCACCTCCCCGTTCCGGACGCAGCGGCCGGAAGGCCCGCGTCCCTCAGGGACCGAGCCGTCCCAGGAGATCTCGACGCCCTCGAAATAGCCCGTCCCCGCGCCGGCGGTGGCGAGGGGCTGCACGGTGCGCCCGGCGTCCTCCCGGGCGAAGCCCACCCAGGCCAGGCGGTAGCCGCCGATGTCCACGCCGATGCGGCAGATCTCCTGCAGCAGCGTGGCCTCGTCCTGGGCCCGGATGAGGGCCTCGTTGCAGGCGCTGAGGAGGCGCTGGGCGCGGCTGAAGCGCCGGGCCTCCGCCTCCGCCCGCTCCCGCTGGGTGATGTCGAGGGCGAGCACCAGCCGGGCCCGCTGACCGCCGAAGAGGATGTCGTCGGAGGTCACTTCCACGGCCAGCTCGCTGCCGTCACTCCGCCGGTGGCGGGAGGGCAAGGGGCCGTTGGGCCCTCGGGAGGGCCGCTCCAGCAGCCCTTGGGCGCGGTCAGGGTCCGCGAGGAGATCCTTCAGGGTCATGGCGAGGAAGGCCTGCTCCCCATGGCCGTACTGGCGCAGGGCCGCCTGGTTCACGGCGAGGAAGCGCAGGGTCTCCGGCTCGTAGACCCACATCGGGAAGGGGTTGTCCCGGAAGAGCAGGCGGTACTGGGCCTCGGAGGCCTGGATCTGCTCCGTCAGGCGGCTGCGCTGCAGGGCCGCGCCCAGGGCCTCGGCGAGGACCTGCACATGGCCCGCGTCCAGCGTGGAGAAGGCGCCGGGCCGGGCCGAGACCACCTTCAGCACGCCGAGGGCCTTGCCCTCCGCGAGGATCGGCGCCGCCACCAGGGACCGGGCCCCCACCCGCCGGCAGGCGGCCTGGTCCGCCCTGGGATCCGTCTCCGTGTCCTCGCAGCGCAGGACCTCCTGGCGCGCCATGGCGAGGCCCGAGAGGCTGCCCTCCCTCCGCAGGCGCAGGGCCAGATGGGGGGCCAGGCTGCCGGCGGCGGCCTGGTAGACCATCTCGGAACCCTCCGCCAGCTCCAGCACCGCCCCGTCCGCCCGCAGCAGGGCCATGGCCCGGGACGCCATCAGGTCCATGGCCGCCTGCATGCCGCCCGAGCCGGCGGCCAGCTCCCGCTGGAGCTGCACGATGCCTGCCTGGACCTCCTCCGCCCGCTTGCGTTCGGTGATGTCCCGCTCGATGGCGACCCAGTGGGTGTACCAGCCGCTGGCGTCCGCCACCGGCGTGATCGTCAGCTCCAGCCAGAAGGGCTCCTGGCTCTTGGTGTAGTTGATGAGCTCCGCCCGGACCGGCTCCCACTTCTCCAGCGCCGCGCGGATGCGGTCCAGCTCCGCCCGCTGGGTCTTCGGGCCCTGGAGCATGCGGGGCGTCCTGCCGAGGGCCTCGGCCCGGGTGTAGCCCGTGCGGCGCTCGAAGGCCTCGTTCACGAAGAGGATCCTCGGCCCCGGCTCACCGATGGGCTCGGCCTCGGTGATGAGCACGATGTCGTTCAGCTCCGCGATGGAGGTCTCCAGCAGGCGCAGCTGGCGCTCCGCCCGGTGGCGCTCCAGGGCGAGGCCCACCACCCCGGCGCAGGACTGGACCAGCTCCAGGTCCCCGGGCTCGGGCGCTTTCGGGGTGTCGTGGTAGATGGCGAAGGTGCCGAGCACCTGGCCGGACCGGGCGAAGATGGGCTGGGACCAGCAGGCCCGCAGGCCGTGGGGCAGGGCCAGGTCCTTGTAGGCCGCCCAGCGCAGGTCTGTGGCGATGTCGGTGACGATCACCTGGCGCTTCTCGAAGGCCGCCGTGCCGCAGGAGCCCGCCTGGGGGCCGATCTCCGATCCGTCGATGGCGCGGATGTAGGCCTCGGGCAGGCGCGGCGCAGAGCCGTGCTTCAGGCGCCGGCCATCGTCGGAGAGCAGGAGGATCGAACAGCGCCCGCCGGGGTTCTGGCCCTCGACCAGGTCCACGGCGGTGTCGAGGATCTCCTGCAGCGGTGAGTCGGTGGCGATGCGCTCCAGGAGCTCCGCCCGCAGGCGCTGGGTGGTCTCCAGGCGCCGCCGGTCGGTGATGTCCTGGAAGTAGACCGCCAGGCCGCCGTTGGAGGGGTAGGCGGTGATGCGGAGCCAGCGGCCGATGGGGTCGTAGGGCGCCTCGAAGACGACCGTCCGCTGCTCCTTCACCGCCCGCTCGTACTCCTTCTGGAAGACACTGCCCTTCGCCTCGGGGAAGGCCTCCCAGGCCACCTGCCCCACCAGCTCCCGGCGGGACCTCCCCAGCAGCTGCTCGGCCTCGGCGTTGAGGTAGAGGAAGCGCCACTCGGCATCCATCGTCAGGAAGGCGTCGGAGATCTGCTCCACGGACTCGCCGCTGGCCGTCTCCCCGGTCAGCTGGGCCAGCCGGACCCGGAGCGCGGTGATCTGGGCGCGCAGCGTGGCGGCCTCGGCGCCGCCGCTCTCGGGAGTCCGTCCTGGGTGGGATGCCACGGATGGAAGATAGACCCGTCCCCCTTGTGCCACAAGGGATTCCGGCGGGCCGGCGGGGCCGATCCGTCGTAGGCTGGAGGATCCGGAGAGCCCATGCACGACCTGCCCCAGGACCACGCCAGCCACACGCCCCAGCACGAGTTCGTGCCGCCCTTCTTCCTGGGCAGCCAGGATCCGGACGCTGAGGGCGTGGACCTCGCCCTCTTCGGCGTCTGCTGGGACGGCACCAGCTCCTTCAAGGCCGGCTCCCGCTTCGCGGGCTTCGCCGTCCGCGAGGCCTCCTTCGGCATGGAGGAGTTCAGCTTCTACCAGCAGCGCAGCCTCATGGACGTGACCTTCGCCGACTACGGGGACCTCTTCCTGCCGCCGGGCCAGAAGGACCGCGTGCTGGCGGACATCAGCTCCGCCGTGAAGGAGATCCGCGGCAAGGGCCAGTTCCCCCTGGCCTTCGGTGGCGAGCACCTGCTGGCCTACCCGCTGATCATGGCCGCCTACGACGAGCACCCGGACCTCGCCGTCGTCCACTTCGACGCCCACGCGGACCTCCGGCCCGACCTCTGGGGCGACCCCTTCACCCACGCGACGATCCTGGGCCGCGTGGCGGACCGGATCGGCTTCCAGAACCTCAAGCAGTTCGGCATCCGCTCCGGCTCGAAGGAGGAGTGGGAGCTGGCCCAGAAGCACGACACCCTGCGGCCCTTCACCAAGGACGCCATCCGCGAGCACCTGGAGAGCCTGGGCGACCGGCCCATCTACCTGACCCTGGACCTCGATGTCCTCGACCCGAGCATCTATCCCGGAACCGGCACCCCGGAGCCCGGCGGCATCCTCTGGGACACGCTCATCGCCGGCCTCAAGCAGTTCGCCGGCAAGCGCCTCGTGGGCATGGACTGCCTGGAGCTGGCCCCCCACTACGACCCCACCGGCGTCAGCGCCATCACCATGGCGAAGACCATCCGGGAGATGATCCTGGTCGCGAGCCAGCGGAAGCGGTAGCGCTCACCACGAAAAAG
>DASTWQ010000187.1:0-14856 GCA_035758545.1 Holophagaceae bacterium | reverse complement strand
CCCAGGCCGAGGCCCGCCTCGCCGCCCTGGAGGGCTCCGGCGCCGACCTGCAGCGGGGCTGGGCCGTGGTGGCCCTGGTGGGCGAGGGCCTGCGCCAGGATCCCTGCGCGGCCCTCCGCCTCCTCGCCGCCGTGCGGGAGGAACCGCTCGGCGGCCTGCTCACCGGCAGCAGCGGCGTCTCCGTCGCCTTCCTCCTCCCCGAGCGGCGCCTCGCCGCCGTCATCCCCCACCTCCACCGCGCGAGCCTCGCCGGCGCGCGCCGCACCGCCTGAAGGACCCCCATGAGCTTCCGACTCGACGACCAGCGCATCCTCCTCACCGGCGGCAGCCGCGGCATCGGCGCCGCCGCCGTCCGCCGCTTCGCCCGCCTCGGCGCGAGGGTGGCCTTCACCTACCTCCACGGCTCCGGGGCCGCCGAAGCCCTCGCGTCCGGGCTCCAGGCCGAGGGCCATGCCGTCCTCGCCCTGCGCGCGGACCAGCGCAGCCGGGAGGACGCCCGCGCCGCCGTTGCCGCGGTGGAGGCCGCCTGGGGCGGCCTGGACGCCTTCGTGGGCAACGCGGGCATCTGGCTTCCGACCCCTGCGGAGCTGCCGGACGAGGCGGCCCTCCAGGCCGTGCTGGCGACCAACCTCACGGGCCTCTTCCGCTGGCACGCGGAGGTGATCCCCGCCCTGCGCCGCGCCGGCGGCGGGTCGCTCCTGCTGCTCAGCTCCACCGCCGGCCAGCGGGGCGAGGCGGGCTACGGCGCCTACGCCGCCACCAAGGGCGCCGTCATCTCCCTCGTGAAGTCCCTCGCCGTCGAGCTCGGGCCCGCCGGCATCCGGGTCAACGCCGTGGCGCCGGGCTGGGTGGACACGGACCTCTCGGCGCCCGCCCTGCGGGACGATCCTGCCGCCCGGGCCCGGGTGGCGGGCCTCTTCCCCCTCGGCCATATTCCCGAGGCCGAGGACCTCGCCGGGCCCCTCGCCTTCCTGCTCAGCCGGGAGGCCCGGGCCATCCACGGCGAGATCCTCAACGTGAACGGCGGGACGGTGCTCTGTGGCTAGGCTCCCCGTCACCGTCCTCGGCGCCACCGGCGTCGTGGGCCAGCGGCTCCTGCGGCGCCTCGCGGACCACCCCTGGTTCGAGGTGGCCCACCTGGCCGCCTCGGACCGCTCCCTCGGCCGGCGCTACGGCGACCTGCCCTGGCGGTTGCCGGGCGCCTGCCCGGAGGCCTTCGCGGAGACTCGGCTCGAGGCCGCGGATCCCCGCACCGCCTTCGCGCCCCTGGTCTTCAGTGCCCTCGACACCGAGGCCGCCCGGGCGCTGGAACCCGCCTTCGCCGCCGCGGGTGCGGTGGTCTGCTCCAACGCCGCCGCCTTCCGCCTGGAGCCGGACGTACCGCTGCTGGTGCCGGAGATCAACCCGGAGGCCCTGGACCTCGTCGGCGAGCAGCGCCGGCGGAGGGGCTGGAAGGGCGCGATCCTCTGCAACCCCAACTGCACGACGACGATCCTGGCCCTGGCGCTGGCGCCCCTGCACCGGGCCTTCGGGGTGGAGGTCGTGCTCATGGCGAGTCTGCAGGCCGCCAGCGGTGCGGGGCATCCCGGCGTGCCCAGCCTGGACCTGCTGGGCAACGTCGTCCCCCACATCCCCGGCGAGGAGGCCAAGGTGGAAATGGAGCTGCCGAAGCTGCTCAGGAGCCCTCTGACGGTCTCCGCCCTCTGCCACCGGGTGCCGGTGGTGGAAGGGCACACCGAGGCCATCAGCGTGCGGCTGCGGGGCGGCCCTGCCCCAGAGGCGGTCCGGGAGGCGCTGGCCCGCTGGCGGCCCGGATTGGACCTGCCCTCGGCGCCCGAGAATCCCCTGATCCTGCATGGGACCGAGGATCGTCCCCAGCCCCGCCTGGACGCGGAGGCCGGCGGCGGCATGGCCGTGCACCTGGGTCGGATCCGGGCCTGCCCGCTCCTAGGCGTGAAGCTCACGGCCCTGGGCTCCAACACCGAGCGGGGCGCCGCCGGCGGGGCGCTCCTCAACGCCGAGCTGGCGATGGCGCGGGGGCTGCTGACCTGAAACGGGAAGCCCCCGCCGAGGCGGGGGCTCCATTTCTGCGGGGCCGGGATCAGGCCTCGGCTTCGACCTCGTGGCGCTGCTCCGCGTGGTGGTCCGTGCCGAGCACCAGGTAGAAGGCGGGCACCACGAAGAGGGTGAACAGGGTGCCGATGGAGAGGCCCGTGAAGATCACCACGCCCATGTTGATGCGGCCCGCCGCGCCGGCGCCGCTGGCGATCACCAGCGGGAACACGCCGAGCACCATGGCCGCCGTGGTCATCAGGATGGGCCGCAGGCGGATGGCTGCGGCCTCCACGATGGCATCGAACTTGGCGCGGCCCGAGCGCTGGAGCTCGTTGGCGAACTCCACGATCAGGATGCCGTGCTTGCTGATGAGGCCCATGAGGGTCACGAGGCCCACCTGGGTGTAGATGTTCAGCGAGACCTTGGTCACCGCGAGCTTGGGCAGGAACTGGCCCACCCAGGGCAGCGCGAAGATGAAGCTCATGGCGCCGAACAGGGCCAGCGGCACGGAGATCAGGATGATCACCGGGTCCCGGAAGCTGTTGAACTGCGCGGACAGCGCCAGGAAGACGATGATGATGGCGAAGAACATCGTCAGCAGGAACCCACCGGACTCCTGCACGTACTGGCGGGAGACACCGGAGAAGTCGGCGGTGTAGCCCGAGGGGGCGACTTCCTGGAGGGCCTTCTGCATGAAGGCGATGGTGTCCGCCTGGGAGCCGCTCGGCACGCCGGAGATGGTGGCGGAATTGAGCTGCTGGAAGTGCGAGATGGACTCGGGCACCACCTTCCGCTGCAGGGTGGCGACGGTGGAGGCGGGCACCACCTGGCCCGAGGGGGTCCTCACGTAGTAGTCCAGCACCTGGTCCGGGTTCAGGCGGTCCTTCTGCAGCACCTGCGGGATGACCCGGTAGGAGCGTCCGCCGATGGAGAAGTAGTTCACGTAGCCGCCGCCGAGGGCGGCACTGAGGGAGCCGCCGACCTCCTGCTGGGTGAGGCCCAGCTGGGCGACCATGTCCCGGTCCACGGTGACCGTGTCCTGGGGCTTGTCGATCTTCAGGTCGGAGTCCACGAAGTAGAACATGCCGCTCTTCCGGGCCTTGTCGAGCACCGCCTGGGAGACGTCGTAGAGGTTCTGGAAGGGCTGCGTGGTCTTGATGACGAACTGGAAGGGCAGGCCCTGGCTGCCGGGGAGCGGGGGCTTCTGGAAGACCACCGCCTTGGAGCCCGCGATCTGGGTCGCCAGCTTGACCTGGAACTCCTTCTGGATGTCATCGGCGCTGCGGTCCCGGTCCTCCCAGGACTTCAGCAGCATGCCGCCGATGCCCTGGTTGGGGGTGGGCACGCCCGTGAGCTGGAACATCTGCTCGTACTCGGGCGTGGACTTGGCGATCTGGTGGGCCTGCTCCGCGTAGGCGAGCATCTGCTGCGGCGTGGCGTTGGGAGGGCCCTGGATGTTGTAGAGGACGATGCCCTGGTCCTCCTGGGGCGCCAGCTCGGACTTGGAGAGCTTGAAGAGGCCGGCGAGCACCGCGAGCAGCACCAGGCCCATGACCACCGGCACCCAGCGGGTGACCAGGATGCTCCGCAGGCGCCGCTCGTAGGCGCCGTGGAGGCGCTCGAACTGCCGGTCGATCCACATGACGAACCTGCCGCTGTCCTGCTCGGGCTTGAAGAAGCGGGAGCACATCATGGGCGACAGGGTGAGGGCCACGACGCCGGACACGGCCACCGCGCCCGCCAGGGTGAAGGCGAACTCGGTGAAGAGGCTGCCGGTGAGGCCGCCCTGGAAGCCGATGGGCACGTACACCGCCACCAGCACCACGGTCATGGCGAGGATGGGGCCGCCCAGCTCCCGGGCCGCCTGGAGCGAGGCCTGCAGGGGCGTCTTGCCCTCCTTCATGTGCCGGTCCGCGTTCTCCACGACGATGATGGCGTCGTCCACCACCAGGCCGATGGCCAGCACCAGGGCCAGCAGGGTGAGCAGGTTGATGGAGTAGCCCAGCGCCAGCATGATGAAGAAGGTGCCGACGAGGGAGAGCGGCATGGCGATCACCGGCACCGCCACGGCGCGGAAGGTGCCGAGGAAGAGGTAGATCACCAGGGTCACGATCAGCAGCGCCTCGATGAGGGTCTTCACCACCTCGTAGATGGAGGTGTTGATGAACTTCGTCGAGTCGTAGACGATCTTGCCGGTCACCCCCGCGGGCAGCTGCTGCTGGATGGCCGGGAAGGCCTCCCGCACCCGCTTGGCCACGTCGAGGATGTTGGCCTCGGGCGCGACCTTGATGCCGATGAACACGGAGCGCTGGCCATCGAAGGCCACGTTGAAGTCATAGTTGTCGGCGCCCAGTGTGACGTTGGCCACGTCATCCAGGCGCACCACCGATCCCTTGTCCTGCCGCACCACGAGCTGCTTGAACTCGTCCACGGAGTGGAGGTCCGTGTCCGCCGTCAGGTCCACGCTCACCATCTGGCCCTTGGTCGTGCCTACGGCCGAGAGGTAGTTGTTGGCGGCCAGCGCCGCGTAGACGTCCGCGGCGGTGACGCCGTGGGCGGCCATGCGCTGGGGATCCAGCCAGGCCCGGAGGGCGAAGTTCCGGGCGCCGAGGATCTCGGCGGTCTGGACGCCGTCGATGGAATCCAGGTTCGGCTTCACCACGCGGGACAGGAAGTCGGTGATGTTGTTGGTGGGCAGCACGTCGCTGAAGAAGCCCATGTACATGGCGTCCGTCGTGTCGCCGGTCTGGACGGTGATGACGGGCTGCTGGGCCTGGGGCGGCAGCTGGTTCTTCACCGCGTTCACCCGGGTGGTGATCTCGGTGAGGGCCTTGTTGGAGCTGTAGTTCAGGCGCAGGGTGCAGCTGATGGAGGAGACGCTGTTCACGCTGCTGGAGGACATGTAGTCGATGCCCTGGGCCTGGGCGATGGACTGCTCCAGGGGCTGGGTGATGAACCCGGCGACCGTGGCGGCGTCAGCGCCGTAGTAGGCCGTGCTGATGGTGACGACGGCGTTCTCGGTCTTCGGGAACTGGTTCACCGGCAGGTTGAACACCGACCGGAGGCCCAGCACCACGATCAGCATGCTGACCACGAGGGCCAGGACCGGCTTGCGGATGAAGATGTCGGTGAAATTCATGCCCGGACCTCACTGTTCCTGGGGCGCGGGATGGGGATCGTTCGACGGCTGCAGGGTGTTGTTGTTCACGAGCAGGGGCGTGCCGTTCTTGAGCTTCAGCCCGCCGCTGGTGACCACCACCGCGCCCTCGTCCAGGCCCTTCAGGATGGCCACCTGGTCGCCGCGGGTCGGGCCGGTGGTGACGAAGACCTGCTGGGCCACGAGGCCCTCCTTCTTCTTGCCGTCAGGCCCGGTGACCTCGCCCTTCTTGGCGATGAAGACCGTCGCGCCGTAGGGATTGTAGGTGATGGCCGTCTGGGGGAGGGTCAGGTACCTGGCCTTGGCCCCCACCTCGAGGTTCACGGAGGCGAACATGCCCGGGAGGAGCTGGGCCTTGGGGTTGGAGAGGGTCGCCTCCACCTGGATGTTGCGGGTGGCGCCGTCCACCTTGGGGTTCACGGCGGTGACCCGGCCCTCGAAGGTCCGGCCGGGGAAGGCGTCCAGGGCGAGGTCCACCTTCTGGCCGGGCTTCAGGGAGGTGGCCTCCCGCTGGGGCAGGTAGAAGTCCGCGTAGATGGGGTTGAGCTGCTGCAGGGTGACCACGGAGACGCCGGAGTTCAGATAGGCGCCAGGGCTCGTGGTGATGAGGCCCACCCGGCCGCTGAAGGGGGCGGAGAGCCGCTTCTTGGCCACCACCGCGGCAGCCTGCTGCACGGCGGCCTCCTTGGCCTTGTAGTCGGCGTCGGCGGCGTCGTAGTCGCTCTGGCTGATGGCGTGGATGTCGAGCTGCTGCTTCGCCCGGTCGTGGTTGACCTTGGCGAGGGCGAGGCCCGCCTGGAGGGCCCGGAGCTGGGCGGCCTCGACGGAATCGTTGAGCTGGATCAGGAGCTGGCCCTGCCTCACCTCGGCGCCGGCCTTGGCGCCAACCTGGGTGACGACGCCGGCGACCTCGAAGGCGAGGTCCGCGCCCTTCACAGCCCGGAGCGTGCCCACGGCGTTGAGGCTGGGCTGCCATTCGTCGTAGGCGGCGGTGGTGGTGGTGACGGTCGCCGGGGGCTCGCCCTTGGGCATGCCCTTCAGCATCTTCGTCAGCCCGCCGATGAAGACAAGGGCGAGCAGCACCACCACGGCGAGGATGCCGAGCAGCATCAGGGCCATGCGCTTGCCGGTGCTGGGCGCGGGCAGGTTCATGTCCGGGGTCGTCTCCAGACTCATGGGAGGCTCCGTTCGAAAGGACTGCGACTTCGGGTCAGAAGGAAGGGATCAGGGGCGGCCGGCGGGAGCCTGGGCCGCCTTCGAGGAGGACGCGGCCTCCCGCTGGCGCCAGCCGCCGCCGAGGGCGGCGTAGAGCGCGGCGGTGTCCGAGAGGCGGTTGGCCCGGGCCTGGATGTAGCCGATGCGCGCCTCCTGCCACTGCCGGGTGGCGTCCAGCAGCTGCAGGTAGCTGGCGGCCCCGAGCCGGAACTGGGCCTTCACCAGGTCCAGGGACTTGGCCGCGGCCTGCTCCGCCTGGGCCTGAGCCGCGAGGGCGTCGGCGTCGTACTGGAGGGCGTTCAAGGTGTCGGAGACGTTGCGGAAGGCGTTCAGCACCGTGGCGCGGTAGTCCGCGGAGGCCGCGTCCAGGCCCGCCTCGGCGGCGCGCTTCTGGGCCCGCAGGCTGCCGCCGTGGAAGATGGGCTGCAGCAGGTTGAGGCCCAGGCTCCAGCCCGTGGTGGGCTCCTTGAAGAGGTCCTTGGTCTCCGTCGCCGAGGAGCCGTAGGAGCCGCCCAGGGTGATCTGGGGGAAGAGGTTCGACGTGGCCAGGCCCACCTGGGCCGTGGCCGCGTGGAGCTGCGCCTCGGCGGCGAGGATGTCCGGGCGCTGGCGCACCAGCTCCGAGGGCACGCTGAGGGGCACCTCCGCGGGCAGGGTGTAGGCGGAGAGGTCCGCGCCGGCCTCGAGGCCCTGGGCGGGCATGCGGCCCAGGAGCACCGCGAGCTGGTTCCGCACCGTCGCGAGCGCCAGCTGCAGGGGCGCGAGCTGGGCCTGGGCGCTGGCGAGGCGGGACTGGACCGCCAGCAGGTCGCCCTGGCTCTTCACGCCGATGGCGTACTGCTTGGCCGCCAGGTCGGACTGCTCCTGCAGGAGCTTCACGACCTCGGTGACCGCCTGCATCTGCTCCTGGAGGGCGGCCTCCTGGAAGGTGGCGGTCGCCACGTTGGAGGCGAGGCTGAGAGAGGCGCCCTCCAGCTGCCAGCGCTGGAAGTCCGCCTGGGCCCGCTGGATCTCCACGCGGCGGCGCACGCCGCCGAAGAGGTCGAGGGTGTAGGAGACGTTCACCGAGGCGTTGTAGAGGGTGAAGGGCGTGCCGGTGCCGCCGGTGGCCGTGCCCTCCTTTACGCGGGCGACGCCGGCCTGGGCGTCGGCGGAGGGGAACCAGGCGCCCTTGGCGGACCGGAGCACCGCCTCGGACTGGCGCAGGGAGGCCCGGGCGGCCTCCACGGTGGGGCTGTGGTCCAGGGCCTCCTGGATCCGCTGGTCCAGAACCGGGCTGCCGAAGGCCTTCCACCACTGGTCCAGGACCGCTTCGCCGGCCTTCAGCTGCTGGAGGCCGCCGCCGGGGGTGGCGGCGTCGCCCACCTGGGCCGGGGCCACCGCCGCGCCGTAGCGGTCCGCCTTGGGAGGCTCCGGGGCCTGGAACCTTGGCCCCACGGCGCAGCCGGTGAGGGCCAGCGCGAGGGCCGTCAGCAGGGCCGCCCCGCGGCCTCTGCCCATCCAAGGATTGTCAACGGCAACATGAGTCATGAGCCACCCGAAGGGCCATGGTATCCCTAGGGTGGCGAGGCACGCAGCTCCAAAATCGGCGAACAGCGGAAAGGGCCCGGCGAGCGGGCCCTTTCCGCATAGGCACCTGACGGTGCGTCAGTCTTGTGGCGTCTCAGCCCTGGAGCATCCGGCGGGCCATGCGGCTCACCCAGACGTACATGGCCGCGATGACCGCCACGAAGGCCAGGCCGCCGACCCAGATGGCGACATGGTCCGCGTAGGCGTTGCTGACGAGGTTCAGCGGGAAGTCGTGGTTGGAGAAGCCCAGCTGCTCCGAGAAACCCACGAGGGCCGCCACGATGACGCCGATGAGGCCCTCGCCCACGATCATGCCGGAGGCCAGGAGCACGCCCAGCTGCTTGGTGGGCTCGGGGTTCGCCCCCTGCTCCGCCCGGCGGTCGAACCACCAGCCCACCACCGCGCCGACCACCACCATGAGGGTGCTCTGGGTCGGCAGGTAGATGCCGAGGCCGATGGCCAGGGGGGCCAGGTGGACGGACTTCGTGGTGCGCTTCAGGACCTCGTCCACCACGATGGCGGCGACGCCGATCCAGGCGCCGATCTTGATGAGGCCCCAGTCGATGTTGTTCTGGATGACGCCGGAGGCCAGGGCGGAGATGAGGCCCGCCTGGGGCGCCGCCAGGGCGTGGGCGGTGGCGTTGGGGGCGCCGGTGAAGCCGTAGGCCTGGTTCAGCAGGTCGAGGACTGGCGGGATGATAGCCGCGCCGGCGAGCACGCCGATGACCAGGGCCCACTGCTGCTTGGAGGGCGTGGCGTCCACCAGCTGGCCGGTCTTGAGGTCCTGCAGGTTGTTGTTGGCGATGGCCGCCACGGTGAACACGATCGAGGTGATGAACAGGGCGAAGGCCACCAGGGCCTTCTCGCTGCCGGGCGGCAGGCTGGAGCGCACGCCGGCGATGAGCAGGAGGGCCGCGCAGATCACCACCAGGATGCCGATGCCCGAGAGGGGGCTGTTGGAGGAGCCGATGAGGCCCGCCATGTAGCCGCAGACCGCGGAGACCAGGAAGCTCATCACCACCACGAACAGCACGCCGCCGCCCACCAGGAAGCCGAGGTGGTCCTGCAGGCCCGCGCCGGCCGCGACACCGAAGTGCCACAGCAGCCAACCGATGGGGAAGAGGCAGAGGAGGCTGATGGCGGCCACCTGGCCGATGGGGATGTCCTGCTCGGTGCGGGGCAGGGTCTCGGCCTGTCCGGCCTTGCGCACGCGGTTGGCGGCCATGGCGGACATGAGGCCGCTGACGACGGGCTTCACGAGCTTGCCCAGGGTCCAGATGGCGGCGACGCCGATGGTGCCCGCGCCGACGAAGCGGACCTTGTGGCTCCAGGTGGAGAGGGCCACCTCGGCGGCGGGGCCCGTGGCCGCGGCCAGGGCCGAGTAGTGGGGCACGCCCCAGGCCCAGCCGATGATGGCGCCCACCAGCATGGCGAGGCCCACCCAGAGGCCGATCAGGTGGCCGATGCCCAGGAGGGCCGGAGAGAGGAAGAAATCGAAGCCGGTGACGCCGGCGTTGTCGCGGTTGCCCACCCGGAAGTAGTGGACGACGTCCCCGGCGAAGACCCGGGTGGCGACGATCAGCGCGAAGGCGCCGGAGATGATGGAGCCCCAGACCACCGCCAGCAGGCCCGCGCGGTTCTCCGCGGCGCCGCCGCCGGTCTCGCCGGCGCCCACCTTGAGCACCTCGGCGCAGGCCAGGCCCTCGGGGTAGGGCAGGTCGGAGTTGGTCACCAGGGCCCGGCGGAGGGGGATGGAGTACATCACGCCGAGGATGCCGCCCAGGGCGCAGACGGAGAAGGACTCCCAGTAGTTGAAGCCCGTCCACCAGCTGATCATGATCAGGCCCGGCAGCACGAAGATGATGGAGGACAGCGTGCCCGCCGCGGAGGCGACCGTCTGCACGATGTTGTTCTCCTGCATGGTGGAGCCCTTGAAGTAGCGCAGGACCGCCATGGAGATCACCGCCGCCGGGATCGAGGTCGCGAAGGTCAGGCCGGCCTTCAGGCCGAAGTAGACGTTCGCCGCCGTGAACACCACGGTGATGACGATGCCGATGATCAGGCCCCGGAGCGTGAACTCCTTGCGCAGATCCGCGGCTCCGGCCTTGGGCTGTTCCTGGTCCGCCATGGGACGCTCCTGCAAAGTCGTGACACTTGATAGAGGATCTCCCGATCCTACCGGGCCGGAGCCGGATCCCCAAGGCCGGCGGGGCGGAGGGGACCGGGATCGTGGGACACTGGCGGGATGCCGATGAAGCCCGTGGCCAGCCGGGACAACCCCGCCTTCAAGGCGTTGCGCGCGGTTTTGTCCGAGTCCGGGGCCCACCGGACCACGACACTGCTGGCGGGCGCCAAGCTCATCGAGGCCTGGATGGACGCCCGGGGGCTGCCCGGCGCCGACCGCCTGAGCCCCCGGCAGTGGGCGCGCCTGGAGGGCGCCGAGCCCCATCCCCTGGAGGCGGAGCTGGACCTGCCGGGCCTCCTGCTGCCGGAGGCCCGCATGCGGGAGCTCACGGAGATGAAGAGCCCGCCGCAGCACGCCCTGGTGATGGACCTCGGCCCCGAGCCCGCGGGGCCCCTCGCCGGCCGGGTGGCCGGGGCCTGGGGTCTCCAGGATCCGGGCAACCTCGGTGCCGCCTTGCGCAGCGCGGCGGCCTTCGGCTTCCAGGAGATGCTCCTGGGCCCGGGCTCCGCGGACCCCTTCGAGCCCAAGGCGCTCCGCGGCTCCATGGGCGCGGCCTTCCGGCTGCGGATCCGCCACTTCGGGGCCTTCGCGGAGGTGCTGGACGCCGGGACCTGGCTCGCCCTGGACGGCGGCCCCGGCGCCGCGCCTCTGGCGGAGGCGGACCTGGGCGAGCCCCTGCGGCTCCTGGTGGGGAACGAGGGCCACGGCTGGCGCGGCGTGGACCTGCCGCCGGCCCTGCGCCGGGTGGCCATCCCCATCGCGGGCGTGGAGAGCCTCAATGCCGCCGTCGCCCTCGGCATCGCCTGCTTCGAGGCGGCCCGGAGGCGCCCATGAAGCGGCTGCTCCCCCTCGGCTCCAGCCTGGTGCTGGGGCTCCTGTTCTGGCTGGCCTTCGGCTTCCCGAATGCCTGGGGCGGCCTGCTGTCCGCCCTCGGCGGCTTCCTCTTCCCGGTGCTGCTGCTGGAGATGCGCTTCCGCGGCCGGGCCCTCGGCTGGATCTTCCTGGCCTGCCTCCTCGGCGTCGCCGCCATCTTCGCCTTCGTGCCCCGCACGGTGGCGGTGAAGGGCGACCTGCCCTGGAGCCTGGCCTGGACCGGGGCCGTCCTCTTCTGGGCCTGGGAGGCCCTGGGCTTCATGCTGGTGGCCGCCGCCGCGGGCTGGGCCTTCCGCCGTCGCGGACCCTGGGCCGCGGCCCTCACCGCCGCCCTCGGGATCCTGCTCTGGGAGGCCTACGGCTTCCATGTCTACCCCTGGAGCTGGGGCACCGCTGTCGCGGGCCTGCCCTTCCTCGCCCGGGGCGCCGCCTTCCTCACCACCCGCGGCTTCTCCGCCCTGCTCTGGGGCGCCGCCGCCTGGACCGCCGCGGCCCTGGTGGAGGGCCGTCCGGGCCGCATCTTCCTCGGCCCCCTCGCGGCCTTCGGGCTCCTCGCGGCCTTCGGCGCCGCCTGGCCCCTGCTGCCCCGGGAGCCGGAGCGGCGCCTGGACCTGGTGATGATCCAGCCGGACTTCCCCGCGGGGGAGCGCTTCGCCGGCATGGAACGCCAGATGTGGGCCCTCACGGATCCGGTGCTCCAGGCCAACCACCTGCCCCGCCCCGACGCGCCGACCCTGGTGCTCTGGCCCGAGAGCTCCGTGCTGGGCCGGGACGACCGCTGGCCGGATCCGCGCCTCTCCCAGGAAGCCGCGGGCCGCGGCATCGCCTGGCTCTACGGCACCGAAGGGGGCCTCTACAACCTGGTGCGCGGCGAGGCGCCCGGCCAGCGGACCTTCCTGCAGGCCAAGGTGGAGCCCATGGCCTTCGGCGAGCGCATGCCGGGGCCCGCCTGGCTGCGGCACTGGCTGGACCGGAAGCTCGGCTTCCTCTCCCAGGAGCCTGGCACCCTCACCCCCGGTGGCTTCGCGGTGCCGGCCCCCGGCGAGCCCCTCCACGTGGCGCCCCTCATCTGCAGCGAGGCCCTGGATCCCGAGCGGGCCCGGGTCGGGCTCGAGGCCGCCCACGGCGAGCTGCTGGCCAACCTCACCAACGACGGCTGGTTCGAGGCCACGGACGCCACGGACCTCCACGGCGCCCACATCCGCCTGCGGGCCTGCGAACTGGGCGTGCCCCTGGCCCGCGCCACCCTCACCGGCAAGAGCGGCCTCTTCCTCGCCGACGGCACCGGCGGGCTCTGGGGCGAGCCCATGAGCCAGGCCACCTACGCCCTGCGCCTGGCCTGGCGGCCGGTGAGCACCCCCGCCCGCAGCCCCTGGGTCCTGCGCCTGCTCCTGCTGGGCACCGCCGCCGCCGCCCTCCTCTCCCTCTTCCGGAAGCGCCCATGAACGACGCCCTCGACCACACCGCCATCCTCGGCCCCCTCATCCTCGCCAGCGGCAGTCCCCGGCGGGCCCAGTGGCTGGAGGCGCTGCGCATCCCCTTCGAGAAGCTCTCTCCGGACGTGGACGAGACCCCGCTCATCGACGAGCCCGCCTCCGACATGGTGCTGCGCCTCTCGGAGCTGAAAGCCGAGGTCGTCTCCCGGCGCCATCCCGGGCGGTGGGTGCTGGCGGCGGACACCACCGTGGCCCTGGACGAGCATGTGCTGGGCAAGCCTGTGGATGAGGACGACGCGGTCCGCATGCTTGGCCTGCTGCAGGGCCGCACCCACCAGGTGCACACGGGCCTAGCTTTGCAGCGGGACGGCGAGGTCCACAGCTTCGTGGACACGGCGGAGGTGCGCTTCCGCCCGCTCACGGAGGACCAGGCCCGCTGGTATGCCGGTACCGGTGAGCCCATGGACAAGGCCGGGAGCTACGCCATCCAGGGCATCGGCGCCCTCTTCGTCGCGGAGGTGAAGGGCAGCTTCGCCACGGTGATGGGCCTGCCCGTGGAGCGCCTCTCGGAGCTGCTCGATCGCCTCGGCCTCCTCCAGCTGTGGATGGGCCTGCCACGGGCCTGAATTCCCTTGCGGGACCCGGGGATCTGCTTTAATTTCCCCAGCATCTCAGCGCAGACAGGGGGCGATCATGGCATCAGTCCAAGGCAGGGCGACGGTCCTCGCGGTGGACGACACGGCCACCAACCTGGCCATGCTGAAGGCGATCCTCCGGGACGAATGCGAAGTGCGGACCGCCGGCAGCGGCGAGGAGGCCCTCCGCGCCCTGGCCGCCGGAGAGGCTCCGGCCCTGGTGCTCCTGGACGTGCTGATGCCCGGCCTGGATGGCCTGGAGGTCTGCCGGCGCCTGAAGCAGGACCCCAAGCTCCACAAGGTGCCGGTCATCTTCATCAGCGCCCTCGGCGACATCGCCGACGAGGCGGCGGGCTTCGACGCCGGCGCCGTGGACTACATCGCCAAGCCCTTCAGCGCCTCCGTCGTCCGCGCGCGGGTCCGCACCCACCTGGCCATGGCGGACCAGCGCCGGGCCCTAGAGGATGAGGTCGCCGCCCGCACCAAGGAGCTCCGCCGCTCCCGCCTGGAGATCATCCGCCGCCTGGGCCGGGCCGCCGGCTACCGGGACGACGACTCCGGCCAGTCCGTCATCCGCATGAGCCACTACTCCGCCATGCTGGGCCGCGCCATCGGCCTGGACGAGGAGACGGTGGACACGATCTTCCACGCCGCGCCGCTCCACGACATCGGCAAGATCGGCATCTCCGAGTCCATCCTCCGCAAGCCCGGCCCGCTCACGGACGAGGAGTGGCGGACGATGAAGGAGCACACCACCATCGGTGCCCTCATCATCGGCAAGCACGAGGATCCGTTGCTGGAGATGGCCCGGGTCATCGCCTGGACCCACCACGAGAAGTGGGACGGCAGCGGCTATCCCCAGGGGCTCGACGGCGAGGACATCCCCCTCCCGGGCCGCATCGTCGCCCTGGCGGACGTCTTCGATTCGCTCACGAGCCGCCGGCCCTACAAGGGCGCCTGGGACACGGAGGAGGCCTTCGAGCTCATCCGCAAGGCCGCGGGGACCCACTTCGAGCCGCGCTTGGCGGAGGCCTTCCTGGCCCTGCGGGACGACATCCTCGCCATCCGGGACCGGTACCCCGACCCTCCGGCGCTCTGAATCCAGGCGCAGGAAGGGCGCGCCCTCGGCGCGCCCTTCGTCGTCCCCTGGAGCAGCGGCTGGCTCAGTTCTGGTAGCCGTCCGCGCCCTTGTCCACGGACTTCGGGTCGAAGTCCTCCAGCATCCGGTACTTCACGCCCTCCACGTCCTTGAACTGGCCGGCGCGGATCGCCCAGACGGCGATCAGCACGAAGCCCGCTGCGAAGGCCAGGCCCACGGTGGTGAAGGCGATGATCAGGGCCCAGTGGGTCGGTTCGGCCATGGGAGGCCCCCTTTCAGGTTCAGTTGTTCGCGACCAGGAAGAGGTTGAACTTCCAGGCGACGAAGAGGGGGACGGCCAGCATCAGGATGAAGAAGATGAGGGCCCTGGCGAGGACCCAGTTCTCCTTCAGGACCTGGCGGATGGTCACCGGGCCTTCCTCGGCGTCGGCGTGGTCGTGCGGGGTCTGGTCGAGTTCGGTCATGGGATCACCTCAGGCTTCGGCGACGATGCCGAACATGCCCACGAGCAGGAGCACGCAGAAGAAGAACAGGAAGAACATGAAGTACCGCAGCATGATCAGGTAGCTGCTGACCTTCGGCTCGGCGTTCTTGGCGGGTGCGGCCATGGTCGGTCCTCCTCAGCTCTGGGC
>DASTWQ010000155.1:0-24542 GCA_035758545.1 Holophagaceae bacterium | reverse complement strand
AAGAGCGTGCCGTAGAAGGCCGGCGAGAGCCCGAGATCCTGCACAAGCACCACCGGGAGCGCGCCCTCGTGCTGCAGGAAGACCACCATGGACGGCAGCACCGCCAGGAGGAACAGGGCCAGGCGCCGGTCCGAGAGGGCGGAGAAGGGATGGGCGGATCCGGATCGGCCCTGCCGCGGCGGCGCTTCCCGCACGGCGAACCGCAGCACCAGGGCCGACGCCAGCGCCGTGGCCCCGTCCACCCAGAAGAGCGCGCGGAAGGAATGCCGCGCCAGCAGCCCGCCGAGCACCGGACCGACGCTCATGCCGAGGTTGATGGCCAGGCGGTTGAGGCTGTACACGGCCTTGCGGCGGTCCTCCGGCGCCAGGTCCGTGAGGATCGCCATGCTCGCGGGCCGGAAGGCTTCGGCGGTGAGGGACCAGAGGGCCACGAGGCCGAGCAGCACCGGCCAGCTGTGGGCCAGCGGGAGCGCGATCATCAAGGTGCCGGAGAGGATCAGCGCGCCCCGCATGACCCGCAGGGAGCCGATGCGGTCGCTGAGCTGACCGCCCAGGGGCGCGGCGGCGAGGGCGCCGAGGCCGTAGACCACCATGGCCTCGCCGGCCTTGGCGGGGTCGAAGCCCAGGCCCTGGGTGAGGTAGAGCACCAGGAAGGGCAGGGCCATGGTCCCGGCCCGGTTGAGCAGCGTGGCGCCCGCGAGGATCCACACCTCGCGGCGCAATCCGCCGAGGCCCTTCCAGGGATTCATGCGGTCAGGGCTGGGCGCCGATGGCCCGGGGGCGGTCCGAGCGGCACCACTCGCTCCAGGAACCGACGTAGAGCGCCGCGCCGGGCAGGCCCGCGGCGTCCAGGGCCAGGAGCGTGTGGCAGGCGGTGACGCCGCTGCCGCAGTGGACGACGGTGCGGGCGGGCTCCAGGTCCGCGTAGAGCGACCGCAGCTCCTCGAAGGCCTTGAAGCGGCCGTCCGGGCCCAGATTCTCAGCGAAGGGGCGGTTCACGGCGCCGGGGATGTGGCCGGCGACGGGGTCCAGCGTCTCAGTCTCGCCGCGGTAGCGGGCCCCGGCGCGCACGTCGAGGACGGTCCAGTCCGGGTGCTGGGCCAGCTTCGCCACCACCGGCAGGTCCACGGTGGTCCACTGCCAGTGGGAGGCCGGATAGGGCGGCGCGGCAGGGACCTCCGCCACTGAATCCGTGAGCGCCATCCCCGCGCCCCGGGCCGCGGCGAGGCCGCCGTCCAGCACCCGCACGCGCTCGTGGCCGGTGGCGCGGAGCATCCACCAGGCCCGGGCCGCGGCGTTGGCGCCGCCCTGGTCGTCGTAGCAGACCACGGCGGTGTCCGGCGTGATGCCCCAGCGGCCGAGGGTGTCCCGCCAGGTGCGGAGGTCCGGCAGGGGATGGCGGCCGCCCCGGGCGGGATCATGTTCCGGATCCGCGGCGCGGCTGAGGTCCCGGTCCAGGTCCGCGTGGCGCGCGCCCTCCAGGTGCCCGGCGGCGTAGGCCGCGGCGGGGCGGCAGTCCAGCAGGCGCACCTGGGGGGCGATCCGGGCGAGGTCGTCGGCGGCGATGAGCGGAGAGGCCATGGGAGGATGGTCGCATCGAGGAGGCGGCGGTGCGACTGCCGGGCGGGAGGAAGCGCGGCTCCGGGGAGGCCGATCCTGAAATTCCCGGGGAACCTGATTTCCGCTTGTGCCGGGACCTTGCGGAGCGCAGGATCGTGCCGACATTTCACCATGCGTGAGGTGGGCCATGGCCCAGACCGGGATTCCCGAAAAGACCGGCAGCTTCAGCCTCGGGGCGCTGCTGGGGACGAAGGCCGGACTCCTGAAGGCCGCGGAGGAGGGCGATTCGGAGGCCATGGTGAAGGTGGGCGAGGCCTACTACCACGGCTCCAAGGACTTCCCCCTGGAGCGGGGCTACGCCTCGCTCTGGTTCGAGCGGGCGGCGGAGTCCGGCAACCCCGAGGGCATGTTCCGCTTCGCGGAGATCCTCCGCTGGGGCGAGGGCCGGCTGCAGAACCTCAAGGAGGCCGAGACCTGGTACCGGCGCGCGGCGGAGCTGGGCCACGCCAAGGCCCGGGCCTGGCTCATCCACGCCTACGAGACCGGGGACGGCACCGCGCGGAATCCGGCGGAGGCCGCCAAGCGCGTGCTGGATCCCGGCCGGGCGCCGGCGCCGCGGCTCACGGGGCTGTGGATCGCCGCGGCCGTGGCCCTCGTGGGCCTGGCGCTCCTGTTCTGGCGCGGTTGAGTCAGCCCCGGACCAGCGCCTCGACCGCGGCCACCAGGGCCTCCGCCTCCGCGTGGGGCGGGAGGACCGGGTGGTCCCCGGGCGCCGCGTCCCCCACGGCGAGGAAGGGCACGCCCGCGGCCCGGGCCGCGTCCCGGTCGTGGGGCCGGTCCCCGGCGTAGAGGTGGGGCGCCGGCCCCTGGGCCAGGGCCCGCCGGATGAGGCCCGCCCGGTCGTGGCCCGGCAAGGACCCCAGGCGGCGGATGCGGGGATCCAGGCCGAGGGCCTCGGCCTTGAAGTCCAGAACCGCGGGGGTGTTGCCGCTCACGAGCCAGAGCGTGTGGCCCCGGTCCAGGAGGATGCCCAGGCCTTCGATCAGGCCCGCGTGGGGCATGGGGCTGCGCCCTTCAGGGTGGAAGGCGGCCCGGAACCGGGCCAGGCAGTCCGCCTCGAAGGCCGCGTAGCCGGCCGCGTCCAGCCCCCGGCCGAAGCGGATCCGGTGCAGCTCGTCCACGATCTCCCAGTCGGTGCTGCCGGCGCAGGCCTCGAGCTCGGCGCGTTCCACCGGCGCACCCCACAGCGCCGCCAGGGACTCTCGGAGCAGCAGGTAGCCGCCGCCGAAGCTCCCGAGGGTCCCGTCCAGGTCGAAGCAGAGCGGCATGGGCCCAGCATGGCATCCTGGTGCCATGCGCGCGTTCCTTCTCGTTCTGCTGTCGGTCCTGCCCGCCCCGGCCCAGGGCCTGCGCTACCGGCTGAGGCTCTGGTTCCGGGGCGCCGAGGCGCCGGTGGAGGGCCGCTTCACCGTGGACACCACACCCCCCACCCGCAGCCACAACCGCGTGCAGAAGGCCCGCCTGGGCGGCTGGACGATCCGCCCGGTGCCGGGCATGGACCGCGCCTCGGAGGCCCTCATCCTGGCCCGGGCCCCGGGCCTGCTGTTCCTCTCCACGCCGGTGCCCCAGGCCCGGCCCACGGGGGTCCGGGTCACGGTGGCAGGCCGGCCGCTGCCCTTCTGGGGCCTCCGCACCCCGGCAGGCCTCCTGGGCAGCGTCGCCCTCGCCGAGGTGGCGCCCCGCACCCTCGCGGTGATGGACCTCACGGCCCAGCCCGCTGGGGGGGACCTCGCCCGGGTGGAGCTGCACCTCGAGGCCGCGGGTCGGCTCACCAGCGCGGCGCCGCCCCAGGACGGCACGGCGCTGCTGGGGACCCTGGACGCCTGGGCGAAGCCGGCGCCGCCGGATCCCTCCGGCGGCGTGACCGTCCTGCGCTAGACGGGCCTTAGAGCTTCAGGTCGAGCACGGTCCGCTGGTCCCCCTGCTGGCCGGCGCCGGCGCCGCTGTCCTGGGCCTCATCGTGGGTGGCCACCAGCCGGTCCCCGACCCGGGCGAAGGCGAGGGACTCGGCGTGATGCAGCTCCACGCCGATGAACATCACGCTCAACTTCATGTCCAGCTGCTCCGCCGCCGCCAGGGGCACGCCATCCGGGCCGAGCCAGACCTTCAGGGTGCGGCTGAAGCTCTTCAGGTGCTTGCGGTCGTCCGCATCGAGGTCCTTCGGCTCCAGCTTCAGCACCAGGAGGCGGGCCGAATGGCCTTGCCAGGCCTCGGGGCGGTCCTCCTGCACCTGGGCGCCGTCCAGGTCCTCCAGCAGGGCCTTGGCGGCGTCCGTCAGGCGCTCCGCCCGCTCCACGCCCAGGGCCTGGAGGGCCTTGCCGGGGCCCTCGTCCTTCGCCTTCTCCGCGGCCGCCACCCGGTCCAGCTCCGCCCGGTCCCAGTCCAGCTTCAGGCCTGCCGGGCCGTCCTCCAGGCGGGCCTGGGCCCGGCCCTGGACGATCTTGGGCTGCTTGCCGCCGCCGCTGCGGCTCCAGACCTGGCAGTCCACCGAGGCCTTCACGGGCTGGGAGGCCGGGAGGCCCCGAAGGGCGCTCCGCAGGTCCGAGAGGCCGTCGGCCCGGAGGCCCAGGGCGGCGGTCAGGAGGAGGAGGGGCAGGGCGGGTCGCATGGGGCTCCAGGATCTCAGCGCTACGGCCGGACGGGGGCGGCGTTTACAATGGTCTTTTGGGGGAGCCATGCCGTTCCGGGATGAATGCGGGGTGTTCGGCATCAGCCCGGCCGCGGAGGCCTCGCGCCAGACCTACCTGGGCCTCTACGCGCTCCAGCACCGGGGCCAGGAGGCCGCGGGCATCTGCTCCCGCCAGGACGGGAAGCTCTTCCTGCACAAGGACCAGGGCTACGTCGCCGACATCTTCGACGAGGCCACGCTGGATTCCCTGCCCGGCGACGCGGCCATCGGGCACACGCGCTACAGCACCACCGGCGGCAACGTGGCCAGCGCCGCGCACCCCTTCCTGATCCACGGCCGCTTCGGCCAGGTGGCCCTCTGCCACAACGGCAACCTGACGAACACCGAGCGCCTGCGGGACCAGCTCATCGCCGACGGCCACACCTTCACGAGCCCCAGCGATTCCGAGGTCATCCTCGCCCTCATCAACCGCGCCCAGGCGGACACCCTGGAGGGCGCGGTGCTGGAGGCCCTGCGCCGCATCGAGGGCGCCTTCAGCCTCCTGATCCTCACCGAGGACGCGCTCATGGCCACCCGCGACCCCCACGGCTTCCGGCCGCTGGCGATGGGCTCCCTGGGTAGCGGCGTGGTGTTCGCGTCCGAGACCTGCGCCTTCGATCTGGTGGGCGCCGCCTACCAGCGCGACGTGGAGCCCGGCGAGCTGGTCATCTGCCGGAAGGACGGCTGCCGCTCCGAATTCCCGCGGCCCAAGGTGGCGGGCAAGCCCTGCGTCTTCGAGCACGTCTACTTCGCGCGGCCTGACAGCCTCGTCTACGGCCGCACCGTGGCCGCCACCCGCCGGGCCATGGGCCGCCTGCTGGCCCAGCGCCACGGGGTGGAGGCCGACATGGTCGTGCCCGTGCCCGACAGCGGCGTCGCCGCGGCCCTGGGCTACGCCGAGGCCAGCGGCATCCCCTTCGAGTTCGGCATGATCCGCAACCACTACGTGGGCCGGACCTTCATCGAGCCCAAGCAGAACATCCGCTCCTTCGGCGTGAAGGTGAAGCTGAACCCCGTCCGCAGCCTCGTGGCCGGCAAGCGGGTCGTGCTGGTGGACGACAGCATCGTGCGTGGCACCACCAGCAAGAAGATCGTCCAGATGGTCCGGGAGGCCGGCGCGAAGGAGGTGCACCTGCGCATCTCCAGCCCGCCGACGACCCACAGCTGCTTCTACGGCATCGACACGCCCACCCGGGAGCAGCTCATCGCCAGCCACAACACCACCGAGCAGATCCGGGCCTTCGTGGACGCGGACACCCTCGGCTACCTGACCCTGGAGGACCTCCAGCAGGCGGTGGCGGATGACCAGGGCGGGAAGGGGTTCTGCTATGCCTGCTTCACCGGCGAGTACCCGGTGGACCCGGAGACCGCCAAGGCCGTGGCGCCGGGCGTCGTCCCCTTCGAGGCCTGAGGTCCCGCCGGTGCCTGAACCCGTCCCCGCCGGCGCTGGCGGGCCCCAGCAGGCCCGCTTCGAGGAGGGCCTGCGGTTCCTCGCGGCGGCCCTCGCCCTGGAGCTGGACGGCCGCAACGGCGAGGCCATCGTCACCGCCGCCTGCGACGCCCTGCGCTGCTTCCTCGCGGTGCTGGACGCCGCCGCGGACCGGCACCTGCCGGATCCCCACGACGAGGTGGGCCGCCTGCGGGACCAGCTGGAGGCCCTGCTCACGCCCCGCCAGGCCTCGGAGGAGGCCGCCCGCCACGCGGTGGAAGCCGCCCTGCTGGCCCGGGACCAGGCCGCGGCCCTGCTGCCGAGGCTGATGGCCTAGGCGGCTCCGGCGGGTGGCCTAGAAGTCGGCCTTGCCCAGCGGGTAGACCTTGGCCTCCGCTGGCGGCGCAGTCAGCCGGGTGGCCACCGGCTCGGGCGCGGGGACGTCGCCGTAGCGGCCCAGGTACCGGTGGAGCTCCGGCAGGAAGCCGTCCATGAACTCCTGGAGGCGGATCTGGCGCAGGGTCTCAGGGTCCAGCTGGCCGCGGATCTCCACGGTGGCCTCGCCGGCCTTGCGGGCCTTCTCGGCGTGATACAGATCCTTGTCGTGGCCCGGCAGGTAGGGCTCGAGGGGCGTCTGCGCCGCCAGGGGCAGCGCGCAGAGCAGGAGGGCGGCGGGACGTCGCATGGCGTCTCCTGGATGCCGCCGCCGGGGACGGGGTTCCGCTAGCTTGGAGGCATGCCCTACGCCCTCCTCGGCCCCACGGCCTCCGGGAAGTCCGCCCTCGCGGTGGCCCTGGCGCGCCGGCTGGGAGGGACGGTGGTGAACGGCGACCCCTTCCAGGCGATCCAGGGCCTGGCCATCGGCACCGGCCAGCCCACGGAGCTGGAGCGCGGCGGGGTCCCTCACCTCGGCTACGGGGCGCTGCCCCTCTCCGCCCGCCCCAACCCGGCGGCCTTCGGAGCCCAGGTCCGGGGCTGGCTGGCCCAGGCCCCGAACCCCGTGCTGGTGACGGGCTCGGGCCTCTACCTGCGGGGCATCTGGGACCAGCTCTCGGACCTGCCCCCAGTGCCGGCGCGGCTCGTGGCCAAGGTCCGGGACCTGGCCCAGCGCCTGGGCACGCCCGTGCTGCACCGCTACCTGGCCGCGGTGGATCCCGCGCGGGCCGCGGAGCTGCACCCCAACGACAGCGCCCGGGTGCCCCGGGCCCTGGCCCTCCACCTCGCCACCGGCCAGCGCCCCTCGGCCCTGCTCCAGGGGCCGCCCCCGGGCCTTCCGGAGGGTTGGCGGGCCCTGGTGGTGGCCCCGGCCCGGGAGGCGCGGCGCCTGCGGGTGGAGCGGCGGGTCTTCGCGCAGCTGGAGGACGGCTGGCCCCAGGAGGTGGCGCGCCTCCTGGGCCAGGGCCACGAGGCGGACCTGCGGGCCCTGCGGCCCCTGGGCTATGCCGCGCTGATGGACGAGCTGGATCCGGCGGCGGCCCGGGCGCGGATCATCCAGGAGACCCAGGCCTACGCCAAGCGCCAGGCCACCTGGTTCCGCCACCAGTTGCCGGAGGCGCCCACCTGGGATCCCGACCAGGAGCCCGTCGAAGCCGCGTTCCAGCGCCTGGGGCTGCCATGACCACCACCCTGGAGCTGCGCCGGGGGCCGGGCTGGGCCTGGATCGGACTGCGATCCGGAGACGGCCTCAACCGGCTCCACGGGGCCACGCTGACCGCCCTGGACGCGCAGCTCGCCGCGCTGCGGGCCGAGGGGGTGCGGCGCCTCGCCCTCAGCGGAGCCGACTGGCTGGCAGGAGAGGGCCGCCACTTCAGCGCCGGGGCGGACCTCCACGAGGTGATGGCCCTCACGCCCGCCACCGCGGACGCCTTCGCGCGGCGGGGGCAGCGGGTGATGCGGGCGCTGCTCTGGCGGGGCTGGCGGAGCCTCACGCTGATCTCCGGCGTGGCCATGGGCGGCGGCTGCGACCTGGCGCTGCACGGCCAGGAGCGCTGGGCCGTGGAGGGCCTGCGGATGGCCCACCCGGCGGCGAAGCACGGCATCCTCACGGGCTTCGGCGGCACGGTCCGCCTGCCGGAACTTCTGGGGCCCGACGGCGCGGACCGGCTCTTCGAGAGGCTCGAGCACTGGCGCGAGGGCGAGGCCCTCGGGGCGGGCGCGGTGCATCGGATCCTCCCGCCCGCCGCGGCCCGGGCCGCGGTGGAAGCCTGGCTCTCAGGTGTGGGCTGAGAGGCCGACCGCCAGGGCGACGAAGAGGATGTAGCCCAGGCAGCAGAGGAAGAGGGGCGTCAGGATGGCGCAGATCACCCGCCAGAGGTCCGCGCGGTGGAGCCGCGCCAGGCCCGCGATGAGGTAGACCAGGCCTCCCAGCGCCACGAAGACGTTCACGCAGGGGATGACCATGCCGAGGTTCACGAAGCCCCAGGCGTAGCCGCAGAAGCGGAGGGTCTGTCCCAGGCCCCGGCCCTGGCGCGTGGCGCCCCACATCCAGAGCGCCACGTGGATGAGGGTGCCGTAGATGAACATCCCCACGGCCATGAAGGCGGCGATGAACCCGAACTCCGCGCCGAAGATCCCGGCCATGAGCCCCTTGGGCATGGCGGGCTCCTGGGTGACGAAGAAGGACACGGTCCCCATGAGCGCCATGATCAGGGCCGTGAAGGCCAGGTAGGGCACCACCAGGAGGACGTGGAAGGTCCAGGCGGGAAGGATCCCCTCCGTCACCGGCACCCGGTCCGCCAGCTCCAGGGGCCGGGAGAAGAGCAGGGAGAACATGCCGCCGAGGCGCTTCCAGAGGCCCGGGAAGGCCTCCCGGTCCTCCCAGGGCACGGGCCGGAGGTCCCCCGTTTCCGGCGGCGCCTCCAGCACCGGCGCCTCCGGGGCCTGGAAGGGGTTCCCGTAGGGCAGGTCCACGGCCATGTCAGAGCCTCCCGGCGAAGAGGACCGCCGCTCCGATGCCGAGGCAGCAGCAGAGGACGAAGGGCGTCAGGGTCGCGGCGAAGCCTCGCCAGGCGTCCGTCCCGTGGACCCGGGCCAGTCCCAGGGAGAAGAAGACCCAGAAGAGGATCGCCAGCGGCAGGTTGAGCAGGGGGATCCAGCCCACCAGGTAGTACACCCCGTAGGCGTAGCAATAGAACCGGATGGTCTGGTGGAGGCCGGTCCCCGGCTTCACTCCGCCCCACATCCAGAGGCAGGCGTGCAGCACGGCGCCGATGATGAAGGGACCCACCAGCAGGCTGATCAGGCTCCCCGCCAACTGGAGGGCGGGGTTTCCCTTCGTGGGGGTGTGGAGGAAGGACGCCATCAGTTGCCGGGTCATCTCTCCCAGCACAAGGCTAAGCACCGTCGCCGGGAGGCCGTTCAGGAGATGGAACAGCCAAGCGGGCAGCAGCGGTTCCGTCGCCGGCACCCGGTCCGCGAGGCCCAGGGCGTCGGTGAAGCCCAGCTTCACGGTGGCCCACCAGCGATCCACCACCCCGGGGATCGCCGCTTCGTGCTCCCAAGGCACGGGCCCGGGGCCTTCCACGTCCCAGGTGGCCTCGGGTTCGAGCCGCTGCGCGCCCGGGGCCTGGAAGGCCGCGTAGGGCGCGGGCCGCGGAGGCTCGGGATGGGGATCCAGTTCGATGCGGGGCGGTTCGGACGGCGGCAGGCCGGGCTGATCGGGCTCGGGCATGGAGGCTCCGGAAGGGGATCCCCGTAGCCTATCAGCGGCCCCGGAATTCCTTGGGCTGGAGCCCCAGCTTCTCCGCCCGGCTCAGCAGGGTGGAGGCCGGCAGGCCCGCCAGGGCCGCGGCCCCGTCGGCGCCGGAGACCTTGCCCCGGGTGGCCCGGAAGAGGCGCTCCAGGTAGCGGCGGTCCTGCTCCTCCCAGGAGGGGATGCGCTCGCCGCCCCGCAGGGTCTGCTCCGGAAGAGCACCGGCGGGCAGGCGCAGCTCCCGGCCCGTCGTGAGGATCACCGCCCGCTCCAGGACGTTCTGGAGCTCCCGCACGTTGCCGGGCCAGCCATAGGCCTGGAGCCGCTCCAGCACCGGCGGGGGGAGGCCCGGCGTTGGGCGGCGGTGCTCCTTGGCGATGCGCTCCAGGAAGAGCCGGGCCAGGGCCTCGATGTCCTCGGGCCGCTCCCGCAGGGGCGGCAGGTGGAGCGGGAAGACCGACAGGCGGTAGTAGAGGTCCTCCCGGAACCGGCCCTCGTCCACGGCCTTGCGGAGGTCGAGGTTGGTGGCGGCCAGGAGGCGCACGTCCACTTTCCGGGGGCGCTCGGCGCCGAGGGGGTCGATCTCCTTCTCCTGGAGGACCCGCAGCAGCTTGGGCTGGAGCTCCAGGGGCAGGTCCCCGATCTCGTCCAGGAAGAGGGTGCCGCCGTCCGCCAGCTCGAAGCGGCCCTTGCGGCTGCCGGCGGCGCCGGTGAAGGCACCCTTCACGTGGCCGAACAGCTCGCTCTCGATGAGGTTCGCCGGCAGGGCCGAGCAGTTCACCTTGATGAAGGGCTTGTCCCGGCGGGGCGAGAGGTGGTGCAGGGTCTGGGCGACCTTCTCCTTGCCGGTGCCGGTCTCGCCGGTGATCAGCACGGTGGCGGTGGTGGGGGCGACCTGGCGCACCTGCTCCACCACGGCGCGCATGGCCGCGCTCTCCGCCCGCAGGGGCAGGCTGAGGAGGTCCTGCCGCTGGGTCTCCCGGAAGTAGCTCACCTCCGCGTCCAGGCTGCGCTCCCGGGCCGCCAGCCGGGCCAGGTGCTCCGCCTGCTTGAGGGCCAGCGCCAGCAGGCTCGCGAAGATGCCCACGTGGTGCAGGACGCTGTCCGGGTACTGATGGCAGACCATGGCGTCGAGGGTCATGAGGCCGAAGGTCTCGCCCCGGCTCCGCAGCGGTGCCACGAGGCAGCTGTGGCCGTGGGGCATCTCCATGAGGCCGTGGAAGGTGTCCTCGCCGGGATCGTCCTCCTCGAAGCTGGTGGGGCGGCTCCGGGCCTTGAGGGCGTTCTGCAGGCGCAGGTTGCCCTTCACCGGGATCCGCGTGCCGACCAGGCCCGGCGGGGTGATGGGCCCGAGGGCGTGGGCCACCCGCAGGTGATCCCCCTCCTTCAGGAGCACCGCGGCCATGTCGTAGGGCACCAGCTCGCCCAGGCGCTCGAAGGCGTGGCCCACCATCTCCTCCGGCGCCTCGCCGAAGGTGAGGAGGGAGGCGGCCTCCTCCACGAGCTTCGCGCCGGAGAGGGCGGTCTCGAGGGCGGAATCCAGAGCGGTCTCTCGCATGGGGCCTCCGAGGTTGATTATCGGTATTTCGAGGATGCCGTCAACGCTCCTCCGGGAATGGGCGTCCAAATCGAAATATCGAAACACGCGAAGTCCAGGTTTTCCAGCTGCATCCGACCTTGGCACGGCCCTGGCTCCAGGGAATACGGCGCCCCGCGCCCTTGGAGACCGCATGACCTTCCCCGGATCCCGCACCCACGAGAACCTCAAGGCCGCCTTCGCCGGCGAGAGCCAGGCCAACCGCCGCTACCTCTACATGGCCCAGATCGCCGAGCGGGAGGGCCTGCCGGAGATCGCCGCCCTCTTCCGCCACAGCGCCGACGGCGAGACCGGCCACGCCCTCAAGCACCTCATGCTCCTGGCGGACCGGGCCGGCGATCCCGCCACCGGCATGCCCCTGGGAGATACCCGGACCAACCTCGTCTCCGCGGTCGCCGGGGAGACCTACGAGTACACGGACATGTACCCCCACTTCGCCGCCGAGGCCCGGGCCGAGGGCTTCGACGACGTCGCCGCCTGGTTCGAGACCCTGGCGAAGGTGGAGCGCTTCCACGCAGGCCGCTTCCAGGAGGCCCTGGAGAAGCTCGCCGGCGGCGAGGTGGCCTGATGGACGCGGTCACCCTCGACCCCGCCGCCTTCGACCCCGCCCTGGAGCGGGCCCGCTACCAGGCCCGCCGCCCCCTGCTGGACCGCCTCGCGGCGCTCCGGGCGGAGCTCGCCCCGGGGATCTTCCTCCAGCCGGAGACCGCCGAGAGCGTCGCCGACCAGGTGCGCGAGACCCTCTGGGCCGAGGGCCGGACGCCGGAGGCCTGCGAGCCCTCGGAGCTCGCCGAGGTCCAGGGGGCCTTCGCGCTGCTCTCGCCCCGCCGTGAGTCCGAGGGCTGGAGCGTGGCGGCCACCCTGATGCTGGGCGTGGCCCCCTCCGCGCGGGAGGCCCGGCTGCGGGCCCTGGAGGGCCTTCCCCACCAGCTGGTCCTGGAGCTGGAGGACGGCCGCCGGGTGGCGCCCCTGGTGGATCGGAGCCTCGCGCCGGAGGACGGCCGCCTGCCGGCGGTGCTGGCCCTCCGCTGGGAGGTCCCCGACGGGGCCGCCCCCTCCGCCTTCGTCTCCGAAAGCCCGGCCCTGCGGGGACGCTGGCCCGCCCCGACCCTCCCGGCCTGGATCGCCTGATCGGCCGCTCCACCCCCCGGCCTATACTTAGGATCTCCGGTCCCCCCCTTGGCCTTCGATCCCCAGTCCACCTTCGGTTCCTACCGACTGCTCGACCGCCTCGGCGAAGGGGCGATGGGGACCGTCTGGCGCGCCCTGGATCTCCGGCTTGAGCGGGAGGTGGCCCTCAAGGTGCTCCGCGCTCCCGGGGACGAGACGCCAGGGGACGCCACGGTCCAGCGGCGCCGCAGCCTCCTCGCCGAGGCCAAGCTGGCCTGCCAGCTGAACCACCCCAACATCGCCCACGTCTACGACGCGGGGGAGGTGGAGGGCGTCCCCTACATCGCCATGGAGCTGGTGGAGGGCGAACCTCTGCGGGCCCTGGCGGGGAAGCCGGCCCCGGCCTCGCTGCTGCTCGCCCTGGCCCGGCAGGCCGCGTCGGCCCTCGCCCACGCGCACCAGAAGGGCATCGTCCACCGGGACATCAAGCCCGAGAACCTGGTGCTGACGCCGGAGGGCCTCCTCAAGATCCTCGACTTCGGCATCGCCCGGCGCCAGGGGGCGACCTCCGCGGCGCCGGACCAGACCGCGCACCACATGACCCTCGTCTCCGAGACGGCGCCGGGCTTCAGCATGGGCACGCCCGCCTACATGAGCCCGGAGCAGGCCAACGGCCTGGCGCTCACCGGCGCCTCGGACCAGTTCTCCCTGGGCACGGTGCTCTACGAGCTCGCCACCGGGCGCCATCCCTTCCTGAAGGACAACCTCGTCGAGACGCTCTTCGCCGTGGCGAAGGACCAGCCCGCGCCCCTCTCCCAGCGCCGGCGCGACCTGCCTGAGTCCCTCGCCCGGGGCATCATGCGTCTCCTGGCCAAGCAGCCGGAGGACCGCTACCCGGACCTCGGCGAGTTCGTGCGGGCCATCGAGCACACCGGCGCCACGGCCCCGGTGCCGGTGCTCGTCCCGGAGCGGTCCTCCCGGTCCCGGGCCTGGATCCTGGCGGGCGCTGCCGCGGGGCTGCTGGCCGCGGGGGGCGGCTTCGCCTGGTGGTGGCACGAGGGCTCCGGCGGCGGGGTCCGCCTGGCCCGGGCCGCCGCGGACCAGGACTTCCTGCGGGGGCGGAAGGTGGTCGCCATCCTCCCCATGGAGCAGACCGTTCCCGACGCCGACCACGCCTGGCTCTCCAGCAGCCTCGCCGACGCCATCGCCTTCTCCCTGGTGGAGCGCCCGGACCTGCTGGTGCTGGACCGCTACAAGGTCGCGGAGACCATGGGCCGGCTGGGGGACGCGCCGGGCGCGCCGCCGAAGTCCGTGGAGGAGCTGGGCAAGGCGCTGCGGGCCAGCCTGCTCATCTCCGGCAGCTACCAGGTCCACGGCGACCGCGTGCGGGTGGCCATCCGCAGCATCGACACCCGCACCGGGGCCACGGTGCGCCAGTTCATGGCCGAGCGGGCCGCCTCGGATCTCACGGGCCTGGAGGAGGAGCTCCAGCGCCGGGCGCCCCAGGAGCTGAACCTCGGCGGCCTGGGGGAGATCCGCTTCCCCGCCAAGGATCCCCGCACCCGGGAGCTCTACACCAAGGCCAACCAGGTGCTCACGGAGGGCAACGAGGAGTCGCTGAAGGTCTCCCGGAACCTCTTCGAGGGGGCCCTCCAGATCGAGCCCGACTACGCCCCGGCCCACGCGGGCCTGGCCTGGGCGCTTTCGGAGCTGGGGGCGACCTCGGCGCTCACCCAGGGCCGATTCCAGGAGTCCCAGCTCCTCTTCAAGGAGGCCCGGGCGGAGGCGGAGCGGGCCATCCAGCTGGATCCCACCACCAGCCAGGCCTACCGGGCCCTCTCCGCCACGCTGCTGCGCTCCGGGGACCTGGACGGCGCCTGCAAGGCCGCGCTCCAGGCCCTCCACCTGGATCCGGGCGATTCTCGGGCCTACGACGTGCTTGCGGACGCCTTCGCGGGCCTCGACGGGGCCGACAACCACGCCGCCTCCCGCCGCTACTTCGAGAAGTCCCTGGAGCTCTATCCGGACAACTGGCACGCCCATCACCGGCTGGCGGTGCTGCTCCAGAACGACGGCGACCTCCTCGAATCCCTCGACCACGCGACGACCGCGATCACCCTCAAGCCCACGGCGGAGTTCGCCTACGTCACCGCCATCGACGACCTGGTCTGGCTCGGCCGGCTGCCGGAGGCCCAGGCCCAGGTCCGCGCGGGGCTCCAGGAGCTGCCGGGCTCCACGGTGTTGCGCAGCCTCAACGCCTATGTCCGCTGGGAGTCGGGGGACGCGGCCGGCGCCCAGGCGGCCCTCCACGACCTGGACGGGGTCTGGCCCTCCGGCAGTTCCAACGCCGTCCTCCTGGAGGGCCTCCGCCGGGACCTGCAAGGGGATCCCTCCGCCATGGCGGACCTCTACGCTGCCTACGCCGGGCGCATCCGGGAGGAGGGCCTGGCCTCGCGGAAGCACAATGAGCGCCGCGTGATGAGCGTGAACCTCTACTTCATGGCCGAGGCCCTGATGAAGCGTGGCCGCAAGCGCGAGGCCCAGGACTTGCTGGGCCTCGCGGACCAGCTGCACCCGGGCAAGGCCCAGGTGGCGAAGGAGGATCCCCGCTTCGCCTGAGGCTCAGGCCTCGAGCAGCGCCGCGATGCGGCCCCGGACCGCCTCCATGAGGGCTTCCCGGGTCCGGAAGGCCGCGGGGTCCACCGGCTGGCCGAAGCGGACCTCGTAGCGGCCCGGGCGCACGCGCTTGGCGCCCTTGGGCAGGATGTGGAAGCCGCCGCGGATGGCCAGGGGGACGATGGGCACGCCCGCGTCCATGGCCAGGTTGAAGCCGCCCTTCTTGAAGGGCAGCAGTGCGCCGGTGGGGGTGCGGGTGCCCTCGGGAAAGATCACCACGTTCCGCCCGCCGCGCACCTTCATCGCCGCCTCGTGGAGGCTCGCCACGGAGCGCTCCCGGTTCGACCGGTCGATGAAGATCGCCCCGGCCGCCGCGGCGGCCCAGCCGATGAAGGGCACCCACTTGAGCTCCTTCTTGGCGATGTAGACCGCGTGGGTGGGGATGGCGCCCAGCAGGTAGGGCGGGTCCAGCTGGCTCTGGTGGTTGCTCATGAAGATCGCCGGCTGGGCGCCGGTGCGGATGGCCTCGGGCAGGTCCTCCCACCCCGAGATGGCCCGCTTGATGCCGCAGACGGCGAAGAACTGCCGGTGCCACCAGGGCCCGAGGGCCCAGAACGCCCGGTGGGGGCCCATGACACAGGCCGCCAGCAGGATCAGGATCACGATCAGGGGCACGGTCACCAGGGCCCAGACGAAGGTCACGATCCCCCATCCCGCGTTGTCCCGCCAGTTGGCCACGCTCCCTCCCTGTGCTATTCAAAGCTATCAGGGAGCGGCCAAAGCCATGGGCGTGACGGACACCATCCTCGACGACTGGTCCAAGCGGAAGGACACCGACGGCGTGGCCTGGTTCACGGCGGAGGACCTGCGGCGCCTGGGCGTCGAGGGCCACCTCATGTCGGTCATGCAGGACGTCCAGCATGTCCTGAGGACCCGCCGGAGCGACAAGGTGATCGAGACCGCCGGCCGCACGGACCGCTTCAGCGTCCGCGAGACCCTCTAGCCCCGCCGCCGGCCGGCCTCCAGCCTCCAGCCTCCAGCCTGGCTAGGGCATCCCCTGCCGATCCACTGGCAACGGCGACCCGGGCACTGGATCCACGCCGCCGTGGGTGAGCGGGGAACAGCGGATCAGCCGCCAGCTGGTGAGCAGCCCCCCCCGCAGGGTGCCGTAGCGCCGCACCGCCTCCAGTCCATAGTGGCTGCAGGTGGGCGAGAACTTGCACTGGCTGGGCAGGTGGCTGGAGAGGGTCATCTGGTAGAGCCGGATGGCGCCCCGGCAGGCCCAGGCCGAGGGCTGGAACCTCACGGGGAGGAAGGCCTCCAGCGCCAGGTAGATCCCCAGCGACAGGAAGGGGTGCGCCAGCAGCCAGGCCTTCACGGGACGACTCAGGCGCCCGCCTTGGACAGCTCTTCCTTGTACTTCATGGCCTCCTCCAGGAAGGCAGGGACGAGGTCCTCCTCCTTCACCTTCCGGATGAGCACGCCCTTGCGGTAGATGAGGCCCTCGCCGGCGCCCCCGGCCACGCCCAGGTCGGCCTCGCGGGCCTCGCCGGGGCCGTTCACCACGCAGCCCATCACCGCGTAGGTGATGCCGGTGTGGTTGATCTCCTTGAGGCCCGCCTCGATCTCGTTGGCGACCTTGTGGAGGTCGATCTGCACCCGGCCGCAGCTGGGGCAGCTCACCATGCGGATGCCGCCCTCCCGCAGGCCCAGGGCCCGCAGGATCTCGTGGCCGACCTTGACCTCCTCCTCGCCCTCGCCGGTGAGGGAGACGCGGAGCGTGTCGCCGATGCCTTCGGCCAGCAGGATGCCCAGGCCGATGGAGGAGCGGATGGTGCCCCCGAAGGGCGTGCCCGCCTCGGTGATGCCCAGGTGCAGGGGGTAGTCCACCTGCTTCGACAGCAGGCGGTAGGCGGCCACGGTGCGGGGCACGTCCGAGGCCTTGAGGCTGATCTTGGTGTTGGTGAAGCCTTCCTTCTCCAGCATCTCCAGGTGCCCCAGGGCGCTCGCCACCATGGCCTCGGGGGTGGCGGAGCCGAACTTCTCCAGCAGCTCCTTCTCCAGGGAGCCGCCGTTCACGCCGATGCGGATGGGGATGTTCTTCTCGCCGGCCTTCTCCACCACGGCCCGGACGCGGTCCTGCCCGCCGATGTTGCCGGGGTTGATGCGCAGGCAGGCCGCCCCGCCGTCCGCGGCGACGAGCGCCATGCGGTAGTCGAAGTGGATGTCCGCCACCACGGGGATGGGCGAGCGGGCGGTGATCTCGTGGAAGACCTCGCCCGCCTTCTTTGTGGGCACGGAGACCCGCACGATCTCGCAGCCGGCGGCGGCGTACTTGTAGATCTGGGCGACGGTGGCCTCGACGTCGCGGGTGTCCGTCTTGGTCATGCTCTGGACGGGGATCGGCGCGCCGCCGCCCACGGGGACGTTCCCGACCAGGATCTGCCGGGTCGGGCGCCGGGGGGAGAGGGGCTGGAGCTCGGACATGGGGACCTCGGGGCCCGCGAGGGCCGGATCCCAGTCTAGCGCTCCCCGGGGCCTAGAGCTCCCAGGGGACCTTGCGCTGGACGGCCATGTGGGCGCCGCTGGCCTCGTGGCTGGCGCCCAGGTCCATGATCTGGCCTTTGGCGTAGGGCTTGGTCACGTAGGTCCGCAGGCCCTGGATCTGGTTGAGGATCCCGGCGGTGCGGTCCACGAAGTCCCGGAGCTGGGCCATCTGCTCGGCGGTGGGATGTCCGGGCTGGCGCTCCAGGCGGTCCAGGAGGAGCCGCGCGGCCGCCAGGGGCTGGCTCAGCTCGTGGGCGGCGCCCCCGGCGACCTCCAGGAGGGCCTGCTGCCGCTCGCTGGCGGAAAGCGCCGCCTGCTGCCGGGAGAGCCGGACCAGCATGCGCAGCTTGGCCACGAGCTCCGGCAGGGAATAGGGCTTGGGCATGTAGTCGAGGGCCCCGGCGTCCAGGCCCTTGGTGACCCATTCGTCCCCCACCCGGTGGGCGCTGAGGAAGATGAGGGGCGTGCGGGCGTTGGGGGTGTCCCGGAGCCGGCGGCAGAACTCCAGGCCGTCCATGCCCGGCATGGAGACGTCCGAGAGGATCGCCTCGAAGGTCTCCGCCCCGGCCTTCTCCAGGGCCTCGAGGGCGCTGGAGGCGAGGGTGAGCCGGAAGGGGTGGGCCTTCAGCTGGAGGGAGAGGATCCTCAGGTTGTCCGGATTGTCGTCCAGGATCAGGACGTTCCCGGGTTGTTCCTCGTTCGGCAGGAAGGGTGTCTGCATGGGTCGCTCGTCGCCCACAACATAGGCGTCCGCCGTGCGCGCGTCACGGGAAATTGCGCCCTTCGGCGACGAGGGGGCGCGGATCGTTGCTACACTGCCCAGACCTTCTGCGAGGCGCCCCATGAAGATGCAGACGCGAACCCACCAGGATGTGACCATCCTGTGCCCCGAGGGGAAGGTCACCCTCGGCGACGGCGACCAGGAACTCGGCGAGGCCGTGCGCACCGCGCTGAACGGCGGCGCCAAGAAGATCCTCATCAACTTCGAGAAGGTGAGCTACCTCGACTCCAGCGGTGTCGGCGAGCTGGTGGGCTGCTTCACGTCCATCAAGAACAAGGGCGGCGAGCTGCGGGTCTGCGGCCTCAATTCCCGCATCTTCGGCCTCATCAAGATGACCAGCCTGCATTCCGTGTTCGACGTGCGGGACACCGAAGCCGAAGCCCTCTCGGGCTTCTGAGCCCGACCGCTCCCCGCGTTGCGGCGCGCGCCGGCGGCCCTGGCCCTGTTCAGCGCCCTTCCCGGGGCCTGGGCAGGGCCGTCCCGTGCCCAGGAGCCGGTGCCCGCGCCGCCCTCCCATCCCGCCCCCGACGCTGCCCCTGGGCCGGTGCTCCTCGGCCTGCGCTTCGAGGGCGGGACGGGGGATGACCGCCTCCTCGCGGAGCGGGCCCTGGGCCTGGTGCCCGGACGCCCGCTCCCGCCCGCCGCGTTCGAGGCGGCCCTGGAGGCCCTGCGGCTCACGGACCGCTTCCAGATCGCCGAGGGCCGCCTGGAGCCCGAGGCTGGCGGCGTGGCGGCGGTGATCCGGCTGGAGGCCTGGCCGCCCCTGGAGGCCTGGCGCTTCGAGGGGGACCCGGTGCCCCGGTCCCTGCGGCGCAGCTTCCTCTTCGAACTGCGGAAGGGCCTTCGGGCGGGGGATCTGAGGCTGGAGGAACTCCGCGCCCGGGCCGAGGTCCGCCTGAGGGAGAGCGGATACCCGGACGCCGTGGTGGCCGTCCGGCGCGAGGCTCCGGCGGGCCTGGTGTTCACCCTCCGCCTGGGGCCCCCGGCCCTGGTCCAGCGCCTCGAGCTGACGGGGGATCCGCGCCCGTACAGCCTGCCCCGCCTGGCCAGGGCCGCGGGGGTGAAGGCCGGGGAGACCCTCTGGACCGACGCCACCCTGCGGGAGGCCCAGCGCGGGCTCCGGGGACGGCTCCTGAAGGACCACCGCTACGAGGGCACCGTGGACCTCGCCTTCGAGGCCGCCACCGGCACCCTCCGCCTGGACGTGCGCCCGGGTCCCGTGGTGCGCCTGAAGGCGGAGGGGGCCACCTTCCTCGGGGCGTTCTTCGGTCAGAAGCGCCTCGCGGACCTCCTGCCCTTCACAACGTCCGAACGATACAGCCCCGATCAGCTGGATGAGGGCGACCGGCGGCTCCAGCGCTACTTCGCGGCCAAGGGCTACCTGGATGCCCGCTGCTCCCATGAGCGCCGGGTGGTGCAGGGGCCGCCCGGGGCCCCGGAGGAGATCGAGCTCACCTACCGCGTCCAGCGGGGGGAGCGGCTGAAGGCCTCCGAGGTGCGGGTGGACGGCAATGAGCAGATCCCGGCCTCGGACCTGAAGGAGCTGGCGAGGCTCCCCCGCCGGTCCTTCCTGCTGAAGCCCTACATCACGCCGGACCTGGTGAAGCTGCTGGAAGGCCGCTTCTCCGCCTTCTACGTCCAGCACGGCTTCCCATCGGCCTCGATCCGCGTGCGCATCGCCGACCATCCGGGCCGGCCCTCCGAGCGCGACCTGCGGGTGCAGATCCATGAAGGCCCGCGCTCCTTCCTCGCGGCGGTGGAGCTGCGGGTCCCGAAGGAACCCGGCCTGGATCCGGACCGCCTGGGCCAGAGCCTGGGCTATGTCCTCGCGGACCATCCGGCGGAGACGGCCTCCGCCGGCGGGAAGAGCCTGGCCGGGGACCGGCGGGGCACCCTGGGCTACCGGGCCCGTCTGGAGCGGTTACCGGACGCGGAGGGCCAGGCGGTGGTCCGCCTCACCCCGGACCATCCGCTGCCCCAGGTCAACCCCGACCTCGCCCAGGTGGTGTCGGACCTCCGGACGCGGCTGGCGGCGGCCGGCTCGCCCCAGCCTCGGATCCAGCTCTCCTTCGAAGGGCCTGAGGACCTGCCCCGGGTCGCGGTGCTCACGGTGCCGCCCCAGGCCCTCGACACGGTCCATCGGCTGGTGGTCCGGGGGGCCGACGCCACCCGCCCCGAAGCCATCTTCCGGGAGGTTCCGCTGGAGCCCGGGGACCCCCTCGATCCCTCCCGCCTCACCGAGGCCCAAAGCCGCCTCGGCGACCTCGGCGCCTTCCGCCGGGCGGACTTCGGCAGCCTCGATGAGGCTCCCGACGGGACGGTGAAGGCGGATTCGCCTTTCACCCGGGGCGACCTCGGCCTGGACCTGGAGGAGCGGCGCCCCTGGGTGTTCACTGAGGGGTTCGGCTACGACAAGAGCCAGGGCTACCACATCCTGCTCGGCGCCCAGCGCCTGAACGTCGGTGGCATGGGCCGCACCCTCGACTTCGGCATCCGGGCCGGTGACAACACCATCCAGAACCCCACCCTTCGGAAGTGGTTTCCCACCGGCGACATCAACCGCTCCCTGGACAGCTACTCCATCGGCTACACCGACCCCTGGCCGGGCTTCCTCCAGAACTGGTTCAAGCCCCGCATCCGCTGGCGCAGCGAGGCCGCCTACATCGAGGAGGCCACCGCGACCTACTTCGCGCGCCGCCGCCGGCTCACCACAGCCTTCAGCTGGAAGGTGGGGGAATACCAGACCCTGGAGGCCGGGTACCGCTTCGAGCGCACGGACTACGGCCCGAACCGCGAGGGCATCTCCGACATCGATCTCCAGGAGATCGCCCGCACCAACAAGCTCCGGGCCGTGCTCTCCGCCCCCTACCTCCAGCTGGTGAGGGACGCCCGGGATCGGCCCTACGACCCGACCACCGGCACCTACTTCGCCGCCCGCCTGGACTTCGCGAACCAGGCCTTCGGCACCACGCCGGACTCCAGCTTCGTGAAGCTGGATCTGCGCCAACAGTGGAACTGGTCCTTCGGCTACCGCGGCGAGCGCGGCGTCCTCGCGGCGACCCTGCGGATCGGGCTCGCGCGGCCCACGGCGCAGAGCGCCGAGGACCTGCCGCTCTCTGAGCGCTTCTACGCCGGCGGCCCCTTCTCCGTGCGCGGCGTGGAGCCGGACTTCCTCGGTCCGGTGGAGGTGGTCCCCCTCCGGGACGCCAGCGGCAACGTCCTCTACAACGACCCCCCGGCGAACACCTCGCCGCAGACCACCCTCATCCCCCTGGGCGGGCAGGGGCTCGCCGTCGCAAGCCTGGAGTACCGGTTCCCGCTCATCGGAGACACGGTGTGGGGGGAGCTCTTCGTGGATTCCGGGCAAGTCTATTCGCGGCTGAAGGCCGGCCCCCGCTACGTGCTGACGCCCTCCAACCCTTCCGCCCCGCCCGCGGGTTACGACCCGGGCAATCCCCAGTCCTGGGACCCCGCCGCCCCGCCACCCGCGGGCTACAGCGTGCTGGACCAGGGCGCGCCGTTCCCGGCCTTCCGCACCACACCCGGCCTCGGGCTCATCTTCAAGCTCGGGTTCCCCCTCAAGATCGAGTACGCCACGGACTGGAAGCGCATCCTCGGCCGGCCCCGCACCCAGCTGGAGCGGGACACCCAGCTCAAGAGCCTGCTGATCTCCGCCGGGTTCCAGTTCTAGCGAGCCGCGCGGCCACGGGCACGGCGACGAGGGCCGCGGCGAGGCCCGCCCCCCAGCCCCACCGGTAGCCCATCCGCCCGATGAGCAGGCCGAGGGCGAAGGAGCCGAGGCCGATGCCGGTGTCGAAGGCGAACATGAAGGCGCCGAAGGCCGCGCCACGCCGGTCCGGGGCCACCACCTCCAGCACCTCGGCGTTGAGGAGCGTGTAGACCATGGAGTAGCCGGCGCCGAAGAACAGGCCGCCCAGGACGTGCCGCGCGAGGCCGCCGGGCAGGAAGGTGATGAGGGCGAGGCCGAGGGCGGCCAGGACCACCATGGCCGGCAGCAGGCGGATGGGCCGGCGCCCGAAGCCCCGCAGGCCCATGAGCAGGCGCATGGCCACCATCCCCAGCGCCAGGCAGGAGAGGAAGGCCGAGGGCCAGGCGAGCCCCAGGTCCAGGCCTTCCTGGGCGCTGTAGCTGGTGAGGGTGCCGTAGCTCAGGGCGATGAAGAAGAGCACCACGCTCAGGGAGAACACCTCCGGCTCCGGCAGCCGCAGCGGGTGGCGGGAGCGGGCCTCCCGCGGCGGGTCCTGGGGCAGCTGGCGGGAGAGCCAGGCCAGCGCCGCGAAGCAGGGCACCAGCAGCAGGCAGAGGGTCCGCCAGCCCGCGGTCTGGAAGAGCAGCACGCCGCAGGTGGGGCCGAAGACCACGCCGCCGGGGCTCGCGAGGCCATACCAGCTCATGCCCTCCGCCCGGCGGTCCGGGGGCAGGATGCTGCCCAGCAGGGCCGGCTGCGCCGTCACGAGCCCGGACCAGACGGCGCCATGGACCGGGGCCAGCAGGTAGATGGCCCAGCGGGCGGGGGCGTAGGCGTAGGCCGCCATGATGAGGGTGAAGAGCGCCGCCGTGAGGCCCATCATCCGCCGCAGGCCGATGCGGTCCCCGAGCTGGCCCGTGGCGAGGGCGCCGAAGGCCGAGCCCACCGTGAAGGCGGACAGGAACCGCCCGCTTTCCGCCTTCGTCGCGCCCAGCTCCACGAGCCGCAGGGGCGCGGTGGGGAAGAGCTGGAAGGCGGCGAAAAAGGTCAGGAACGTGAAGGCCCAGAGCAGGAGGAAGGGCCGGGTCCAGAGGCGGTCGGACATGCAAGGAGCCTAATCGGGTTCGGTCCGGCGGGGGGTCACGGTAGTCTGTGATGTTGTCCCGAGGTGCCCATGAACCCCGAGATCCTGGCTGCTGAGACCGCCCGCATCCTCCAGGGAGGCGCGGAGAAGGCCCACGCGAAGAATGCCGAGCAGGGCAAGCTCTTCGCCCGGGAGCGCATCCGGCTGCTGGTGGACGAAGGCTCTTTCGTGGAGGACGGCCTCTTCGCCAACGCCCTCGACCCCTCCCTGCCCGCGGACGGCGTCGTCACCGGCACGGCCCTTGTGGACGGCCGGCCCGTGGCCCTCATGGCCAACGACTCCACCATCAAGGCCGGCTCCTGGGGGGCGCGGACGGTGGAGAAGATCATCCGCATCCAGGAGGTGGCGATGCGCCAGCGCATCCCCATGCTCTACCTGGTGGACAGCGCCGGCGCCCGCATCACCGACCAGCTGGACATGTTCCCGGGACGGCGCCACGCGGGGACCATCTTCCACAACGAGGTCGCGCTCTCGGGCCTGGTGCCCCAGGTCTGTCTCCTCTTCGGGCCCTCCGCCGCCGGCGGGGCCTACATTCCCGCCTTCTGCGACGTCGTGATCATGGTGGAGGGCAACGCCTCCATGTACCTCGGCAGCCCCCGCATGGCCGAGATGGTCATCGGCGAGAAGATCAGCCTGGAGGACCTGGGCGGCGCCCGGATGCACTGCTCCGTCTCCGGCTGCGGCGACTTCCTCTGCAAGACCGAGCCGGAGGCCATCGCCCTCTGCCGCCAGTACCTCGCCTACTTCCCCGCCCACTGCGAGGCCCCGCTGCCCGCCGCCGAGCCGAAGGCGGTCGCCGCCAAGGCCAAGGCCCTCGGCGAGCTCGTTCCCAAGGACATCAACAGCCCCTTCCAGATGAAGGACTTCATCGAGGGCCTGGTGGACGAGGGCTCCTTCCTGGAGATCAAGAAGCTCTTCGCCGGCGAACTCATCACGGGCCTCGCGCGGCTGAACGGCAAGCCCGTCGGCATCGTCGCCAACCAGCCCCGGGTGAAGGGCGGCGTCCTCTTCGTCGACAGCGCCGACAAGGCCACGCGCTTCATCACCCTCTGCGACGCCTTCGGCATCCCCCTCGTCTTCCTCAGCGACGTGCCGGGCTTCATGATCGGCTCCGCGGTGGAGAAGCAGGGCATCATCCGTCACGGCGCCAAGATGATCTCCGCCATGGCCAGCTGCACGACGCCGCGCATCTGCGTGGTCGTCCGGAAGGCCTACGGCGCCGGCCTCTACGCCATGAGCGGTCCCGGCTTCGACCCGGACGCCACCCTGGCCCTGCCGACGGCCTCCATCGCGGTCATGGGCGCCGAGGCGGCGGTGAACGCCGTCTTCGCCAACAAGATCGCCGAGAAGCCCGAGGCCGAGCGCGCGGCCTACGTCCAGCAGCTCCGCGACGAATACAACCAGGACATCGACCTGAAGAAGCTCGGGGCCGACCTGCACGTGGACGCCCTGGTCCAGCCCGGCGACCTGCGCCGGGAGCTGGTCCAGCGCCTCGCCCGCGCCCGGCGGCGGAACCTGACGATCCCCAAGCGCCGCCAGGTGACGCCGGTCTGAGGCCGGCCAGGATTCTGGACCCAAGGCACAGGCTGGCGGCGCATACTGCGTCCAACCCCCGAGCCCCATGCCCGAT
>DASTWQ010000145.1:0-18062 GCA_035758545.1 Holophagaceae bacterium | reverse complement strand
CATCACGGACCGGGTCCATCCCTTCGCCCACCAGGTGGCGGACGCCCTCCGGGCCGCCGGGCTCCGGCCGGATCTGGACCTGCGGAACGAGAAGATCAACGCCAAGATTCGCGAGGCGCAACTGCAGAAAGTGCCGTACATGCTGGTCATCGGTGATCGGGAGGCCGAGGCCGGCACCGTTGCGGTCCGGCACCGTTCGAAGGGCGATCTGGGCGTCCAGTCCCTGGAGGCCTTCCTCGCCACGCTCCAGGCCGAGGTCCGGTCCCGGGTGCGATGATTCCTGGAATTTCGTCCTTGGCCCTCGGGCCAGGCGTTGATAGACTTTCAGTTCCTGTTTTACCGGGGGTGTATCCATTCGTCCTAACGAGACCCGCATCAACGACGGCATCCGTGCTCCGGAAGTCCGCGTCATCGACGAGGAAGGCCAGCAGCTCGGGCTCATGCCGCCGCACGAGGCCATCCGGATCGCGGAATCCCGCGGCCTGGACCTCGTGGAAGTCGCAGGCGGCGCCAATCCGCCCGTCTGCCGCATCATGGACTACGGCAAGTACAAGTTCATGGAAGCGAAGCGGGAGCACGCCGCCCGGGCCAAGCAGAAGAGCATCGTCGTCAAGGAAGTGAAGTTCCGCCCCAAGACTGACGACCATGACTTCGACTTCAAGGTCCGGCACATCGAGCGATTCCTCGAGGACGGCTTCAACGTGAAGGTGGTCGTCATGTTCCGCGGGCGAGAAGTCGTCCACAGGGATATCGGCTACCGGATCATCGAGGACGTCATCAACCGCGTCTCCGACAAGGCCAAGGTCGACAAGGGCGCGAGCATCGAAGGCCGCGACATGCATGCCTTCCTCGCCCCCAAGCCCGTCGACAAGAAGCTGGCCGAGAAGAAGGCCAAGGCCACCAAGCCCGACCAGGCGGCCGCCGAGCCGGCCCCGGCCGCTCCTGAAGCCCCCTGAGTCCGACCCAGACCCGAACCAACACCGAGGTTGCCATGAAGCAGAAGCTCAAGACCCACAAGGGCGCCCAGAAGCGCTTCAAGAAGACTGCCAGCGGCAACTACAAGCGCGGCCAGTCCCACCAGCGCCACATCCTGACCAGCAAGTCCCCCAAGCGGAAGCGCCAGCTGGATCTCGCCACCACGGCGAGCAAGGCGGACAACTTCGCCATCAAGGAAATGCTGCCCTACGCCTGATATCAGGGACGAGGCACGAGGTCTGAGGCTTTGCCTCGTTACCTCGACGCCTCACACCTCAACCCCGGTGGCCTAATGACCACCCCCTAAGTGGCCTCAAACACCCAACAGGGTTGCCACACGGAAAGGAAACACCATGGCTCGTGTCAAACGCGGTTTCAAGCGTGCCCAGCGCCGCAAGCGCATGCTCAAGTTCGCCAAGGGATTCTACGGCGCCAAGTCCCGTCTCTACCGCTCCGCGAAGGAAGCCGTCGAGAAGGCCCTCGCGTACGCCTACCGCGGCCGTAAGGAGAAGAAGCGCGACTTCCGCCGCCTCTGGATCGTCCGCATCTCCGCCGCCTGCCAGCAGAACGGCGTGTCCTACTCGAAGTTCATGGGCGGCCTGAAGAAGGCCTCCGTGAGCCTGGATCGCAAGGTCCTCGCGGACCTCGCCGTCCGTAATCCCGAGGCGTTTACCAAGCTCGTGGCTGTGGCCAAGGGCTGATCGGACGTTCCTCTCGATAAGCTTGAAGGGCCGCTGACGCGGCCCTTCTTTGTTTAGGGTTCCCATGGACCTGAGCCTGCTCCCCCCTGAGATCGCCGAGGCCCACGCCGCCTTCCCCGCGGAGCTGGCGGCCTGCGCCGACCTGGATGCCCTCAACCGCCTGAAGGGCGCCTACACCGGTCGCGAGGCGAGCCATGCCGCGCGCCTGATGGAGCTGCTGAAGGCCGCGCCGAAGGAACAGAAGCGCGAGCTCGGCGCCGCCATCAACGGGCTCAAGAACGCCTGGGAGGAGGGCATCCGGGAGCGACAGGACGCCCTCACCGCCGCGAAGAAGGCCGCCGGCTGGGATCCCACGATGACGCCGCCCCTGCCGGCCCGGGGCGCACTCCATCCCCTGGACCGGCTCATGGGCCGCATGGTGGAGGCCTTCCGCCCCCTGGGCTACCACGTGGAGGAGGGCCCCGAGGTCGAGACCCCGGCCCACAATTTCGACGGCCTCAACATCCCCGAGGACCATCCGGCCCGCGGATCCAGCGACACCTTCTACCTCGCGGCCCATCCCGACCTGCTGCTGCGCACCCACACGAGCCCTGTGCAGGTGCGCGTGCTCCAGCGCTACGGCGCCAAGGATGCTGAGGGCCTCAGCCTGCTGGAGCGCAAGGGCGGCCTCCGCTTCCTGGCTCCGGGCCGCGTCTACCGCAAGGACGAGATCGACCCCACCCACTCGCCGATGTTCCACCAGATCGAAGGGATGCTCGTGGGGAAGGGCATCGGCCTGCACCACCTGAAGGGGACGCTGAGCTACGCCATGCGCGCCCTCTTCGGCCCCGAGACGAAGGCCCGCTTCCGGCCCAGCTACTTCCCCTTCGTGGAGCCCGGCTGCGAGATGGACGTGAGCTGCCCTCTCTGCGGTGGCCAGGGCTGCCGCGTCTGCAAGGGCAGCGGCTGGGTGGAGATCCTCGGCGCGGGGCTGATCCATCCGAAGGTGCTCGCCTACGCCGGCATCGATCCGACGGTCTGGAGCGGCTTCGCCTTCGGCATGGGCGTGGAGCGCACCGCCATGATGGTGAGCCAGACGCCGGACCTGCGGCTCTTCTTCGAGAACGACCAACGCTTCCTCGCGGCCATGGGAGGGCTGGACTGATGCTCGTCGCCCTGAACGCCCTCCAGACCGAGCTCGGCGCCCCGCTCACCCGCGAGCAGGCCGTCACCCTCCTGCCCATGCTCGGCTTCCCCATTGACGGCGCCGAGGCGAAGGCCGGCACCACCGTCCTCGACGTGGACATCACCGCCAACCGCGGGGACATGATGAGCCACCGTGGCGTGGCCCGGGAGCTGGCGGCCAAGCTCGGCGCGACTCTGGTCCCCCTCGTCCACGCGCCCCTGCCCACGGGCGCGCCGACGCGGGAGATCCGCCTCGATACCGAGGCCTGCCATCTCTACGCCACGGCGCTGCTTACGCTCGGCGAAGGCGCCACGCCGGAATCCGCGAAGGCCTTCCTCGCTCTGCTGGGCGCCTCCGCCAAGGGCCTGCCGGCGGTGGACGCCTCCAACGAACTGCTGCATCGCTACGGCCACCCCACCCACGCCTTCGACGCGGATACGCTGACGGGCGCGATCACCGTGCGCCGGGCCCGGGGCGGGGAGCGGCTCGTCACGCTGGACGGCGTCGAACGGACGCTCACGGCGGAGGACCTCGTCATCGCCGACGATCGGGGCCCGGTTGCCCTCGCGGGCGTCATGGGCGGCGAGGCGACGAAGGTGACCGCCGCCACCCGCCGGGTGCTGCTGGAGAGCGCCAGCTTCGATCCGCGCACCGTGCGCCTCATGGCGCGGCGCCACGGCCTCCACACCGACGCCTCCGCCCGCTTCGGTCGCGGCGCCGACCCCGCCATGGCCGCGATCGCCCGGGACCTCCTCGCGGCCCGCCTCCAGGCCTGGTGCGGGGCGTCGCTCGAGGCCGCCTGGACCGTGGGCGCCCTGCCGGCGGCGCCCGCGCCCATCGCCGTCGACGTGACCATGGTCGCCCGCATGGGCGGCCAGCCGCTCCCGGCGGCGGAGATCGCCGCCCTCCTCCAGCGCCTCGGCTGCGCCGCCGAAGTCCACGGCGACCAGATCCTCGCGGTGCCGCCGAGCTGGCGCCACGACCTGACGATCCCCGAGGATCTCGCCGAGGAGGTGCTGCGCCTACGGGGCTACGACCGCCTGCCGGAGGCCCTGCCGCCGGTGCAGTCCGAGCCCGAGCCCCTCTCCGCGGACTACCGCAAGCGGCAGCATCTGGCGCGCCGACTGGCCCACCTCGGCTTCTTCCAGACGGTCACCTATGGTTTCATCAGCCCGGACCAGGACGCGGCCTTCGCGGAGGCGCCCGAGGGGCGGACGCTGGGCAATCCCCTGGGCGCCGAGTATTCGGTGCTGCGGGGCAGCCTCCTGCCGAGCCTCGCCGCCGCGGCGCGGCACAACCTGCGCAATGGCGCCCGGGCCGTCCGCCTCTTCGAACTGGCCCCGGTCTATGCCGCGTCCGAAGCGGGTCCGAGCGGAACCCATCGCCTCGCCTTCGTCTGGGGCGGGACCCTGGGTGGGGAGGATCCCCGGACCCCGGCCCGGGTCCTGGACCCGCTCGACGGCCTCGCCGTGGCCCAGGATCTCAAGCTCGACCCGGCTCACCAGGCCCCGGTCCACATCCTGGGCGACGGCCTCTTCGGGCTGGAGATCCCCCTGGAGGCGCTGCCGGATGAGCCGGACCGGGTGATCCCCCCGTTCCGTCCCTTCAGCCGCTTCCCCCTCACGACCCGGGACCTGTCTCTGCTCATGCCCGCGGACCTCCAGTGGGCTCGGGTGGAGGCCGCGTTCCGTCAGGCCTTCCGCCAAGGCCAGGGAACGGAGCAGCTCACGGACCTGCGCTGTGTGGACGAGTACCGGGGCAAGGGGGTCGCTGCGGGCGAGAAGGCCCTGCTCGTGCGGTTCACCTTCCAGGCCTCGGACCGGACCCTCACCGCCGCCGAGGTGGACGCCTGGGTCGCCGGGGCGCGGGAGGTCGTCGAGGCCCAGCGTTTCGGCATTTGCCTCCGGGGGTAGAATCCCCCCATGGACCTGCTCAAGCAGCTCGAATCGAAACTCCAGACCCTGGTGCAGCAGCGTGCCCAGCTCAAGGCCGAGCTGGACGCCTTGAAGGCCAAGGGGGCCGAGGACCTGGATAGCCTCCGCGGCGCCCTGGACGCCGTCCGGGCGGAGCGGGACGCCCTTCAGCAGGAACGGGAGGAGGTCCGGGTCCGCCTGGAGGCCCTCCTGGCCGCCCTGGAGCAGGCCAGCCAGGAGCCCGCCGCCGAGCCGGTGGCCGCGGAGCAGGCCGGATGACGGCCAAGAAGGGGCCCCGCGTCCAGACGGTCCAGGTCCTGGGCCGGACCCTGGAGATCCGTTCCACGGCGCCCGAGGCCGAACTGAAGGCGGCGGTGGAGGCCCTGGAGGCCACCTTCCGGGACATGGATTCGGCCTGCGCGGTAGAATGGGGCCACGCCCGGCCGCCGGCGGATTCCTCCACCTGGCTGCTCCTGGGCGCCCTGAACCTGGCGCACCGCGTGGCGCGCCTTGAACGGGAAGCCACCCAGCACACCCAGGACCTGGAACAGACCCTCAAGCTCCTCGAGGCCGTTCCAGATGACATTCCCAACCGCCCCTCAGCCCTTTTCGAGGGGGACCTTTCCTGATCGTCCCTGCGAGGCCCGTGATGATGGCCAAGCGCTGGTTCCGTATTGACTGCCGGGAGTCCTTCCCCCGCCCTTGTGCGTTCCGCGCCGCGGCGCGCCTGAAAGCGGGATTCTGGACACCCCCCTATGACCTAGGGAACTCGGCAAGCCTCCACGACTGAGCGGGGATTTAATGCTGCGGACGGCTTCCCGGTTTTGAGAAACCGGAGAGTCTCCCATGAACACGTTGAGCTGGATCTTCCTCGCCCTGGCCGCCCTGGCCGGAGGCGTGGCCGGGCTGATGGCCAGGAAGGCAGTGAGGGCGGAAGCCGACCGCGGGATCGCGAAGGAGAAGGCGGAGCAGGAATTGAAGGCCAAGGCCGCCCAGGCGCTGGCGGAGGCCAAGGCCGAGGCCGACCGGCTGCGGGAGCAGGGCCAGCGGGCCGCCGAGGCCCTGCGCAAGGAGGCGGAGCTCCAGGCCAAGGAGCAGGCCCTCGCCGCCCGCCAGAAGGCCGAGGCCGAGCTGAAGGAGCGCCTGGCCGCCGCCGAGAAGCAGGAGCAGAAGCTCCAGGCCCGGGAGGAGACCCTCGACAAGAAGGTCCAGTCCCTGGAGGCCAAGCAGAAGGACCTGGACGAGCTCTCGGACAAGCGCAAGGCCGAGCTGGAGAAGCTGGAGGCCCGGCAGGCCGAGGCCAAGGCCCTGGTGGAGGCCCAGGGGAAGAAGCTGGAGGAGATCGCCAACCTCACCCGGGAGGACGCCCGCCAGGAGCTCATCGCTTCCCTGGAGCATCAGGCCAAGATGGACGCCTCCCGCACCGTGCGGCGCATCGAGGATGAGGCCCAGGAGGAGGCCATGAAGCGGGCCCGCTGGACCATCGGCGCCGCCATCCAGCGCATCGCCTCCGACGCCGTCTGCGAGGCCGCGGTGTCCTCCGTGCAGCTGCCCAGCGATGACCTCAAGGGCCGCATCATCGGCCGCGAGGGCCGGAACATCCGGGCCCTGGAGAAGGCCACGGGCTGCGACCTCATCGTGGACGAGACCCCGGAGGCCATCGTCGTCTCCAGCTTCGACCCCATCCGCCGGGAGGTGGCCCGCCAGGCCATCCAGCGCCTGCTGGCGGACGGCCGCATCCACCCTGCCCGCATCGAGGAGGTGGTGGAGAAGGTGAAGGTGGACCTGGACCAGCATCTCAAGGAGATCGGCGAGGCCGCCTGCGTGGAGCTGGGCTTCCCCGACGTCCACCCCAAGCTGCAGAAGCTGGTGGGCCGCCTCAACTACCGCCACAGCTACGGCCAGAACGTGCTGGAGCACACCAAGGAGGTGGCCCGCATCGCCGAGTACATGGCCGGAGAGCTGGGCGCAGATCCGAAGATCGCCCGCCGCGCGGGTCTCTTCCACGACATCGGCAAGGCCATCGACCGGGAGGTGGAGGGCACCCACATCGAGATCGGCATGGAGCTGATGCGCCGCTTCGGGGAGAAGGAGGAGGTCATCCACGCCATGAGCTGCCACCACGGGGACTACGAGCCGCGCACCGTGGAGGCCATGCTCATCACCGCCGCCGACGCGGTCTCCGCCGCGCGCCCCGGGGCCCGGCGCGAAATGATGGAGACCTACGTCAAGCGCCTCGAGAAGCTGGAGGAGATCGCCAACAGCTACGACGGCGTGCAGAAGAGCTACGCCCTCCAGGCCGGCCGCGAGATCCGCATCATGGTGGACGCCGGCCAGGTGAACGACGACCGGGCCTACTGGCTGGCCAAGGACGTCTCCCGCCGCATCGAGGGCGAGATGCAGTACCCCGGCCAGATCAAGGTCACGGTCATGCGGGAGACCCGCGCGGTGGAATACGCCCGCTGATACCCTGGGCGGGCCCATGCCCGACCCCGCACGCTCCGACGAAGCCCCCCTCCTCCAGCGGGCGCTGGAGGAGGCGGAGCAGTACCGGGCCCTGGCCGAGGGCATCCTGGCCCTGGGGCTCTGTCGCGAGGAACGGGAGATCTTCGAGGTCCTCATGAGCCGGGCCGCGCGGCTCTATCCGAACCCCCACTGGGCGGTCGGGAAGCTGTCCATGGGCTCGGAGGGCCGCCAGGAGTTCGAGGTCCAGGCCTGGACGCCCTCTGTGGAGGCGCGTCTGGGGCCGGTCCTCCAGGGGCTGCGCCTGCCGATCATGGCCACGGACTTCTCCCGCAAGATCTACCTTGAGCACCAGATCGTCGTCGTGGAGGACTGCCCCAACCATCCTGGCCAGTTCGATCCCGTCGCCGCCCAGCGGTTCGGACTCCGCTCCCTCATCGGCGTTCCCCTGGTCCAGACCGGCCACCTGGTCGGCGTGCTCTATGGCCTGGCGTTCCTGGACGAAGCCCCGCTCCAGGTGGGAGACCTGCAGTCCAGCGGCCTTCAGAACCTCGGCCGCGTCTCGGCCCTCGCCCTGGACGGCCAGCGCAGCCAGGCTGAGCTGCGCCGCCAACTGGAGGCCGCCTCCCGGCTGAACGAGCGGCTCCAGGCCTTCCAGTCGTCCCTGGCGGACGTGGCGGCCCAGACGGACCTCGAGCGCGCCCTGCAAGGCCTCCTGGAGGGGCTCGTGGAATCCACGGCCTACCGCAAGTGGGCCCTCCACCGGGTCTCCGAGGATGGCGCCAGCCTCCACACCCTGGTCCAGGTCGGCGCGCCGGGCCGCACCTTTGACGAGGGGCACCCCCTCCCCATCCACGGACCCGACGCCGGCCTCGGCGGGCGGGCCGCGGCCACCGGAGCCATGGTCCTGGTCGAGGAGCTGGCGGAGGATCCTGCTTGCCGCGCCTATCTCGACCACTTCCGCGCCCTCGGCCTCCGATCCGCCGTGTCGGTCCCCTTGAAGGGCAGGCGGGGGGACCTCTTCGGCGTACTCACGGGGTTTTCCGCGGCCCCGGGCTCGCCCTCGAAGGAGGTCCTCGACGAGCTGCGCCTGGCGGCGGACCTGGCGACCCTCGCCCTGGAGCGGTTCCGGCTCTGGGATAGCCTCCAGCGGGAGCTGGCCCAACGCCGCGAATCCGAGGAGCTCTACCGCACCCTCGTGGAGGAGAGCCTTTCCGGGGTCTACCTCATCCAGGACGGCGCCTTCCAGTACGGCAATCCCGCCTTCCTCCGCATCTTCGGCTACAGCGAGGCGGAACTGAAAGGGATGCCCGTGGGCAACCTCGTCGCCCCCGCGGACCGGGAGACGGTCCTCAACAACATCCGCAAGCGGGTGAGCGGGCAGCTGCAGAGCATCCACTACACCTTCCTCGCCCAGAGGAAGGGCGGCCAGGAGATCCTCGTGGAAGTGCACGGGAGCACGGTCCAGCTCAACGGCCGGCCGGCAGTGCTCGGGGTGCTCGAGGACATCTCCGGCCGGGAACGCGCCGCCCGGGCCCTGCAGGCGAGCGAGGCCCGGTTCCGCCAGCTCTTCGACGATTCGCCGGAGGCCATCCTCCTCATCGATCCCGAGAAGGGCTACACCCTCGCCAACCGGGCGGCCACGGACCTGCTCGGGCGGCCCATGGAAGCGATCCTCGGCTGCGCGCCGGGGACGCTGAGCCCGCCCCTCCAGCGGGACGGAGAGCCGAGCGCGGACCGGGCCCGGCGCCTGCTCGCGGCGGCCGCCTCCGGCGAGCCCCAGATCTTCGAGTGGGTGAACCTGAGGCCGGACGGGACGGAGGTCGAATCCGAGGCCCGGCTCGCGAGGCTCCAGGAAGAGGGCCGGACCGTGTTCCAGCTGATCCTCCGGGACGTCACCGAGGAGCGCCGCGCCCGGCGGGAGCGGGAGGCCCTCGAGCGTCAGCTCTTCCAGGCCCAGAAGCTCGAGAGCCTGGGGGTGATGGCGGGCGGCGTCGCCCACGACTTCAACAACCTGCTCACCGGCATCCTGGGACATGCGGACCTCGCCCTGGCGGGAGCGGCTGAGGCGCCTGCCCTGCGGGCCCATCTGGACGCCCTGCGCGCTGCGGCCGTCCGCGCGGCCGAGCTGACCCGACAGCTGCTGGCCTACTCCGGGAAGGGTGTGTTCGAGCTCCGCCGCCTGGATCTGAGCGCCCTTGTGGAGGACACGCTCCGACTGCTGGAGGTGAGCGTGCCGAAGGCGGTGAGCCTGAAGCTGAGCCTGGACCGGAGCCTGCCGCCCATCCAGGGCGATCCCACCCAGCTCCGGCAGGTGCTGATGAACCTCGTGATCAATGCCGCGGAATCCATGGAGGGCACCGAGGGCACCGTGCGCGTCAGCACAACCCTGGAGACCGTCGGGAGGGGCCCTCAGGAGGGTTTCCAGGGCGCGACCCTCCACCCTGGCCCCCACGTCGTCCTCCAGGTGGCGGATACGGGCTGCGGCATGGACGAGGCCACCCTGGCGCGCATCTTCGAACCCTTCTTCTCCACCAAGTTCACGGGGCGGGGCCTGGGGCTCCCGGCCCTGCTCGGCATCGTCAAGGGCCACGGCGGTGCCCTCCGGGTGAAGTCGACCCCTGGGGAAGGCACCCTCTTCACTCTCTGGTTCCCGGTCTCCGAAGGGGAGGTGGAGCCGCTCCGCCCGCCGTCCGGCGGGCACGCCGGGGTGGCGGGGTCCGGACTGGTCCTCGTCGCGGATGACGACGCCGGGGTCCGGGCGGTGGCCCGGCAGGCCCTGGAGATGCGCGGCTACCACGTGCTCGAGGCCGCGGACGGGGCCGAGGCCCTGGACCATCTGCGGCTGGAGGGCCCCCGGGTGGCCCTGGTGCTCCTCGACGCGACCATGCCGAACCTCAGCGGCGAGAGCACCCTCCGCGAGATCCGCGCCCTCCTCCCCGATCTGCCCGTGCTGCTCAGCTCCGGCCACGACGAGCAGGCCACCCTGGCGCGGTTCAGGACCCTCGCGCCGGATGGCTTCCTCGCCAAGCCCTACGGCCCCAAGGCCCTGCTGGCCAAGGTCCAGGCCCTCCTGCCGCCCCGCTGAGTCCCATGCGCACGTCCTCCTCCTGATCGCGTCGAACCTCCTCTTCGCCCTGTGGGCTCAGACACCACTCGGCTGATCAAGCCTCCAGGCACGACTCCCCATGCGCACGATCCTTCTTCTTGTCGCCTCCAACGTGTTCATGACCTTCGCGTGGTACCGCCACCTGAAGACGGAGCACAGCGCGCCCCTCTGGATCGCCATCCTGAGCAGCTGGGGCATCGCCTTCTTCGAGTACTGCCTCGCGGTGCCCGCGAACCGCATCGGCTACGGCCGCTTCACGCTGCCTCAGCTCAAGGTGATCCAGGAGGTGGTGACCCTGGCGGTCTTCGCGGTCTTCGCACTCGTCTGGTTCAAGGCCAGGCTGACCCTCAACCACCTCTGGGCGGCCCTCTGCCTCGTGGGGGCCGTCTTCTTCAGCTTCCGGAGCTGAGCAGGCGGGCGATCAACGGCAGGATCCGGTCCAGCTCCAGGGGCTTCGTCTCCACCGCCAGGCAGCCCGCCTCCCGGGCGGCCCGGTGGTCGCCCGGATCCACCGAGGCGGTGAGAGCCACGAGGGGGATGCCGGAGGTGGCGGGATCCGCCTTCAGCCGCCGGGCCAGGTCCAGTCCGCTCATCCCCGGCAGGCCGAGATCGAGCAGGGCCAGGTCGGGCCTCCAGGCCTGGGCCTGGGCCAGCGCCGACGTGCCGTCGTGGGCGACGCGCACCTCGTGCCCGCCCTTCCTGGCCAGGAGCCGCTGCATGGCCTCGGCGTTGAAGGGGTGGTCCTCGACCAGGAGCAGGCGTCCCATGGCAGGATCCTATCCAGGAGGGCGGCCATGGTCGTCTACGAAGTGCGCGTGGAAGTCCGTCCGGATCTCGTGCCGGCCTTCGAGGCCTACATGGCCGGCAAGCACCTGCCGGAGATCCTCGCGACGGGCTGCTTCACCGGCATCCGCTTCGAGCGCCTGGGGGACGCCACCTTCCGCAGCCGCTACGAGGCCCCGGACCGCGCCGCCGTGGACCGCTACCTGGCGGACCACACGCCCCGCTTCCGCGCCGACTTCCTGGCCCATTTCCCCGAGGGCTGCGCGGTGAGCCGGGAGATCTGGGAGGAGGCCGCCCGGTTCGGCTGAATCAGAGCGTCCGCGTCACCTTCTGGAGGTGGGCCGGCGCGTCCGGATCCAGACCCGCCCGGCGGGCCAGCTCCAGGCAGACGAGCTGGGAGAGGAAGGCCAGCACCGGCGTCCGGGCCCAGCGGGCCTCGGGCAGGGGGAGGGGCAGCCCCGCCTCCCGGGTGCTGTCGGTCCCCAGGGTGAGCAGCGGCACGTTCCGGGCGAGGAGGGTGGCGGCCACGGCCCGCTTGCTGTCCATGGGCTCGTCCGAGCCGGAGAAGAGCACCACCCGGTCCTCGGGGTGGAACATGGCGATGGGCCCGTGGAGCACCTCCGCCGTGGAGTAGGCCACCGCGGGCCGGCCCAGGCTCTCCTGCATCTTCAGGGCGGCGTCGCACACCGCGGCGAGGGACGGACCGCGGGCGATCCAGGCGGCGAGTCGCCCGCCCTCCAGGAAGGTGGCGAGCTGCCCGGGGACGGGGCCCAGCAGCAGGGCGTCCATGGCGTCCGCCGCCTGGGCCGCCGCGGCTTGGACCGGGAGCCCCGCCAGGGCCGCCGCGGCGAAGAGCTGGGCGGTGAAGGTCTTCGTGGCGGGCACGGCGACCTCCGGGCCGCAGCCCAGGCGGAACAGGCGGTCCGTGGCCTCGGCCAGGTGGAGATCCTCTCCTTCCGCCGCGGTGACGCCGACGGTCCAGGCGCCCCGGGCCCGGAGCCAGGCGGCCGAGGCCGCGATGTCCGTGCTCTGGCCCGAGACGGAGAAGGCGTAGGCCACGGTGTCGGACCAGTCGCAGGGCGGGAGCTCCTGGGTGGTCAGCCAGGGGCGGAACTCCACGGGCTGGCGTCCGGTCGCGAGGCCGAAGAGGTAGGCCGCGAAGGCGCAGGCGTTGCCGGAGCTTCCGCGCCCCACCAGGGCGACCTGCGGCCGCCCGCCCGCGGCGGCCCGCAGCTCTGTCGCCTGGGCTTCCCAGGCCGCCGCCTCCCGGCGCAGCATGGCCGGGGTCTCCAGGATCTCGCGGTGCATGTGCTCGCCGGCCATGGGGCCTCCTAGTCCGTCGTCCCGGTCGCCCGCCAGTAGAACTCGCAGGGCCAGCCACGGTGGGTGCGCGCGCCGAGCCGCGCCTCCAGATCCGCCTCGCCCTCGAAGAGGGCGGGGAGCTGGGTGGTGTAGCGGCGGATGAGCGAAGCCTTGGCGCCGACATCGATCGGCAGCACATGCCGCTGCCCGGGCGTGAGGCCCAGCCGCGCGAAGGCCTGCTCCGGATCGTCGGGCGTGCCCGTCAGCTCCGGATCCACCACGTAGGGGAAATCCTCGTAGAACAGCAGCTGGAGGCCACGCTCCGAGAGCCGCAGCGCGGCCTGGGCCACGATGGTGTGGTCCACGTGGCGGCCGATGCCGAGGGGGCTCACCAGGAGGATGCGGCCCAGGTTCAGACAGAGGCGCCGGAGCACGAGGTAGAGCTCCTCGATGTGGGGCAGATCCTCCATCCGCGGCGCCACCCAGGGCTCCCGGGCGTCCCGGTAGATGAACCGGCCCGTGAGAGGGCTGCGGCGGTAGATGCTGTCCGGGAAGCTGAGGTGCACGAAGTCGGCGTCCACCGCGTGCATGGCGGCGATGTCCTCCCGGCGCCGCACCCGGGGCGAGGCGTGGCCCCGGCGGGGCCGCCCGTTGGCGCCCTCCTTCTGCCGGAGGGTGGCCGGGGGGTTGCCGCTGCAGACGGTGATCACCAGGCCGGCGGCCTCCCGCTCCCGCAGGAACTCCAGCAATCCTCCGCAGCTGAGCGCCGCGTCGTCCAGGTGGGGGGAGAGCACCACGACCCGCTCGAAGTCGTCCCAGGGATAGGCGTCCGCCAGCGGCGAGGTCTTCATGCGAGCGCCTCCACCAGCGCGCCGTAGCGGCCCCGGGCCTCCCGCAGCATCGCCCGGGCCGTGGCGGCGTCCGGCACGAGCGGATTGGCGGCCAGGGCCGCCTCCAGCCGCGCGCCCCCACCCAGGCGCGCGGCCTGTGCCGTGAGCCGCTGGTACGCCTCGAGGCGCTCCAGCAGCTCCGTGGCGGCGGGGGGGAGCGATCCCACCGCCGCCGCTTCCGCGCCCCGGCGGTTGAGGCGGGCGGGGAGTTCGACCACCGTGTCCGGCGTGAAGCGCCCGGTCGCGCCCCCATCCGGCAGGTTGAGGACCAGGGAGGCCGGGCGCTCGCGCTGGAGGGCCTCCAGGACCGCCACGGCGAGGTCTCCGAACCCGGAGGCGCCCCGGTGCTTGCGCAGCTCGGGCCGCTCCTTGGCCGCCTCCGCCTCGAAGTGCGCGTAGTAATCCGGCAGGGCCCGCAGGATCACCTCGCTCCGGGGCGGGGCCTGCCGGGCCAGGGCGACGAAGGCCTCCGGATGCCTGTAGTAGGGCAGGTAGGAGTTTGGCCAGAACCCCGGCGTCTCAGCGGCCATGGCGGCGGAGAGCTCGAAGCGCAGCCGGTGCTCCGCGTCGAGGCCCGCCGGCGCGGCGAGGCCGGCGGGCGGAGTCCAGGGACGGCCCTCCAGCGCCAGGTCGCTATACCAGGTGGCGTGGTTGAGGCCGCAGCAGGCGAAGGTCCAGTCGCCCGCCTGGCCGGCGGCGGCGCCCAGCGCATGCAGGTCCTCCGCGGACTGGTCGCAGAGCCCCAGGACCTTCGTGTGCCCCTGGTCCAGGAGGGCCTGGCTGACGATGTTGCTCGGGTTGGTGTAGTTCAGCCACCAGGCGCCAGGCGCGAGCCGGTCCCGCAGCGCCGCGGCCCGGAGCGCTTCCGGCACGGACCGCAGCGCGTAGAAGAAGCCGCCGGGCCCCACGGTCTCCTGCCCCGGGATGCCGAAGTCGAGGGGGAGGGTCTCGTCCACCCGCCGGGCCTCGAGCCCGCCGGGGCGGGTGCTGTTGAGGATGGCGTCGGTCCCGCGGAGGGCGTCTTCGAGGGTCTCGACGGCCTCCACGCGAAGGGCGCTCCCGGCGGCCCGGGCCAGGCCCGCGCCCAGGCGCGCGATGAGCCTCGCCCGGGCCGGATCCAGGTCGTAGAGCCGCACCGTCTCGAGCCCCAGGGCCCCGGGATGGCGGAGCAGGGCCTGGAGCAGGCCCGGGGCGTAGGCGCTGCCGCCGCCGAGGATGGTGAAGGTGCGGATCATGGCGCCTCCCTGAGATCGCTGAACCGGGCGGGATCCAGGGCGACGCCGCCGGCTTGGCCCAGGATCCGGCCGGCGGTGCGGCAGCCCAGGGCCACGGCGGCCTCACCCTCCAGGCCCCGGAGGAGCGCTGCGAGCAGGCCCGCGCAGAAGGCGTCTCCCGCGCCGGTGAACTCGCGTACCTCCGCTGCGTCCGCCGGGGCGTGGACCTCCGCCCCGTCCAGGATCCCGAAGGCGCCGTCCGCGCCGGCGGTGACCAGGACGCTCCTCGCCGCTGCGCCCGCGAGCCGGGCCGGCGCCTGGCGGGGATCGCCCGCCGCCAAAGCGGCCTCCTTGGCGTTGAGCACCAGCAGGTCCCAGGGGCAGCTGGTCATGGCCGCGAGGCGGGCGAGCTCCCCGGGGGACCAGCTCCCGGAGACGCTGATGCGCGCGCCGGCGGCGCGCGCCCGGGCCATGGGCGCGGCCAGGAATCGGGCTTCCGCCAGGCCCGGGATGTGCAGCCAGCGGGCGCGGGGCAGGTCGCCGCATCGCCCGAGGGCCTCGAAATCCGCGGCACTGATGAAGGAGCGGTCCTCGGGGGAGGAGAGCACCAGCGATACCGCCGGATCCTCCCGGGCGGGCCAGGTCCGCGCGCTCACGCCCAGGCGGCGCAGGCAGCTCGCGATCGCGATGTCCGTGAGGCCCCCGCCGCGCGGATAGGCCAGGACTGTGTCGAGCCCCAGCGCCCGGGCCACAGAGGCGGTGTTGAGGGCGCCCCCGAGGCCCATCCGAAGCCGCTCGACGAAGACCTCCTCCCCCGGTCCCGGAAGGTGGGCTCCCGGCACGAAGACCTCGAAGTAGACGAGCCCCGCCACGCAGAGGTCGCGGACGGGGCCCGGGGTCACGCGTCCCGCTCCTGCCGGCGCACAGGATCCACTCCGGCCGGGGCCGGAGGGAAGGCGGAGAGATCGGGAGGAGGGAAGGGCACGTAGGTCACGATCTGGTCCGATGCTACCACGCGAGCCTCAGGGCGATTCCCAGCGCTGGACGCGGCCGACCGCGCGGCGCCACGCGTCCATGCGGACGCCCGCCTCGTCGCGGCTGAGGGCGGGCTCGAAGACCCGCGCCACGCGCCATTGGGCGGCGAAGGATGCCGCGTCCGGCCACACCCGCGCTGCGAGCCCGGCCAGCGCCGCGGCGCCGAGGGCCGTCGTCTCCACCACCGCGGGCCGCGCCACGGGAACGCCCAGCAGATCCGCCTGCATCTGCATGAGCAGGTCGTTCACCGCCGCGCCGCCGTCCGCGCGCACCTCCGTGAGGGCCAGGCCCGAATCCGAGGCCATGGCCTCCGCCAGCTCGGCGGATTGGAACGCGATGGCTTCCAGGGCCGCCCGGGCCAGATGGGCCGCCGTGGCGCCGCGGGTGAGGCCCAGGATCCCGCCGCGGGCATAGGGATCCCAGTAGGGCGATCCGAGCCCCGTGAAGGCGGGCACCAGCACCACGCCGCCGCTGTCCGGGACGGAGCGGGCCAGGGCCTCGATCTCGCTGGAGGCGCGGATGAGCCCGAGCCCGTCGCGGAGCCACTGGACCACGGCCCCGCCCATGAAGACGCTGCCCTCCAGCGCGAAGGCCCCGGGCGAGGCAGCCCGAGTGGTGAGCAGTCCGTTCACGGAGCCGCGGGGTTCCGCGCCCGTCGCCATGAGCAGGAAGCAGCCCGTGCCGTAGGTGTTCTTCACCATGCCGGGGGAGAGGCAGGCCTGGCCGAACAGGGCCGCCTGCTGGTCTCCGGCGACGCCGCCCACCAGCACCGCGGCGCCGAGCAGCTCCGGCGCCGTGTGCCCGAAGTCGCCGGAGGAGGGCCGGATCTCCGGCAGCATCGCCGGGGGCACGCGCAGCAGATCCAGCAGCTCCGGGTCCCACCGGCCCGCCTGCAGGTCGAAGAGCAGGGTGCGCGAGGCGTTGGTGGGATCGGTGGCGTGAACGGCTCCGCCGGTGAGGTTCCAGAGCAGCCAGCTGTCCACGGTGCCGAAGGCCAGCTCCCCGCGCTCGGCCCGGGCCCGGGCGCCGGGCACCGCATCGAGGATCCAGGCCACCTTCGTCCCCGAGAAGTAGGGGTCCAGCACCAGGCCCGTGCGGGTCCGGATCAAGGCCTCGTGGCCCGCCGCCTTGAGGGCCTCGCAGGCCGGCGCCGTGCGTCGGTCCTGCCAGACGAGGGCCGGGTGGATGGGGCGGCCGCTCGCGCGCTCCCACACCACGGTGGTCTCCCGCTGGTTGGAGATCCCGAGGGCCGCGACGGCCTCCGCCGGGATGCCCGCCTGGGCCAGCGCCTCCCGGGCGCAGGCCAGCTGGGTCGCCCAGATGTCCCCGGCGTCCTGCTCCACCCATCCGGGCTGCGGGTAGGCGGTCGGCACCTCCCGCTGCGCCAGCGCGGCGATCTCCCCGGAGGGCCGGAACAGGATGGCCCGGGAGCTGGTGGTGCCCTGGTCCAGCGCCAGCAGGTAGGTCATGGCGCCAGCATGGCCCCGGCCGGGGCCCAGGTCTAGAGCGCGGCCTTCATCTGATGGCCTGCGAGCACGAGCAGGGAGAGGTCTGAGAAGGCGTGGAGAAGGATCGGGATCCCGATGCCGCTCTTTCGCCGGGCAAGCCAAGTCCAGAACTGGCCTGCGAGGGCTGGAACCAGGAAGGCGGGAATCACCCATGACCGCGGAAAGAGCAGGGCGGCGGCGAGGCCGTGATGCAGCCCGAAGGCCAGTCCGTGCCGAAGGGGCGTCCATCCGGCTTTGTCCCTGTTCAATGCCCCTCGCCAGAAGGCCTCTTCAAGGGGCGCGTTCACCAGGACCGCGTAGATCGCCTGTCCTTGCAGACCGCCGGGCCAGCGGGCCATCAAGCTACCCACTGTCATGGAGGGGAACCATGAAACCGGGGGCAGGACGAGGGCGAGCAGAATCAGCCCGGCCCCCAGAAGCGGCCAGACTGCATCGGTTTTGTGGATAGGCCCCAAGGTCCAAGCGTCGCGGCGACAACTTCCGGCCAGGCAGATCCCGTGGTATCCCACCAGGGCGAGTCCGAGGTGCTGAGGCCAGCAATAGAGCGCCAGACCAATCCAAAGACTCGGAACCCAGAAGGGGACCTTCACGTTCAGCTCAGCGCGGCCTTCAGCGCGGCGAAGGCCGCGGGGATGCCTTCGGGCTTCGTGCCTCCGCCCTGGGCCAGATCCTTCTTCCCGCCGCCGCGGCCGTCGAGGGCCGGGGCCATGGCCTTGAGCAGGGCGCCGGCATCCGCCGCGCCGGAGGCGGCGACGAGCACCGCGACCTTGGCGTCGTCCACCTTGGAGGCGAGGGCGATGACGGCACCGGGGTGGCGGGTGCGGACCTGGTCCATGAGCTCCCGCAGGGCGCCGGCCTCCAGGCCCTCCACCGCTGCGGTCACGAGGGTGTGGCCGTTCACCTGCTCCACGGTCTCCGCCGCGCCGCCGCCGGAGGCCGCCTTCAGCTTGGCCTCCTTCAGCTCCCGCTCCAGCTGGGCGATGCGGGCGTCCTTGGCGGACAGC
>DASTWQ010000257.1:0-5983 GCA_035758545.1 Holophagaceae bacterium | reverse complement strand
GTCGAGAACCCCCTGGGTGTCGGCGCGCCGCCGCCGGGCACCGGGACCGGCCTCGCCAACCTGCAGCGGCGCCTGACGCTGGCCTTCGGCGGCAAGGCGCGGCTGGAGTTCGACCGGATGCCCGCCCGGGCCCTGGCCCGGCTCTTCCTCCCCGCCCGGACACTCTGAGGCCGCCGTGCAGCTCCCCATCGACATCGCTCCCGGCATCCGCATCCCCGGCGAGGCCATCCAGTTCAAGGCCGCCCGCAGCGGCGGTCCCGGCGGTCAGAACGTCAACAAGGTCGCCAGCAAGGTGGAGCTGCGCATCGACCTCGCCCGCATCGAAGGGCTCACGGAGGGCGCCCTCGCCCGCCTGCGCCAGGCCGTGCGGAACCGTGTCGATGCCGACGGCCTCTGGATCCTCACCAGCGACCGCAGCCGGGACCAGCGCCTCAACCTGGAGGACGCCCGCGACAAGGCCGCGGAGACGGTCCGCGCCGCCCTCGTGCCGCCCAAGCCCCGGCGGGCCACCCAGCCCACCCGCGGAAGCCAGGAGCGGCGGCTGGCATCGAAGAAGAAGGACGCCGAGCGCAAGCGGGCCCGGCGCATCACCCACGACTGACCCGGAGTCCCCATGGCCAAGCCGCCCCAGACCTACGCCAACCACCGCCGCATCGATCCCCGGCACCACATCCTGCTCTTCGGGCTGTTCGCCGCGAACCTCGTGGTGGCGGTGGTCGCCGCGGTCCGCCATCCCGGCGGAGCTACGATCTGGGCCGCGGCCATGGCCCTCGCCCTGCTGCTGCTGCTCTTCGAGGTCCGGATCTACGCCCTGCAGAACCAGGACCGGCTCATCCGACTGGAGGAGCGCCTGCGCCTGGAGCGGCTCCTGCCTGAGGACCTGAGGACCCGGCTCCCGGAACTGAAGGTGGGCCAGATCGTCGCCCTGCGCTTCGCCTCGGACGCCGAGGTGGCGGACCGGATGCGGGAGGCCCTGACGGAGTCCCTGGACGGCGAGGCCATCAAGCGCCGGATCCAGACCTGGCGTCCGGACACCTTCCGGATCTGATCCCGCTGGATGGGACAGACGAGGGGCCCCTGACGGGGCCCCTCGCCGTTCGCCGGTGATCCGGGCTCAGTGCCCGGGCTCCGGCAGCTTCTGGTGGTAGTCCGGGTAGGCGGGCTTCCGGAAGGTCGGCGGGGGCTGCTGGGCGAGGAGGCGCAGGGCCTCCTGCACCGCGCGCTCCAGCTGGGGATCGCGTCCCTGGCGGACGAGGGCGGGATCCTGCTCCACCTCGATGTCCGGGGCGATGCCGATGTTCTCCACCTCCCACTCGCCCTTGGTCCCGAACAGGCCCCAGCGGGGCGCCGTGACGGTGCCGCCGTCCATGAGCGGCGGATAGCCGCCGATGCCCACGAGACCGCCCCAGGTGCGGACGCCGATGAGGGGACCCACGCCGTTCTTCTTGAAGAGCCAGGGCATGGCGTCGCCGCCGGAGCCGGACATCTGGTTGATGATCATCACCTTGGGCCCGAAGATCGCCTGGGCGGGCTCCACGACGTCCTCGCCCTCCCGGGTGGTGTTCACCATCTGGGGCGTGCGGCGCAGGTTCTCGATGATGTAGTCCGCGATGTCGCCGCCGTGGTTGAAGCGCTCATCCAGCACGGCGCCCTGCTTGCCCACCTGGGAGAAGTAGTAGCGGTTGAAGTTCGCGAAGCCCCCCGCCGCGGTATCCGGCAGGAAGACGTAGGCGAGCCGGCCGCCGGAGAGCCGGTCCACGGTCCTCCGGTTGTCCTCCATCCAGGTGCGGAGCCGGAGCTGGGCCTCGGAGCCCACCGGGACCACGGTGACCTGCCGGGAGCCCGTGCCGTCGGCCTTGGGGCCCACGGTGAGCACGGTCTGCTTGCCGGCGGTGGCCTGGAAGAGCCGGTAGACGTCGTCGGAGCCGGCCAGGGGCTCGCCGTTCACCGCGAGGAGGAAGTCGCCCTCCTTCACGTCCACACCCGGCGCCGTGAGCGGCGCCTGGAGGCCGGGATTCCAGTTCTCGCCCTGCAGGATGCGCGCGAACTGGTAGCGGCCCTGGGCGACGCGGTAGTCGGCGCCGAGCAGGCCCACGCCCACGGGCACCTGGCGGGGCTGGTCGCCCCCGCGGATGAAGGTGTGGCCGACCACCAGCCAGCCGGTCATCTCCTCGAAGAGCCGGTTCAGGTCCTCGCGGCTGGCGATGCCGTCCAGGAAGGGCTCGTAGAGCTTCTCCGCCTTGGCGAGGTCGAGGCCGTGATGGTTCGGGTCGTAGAAGAAGTCCCGCTCGATGCGCCAGACCTCCCGGTACATCTGCCGCCACTCGGCCTTGGGATCCACCTCGACGCTGGCGGAGGCCAGGGCCAGGGCGCCCTCGCCCGCCTTGGCGGGCTTGTCGCCGCCGACGATGGACCACTGCCCTTTGCGGGCGAAGAGGAGCTTGGAGCCGTCCGCGGACACCTGGAAGGTGGCCAGCCCGCCGAAGGGCAGCGAAGGGGCGTCGATGCCCTCCAGGAGCCTCTCGGGTTTGCGGCCCTTGAGGTCGAATCGGGTCACGTCCACGGTCCCGCCGCCCTCGGAGGCCAGGGCCTCCTCGTCGGTGAGGGCCGTGGGGGCGGAGAGCGCGTAGAGGACGCCCTCTCCGCCGGCCTCCAGCTCCACGAAGTTCGCGCGGGGGATGGGCAGGCTCACGATGCGCTGGTCCAGGCCGTCGAAGTCGATGCGCACCGGCGCGGGGGCCTTGTCGTCTTCACCCTGGCCGGCGGCTTTGCCCTTCCCCTTGCCCTCCTCAGCCTTGGCGGAGCCCGCGGGCTTCGCGGCCTCCTCGTCGCTCTCGGGCGCCAGGGGCGAGGCGTGGTCCTTGCGCAGCACCGCCGCGTAGACGCCGCTGCTGACGGGATGGCCCAGGCTGGTCATGTCCAGCCAGCCCGCGGAGAGGCCCGCGTCGGTGCCGGCCAGGAAGTAGAGGTAGTCCCCGCTGCGGTCGAAGCGGGGAGAGAACGCGTCGCTCATCCCGTCCGTCACCTGCCGCGAGGTCCGGCTCTCGAGCCCGTAGACCGAGACCGCGTGCAGGTGGTTCGGCAGCTGCTTGCTGTAGGCGATCCAGCGGCTGTCCGGGGACCAGGCGGGGTCCAGGTAGGAGGCCGGGGTGTCGAAGCGGTCCGAATCCACCTTCACCGGGGTCGGATGGTCGAGGTCCACCACCCAGAGGTTGAGGCGCTTGTCCGTGTAGGCGAGCTTGCGGCTGTCCGGGGACCAACGGGGGCCGTAGAAGTAGGAGGGCGGTGTCCCGAGGGGGATCTTGCGGACGGGGCCCAGGCCGTCCGGCGCCCGCAGGTGGAGCGCGTACTCGCCGGACTCATCCGAGAACCAGGCGATCCACTTGCCGTCCGGCGACCAGGCCGGATCCCGGTCCGCGACGCCGGGGCTGCGGGTGAGGTTGCGGGCGTCGCCCTTCTCCGCGGGCACCGAGAGGATCTCCCCCCGGAACTCGAAGAGGGCCCGCTTGCCGGTCGGCGAGATCGCCGCGTGGAGCACCTGGCGGGGCTCCACCTTCTCGAAGTGGGGCCGCAGCTCCGGGAAGTCCGCCGCGACGCGCACCGGCACGAGCGAGGCCTTCCCCGTGGCGAAGTCGAAGAGATGGAGCGAGCCGAACTGGTGGTAGACGATGCCGCCGGGGCCCGCCGAGGCGGAGCTGATGTCGAAGCCGCCCGTGGTGTCCACCACCTGCTTCACCGTGCCCGCCTGGGTGTCGTAGGCGTAGAGGCCCACCGGCCCCTGGCGGTCCGAGAGGAAGTAGACCGTGGTCCCGACCCACATCGGGTCGCGGTCGTTGGAATGGTCCCGGGGGACCTTCACGACCTTGGAGTCCGACAGGTCCGCGATCCAGATCCGGGAGGTCTGCCCGCCGCGGTACATCTTCCAGGCCGGCTGCCACTGGGAGAAGGGCGTGTAGGCCAGGTGGGACCCGTCCGGCGAGTAGCTGGCCTCGTCGCCGGAGGGCAGCGGCAGGGGCTCCGGGAGGCCGCCGTCCACGGGCACGGTGTAGAACTGCGCCAGGTCCCGGGGCGTGGCCCGCAGGGAGCTGAAGATGATCCGCGTGCCGTCCGGCGTCCAACCCAGGGCCTTGTCCGGCCCGGGGTGGTAGGTCAGGCGCCGGGGCTCCCCGCCGCCGGCCGGGACCACGTAGACGTCCATGTTGCCGTCGTAGGTGCCCGTGTAGGCGATGCGGCTCCCATCGGGCGAATAGATGGGATCGGCGCAGCGGCCCTCCCCGGCAACCAGGCGCCGGGCGGTGCCGCCCTCCCGGGCCACATCCCAGATCTGGCCTGCGTAGGCGAAGGCGATGCGGGACCTGGAGAGGGTCGGATGCTGGAGCAGCAGGGGCGGCGCGCCCCCTTGCAGAACCAGGCTGAAAGCGAGGGCGGAGAGCGCGGCGAGTCGCATGGGGGCTCCGGGCTGGGGAATCGGCCCTCAGCTTACGAGACTCCCCGGATCCCGGTGTAGGGAATTCCCCTCAGGAGACGCCGCCCCCGCTGGGAGCCGGATTCCCGTGGAAGGGCGGCTGGGGCAGGCTGGCGGCCAGGAGCCGGGCCGCCCAGCGCCGGGCCGCCTGCACCTGCTCGGAGGCGGAAGCGCCGACGCGCCAGAGGCCGATGGGTTCAGTGCGGGCAAGTCCCTTGGGCATGGCTGCCTCCAGGAGAACGGTGGGTGATCTGCCCATGGGATGCCAGGACCCGCGCCCAGGTTGCGTCCACTCCGTCACGGCCCTGTGAATTCTTCCAGCATGAAAGAAGGCCGCCTCGCGGCGGCCTTCCAGGTGGTGGTTCCTCTCGGACTCGAACCGAGGACCCGCTGATTAAGAGTCTCGATCTACCAGTCCGATACGATTTCATTGGTTCATTTCAGATATTGCAAAGCGGAGACTTATAGATCATCTCGTCATTCGTGATTTCATGCGGATTGGGCACTATTGTGCCCCCCGTGTGCCCCCGACGTGCCCCCTGGAACCCTCTGACTCGCTCTCGAAGCTCGCTGAATGGAATCCCCGATGACCGATAGAAGCATCCGGTTCACGAAGACGGCGATCGAAAAGCTCGCCCTTGAGGCACTTCGATACGAGGTCTTCGATTCGGCTACGCCCGGCTTTGGGATTCGCGTCTCCCGGACCGGCGAGAAGACCTTCTTCCTCCGCTACCGCCCGAAAAGCGGTGCTCAGCATCGGCGCGTCACCCTCGGACGATTCGGCGAAGTGACGCTTGATCAGGCCAGGTCCCACGCTCTCAAGCTGAAGGGCAGGATTGTCGAGGGCGCAGATCCGAACTCAGACAGGGAGAAGCGGAAAGCGGCCTCCACGATGAAGGATTTAACGGAGCGATTCCTTCGCGACCATGTGGAAGTCCACTGCAAGGCCTCCACGGCTCGAAACTACCGAAGTCAGATTCGGGATTACGTTCTTCCTCGGCTCGGACGCCTGCTCGCCTCGGAGGTTGATCCGGGGCATGTGTCCAAGCTGATCGCGACCTTCAAAGATCGGCCCTACCAGGGGAACCGTCTCCGCGCCCTCCTGTCGAAGATGTTCCGCATGGCGGAGGTCTGGGGAATTCGTCCGCTTGGGTCGAATCCGTGCATGGGCGTCCCGAAATATAAGGAATCGAAGCGCCATCGGCATCTTGGCGTGGATGAACTCGCCAGCATCGGCGAAGCGCTCGATCAGGCCGAAGAGCGCGGAGATGCGACTTCAGAGGGCGTTCTGGCTCTGCGGCTCTTGCTTCTAACCGGATGCCGAAGGGGCGAGATTCTTAATCTGCGATGGGAGCATGTGGACCTTGAGGCTGGAGCCCTGAACCTTCCGGACTCCAAGACCGGAGCGAAGCGCGTGGTCCTGGCTCCTCCAGCCGTCGCGTTGCTGGCGGAAGCCGCCGGACAGAAACTCTCGCCCTGGGTCTGCCCTGGACGGGATCTCAAACTGCCCCTCGTGGG
>DASTWQ010000119.1:0-4431 GCA_035758545.1 Holophagaceae bacterium | reverse complement strand
CCTGGGAGCTGTTCACGCTGCTTGCGGACCGCCGCAACAGCCTGGCCTTCCTGGCTGGACTCGAGCGCATGGCAGAGAAGAGCGCCGGGAACGTCCTGGACGAGCTGGACAAGGCCCGGACCAAGCCCCTCGCGAAGTGGCTCCACGCCCTCGGCATCCCCATGGTGGGGGCCCGCACCGCGGAGCTGCTGGCCCAGGCCTTCCCCGCCCTCGACGCGCTGTGGGCCGCCGACGAAGACCGGCTCCAGGCCGTGGAGGAGGTCGGCCCCAAGGTGGCGGCGGCCATCCGGGCCTTCGCCCGGCTCCATCCCCAGCTGCCCGCGGAGCTCGCCGGCCTCGGCATCGCGCCGGAGCCCCCCGCCCCCGTGGACCGCAGCGGCCTGCCCCTGGCCGGGGAGGTGGCCGTGGTGACGGGCACCCTGCCCAGCCTCTCCCGGGAGGAGGCCGAGGCCCTGCTCCAGCGGCTCGGCGCCAAGGTCACGGGGTCGGTCTCGAAGAAGACCACGCTCCTGCTCGCCGGGGAGAAGGCCGGCTCCAAGCTCGCCAAGGCCGAGGAGCTCGGCATCCCCGTCCGGGACGAGGCCTGGCTCAAGGAGCTCACCCCGTGAACCGGCCGGTCTTCCTCGTTCCCGGCTGGAAGAACTCCGGCCCGGGCCACTGGCAGAGCCTCTGGGAATCCCAGCTGCCGGACGCCCGGCGGGTGGAGATGCCCAACTGGGACTTCCCCCGCCGGGCCGAGTGGGTGGAGGCCCTGGACGATGCCCTGGCCCTGCACCTGCGCTTCGACGGCCCACCGCCGGTGCTCGTGGGGCACTCCGCGGGCTGCCTGGCCATCGTCCACTGGGCCTCCACCCACGAGCGCCCCCTCCACGGCGCCCTGCTCGTGGCCCCCGCGGACGTGGAACGGGAGGGCGCCCCCGAGGAGCTGCAGGACTTCGCGCCGGTCCCGCGGCAGCGCCTGCCCTTCCCGTCCCACGTGGTGGCCACCGAGGATGATCCCTACCTGGCCGCGGACCGGGCCCGGAGCTTCGCCCAGAGCTGGGGCGCCCGCTTCACCCTGCTGCCCCGGGGCGGCCACCTCAATGCCGCCAGCGGCTTCGGCCCCTGGCCCCGGGGCGAGGCGCTGCTGAAGGAGCTCATGCGCTGAATCCTGGGCTCTTGGCCCTGGGCTTTCGGCCTTAGCCGGCGCCCTCAAAGGCCCAGAGACGAAAGCCAAAGGTCCCCAAGCCGCGATTCCCCGTTGCGCGGCCCGAGCGGCATCCGATAGCGTGAAGGCACCGATGGAGGAGCGGTCCCCATCAGTAGGCCGGAGGAGGGTGATGCGCCCTTTGATCCCGGCCGAAAGGGGAGGATCGCCGAAGGGCCCGCGGAGCATCGCCGCGATCCCTGGACACGAGGGCTAAATCCCCGTGGCTGCCGCGCCGGCTACCCGGCGTGGAGCGCCTGAGGACAGCGGATCGGACGGCCTGCGTCCGGTCTCCGTCCCGCGGCGCCGTCGCTTCCCGAGGTGGCCGTGACCGACGCTCCCGATCCGCTGAATCCCGACTGGCTCGCCCGCCAGCTGCTGGCCCTTTGCGCCGTGGAGACCACCTCCGGCGCCGAGGATGCGGGCCTGCCGGCGCTGGGGGCCCTGCTCACCGCGATGGGCGCCGAGGTCACCGAGCAGCCCGCGGCGCCAGGCCGCACCAACGTGCTCGCCACCTGGGGCGCGCCACGAATTCTCTTCTCCACCCACCTCGATACCGTGCCGCCCTTCTTCCCGCCGTCGCGGGATGGGGATCGCATCCTCGGCCGCGGCGCCTGCGACGCCAAGGGCCAGATCCTCGCCCAGCTCGCCGCCATCGCGCGCCTGCGGGCCGAGGGCCTGGACGGCTTCGCCTGGCTCGGCGTCGTCGGCGAGGAGACGGACAGCCTGGGCGCGCGCGAGGCGCTGAAGCTGGCGGACCGGCTGCCGGGCCTGCGGGCCCTCATCAACGGCGAGCCCACGGGCAACAAGCTCGCCACGGGCCAGCGCGGCGCCCTGCACCTGCACCTGGCCTGCGAGGGCGTGAGCGCCCACAGTGGCTCTCCGGAATTGGGGCATTCCGCCGCCTGGGACCTCCTGGACTGGCTCCAGGGCCTGCGGGACCTGCCGCGGCCCGTGGATCCCGAGCTGGGCCCCGAGGTCTGGAACCTGGGCCGCCTCCAGGGGGGCGCCGCGGTGAACGTCATCCCCGCCCAGGCCGAGGCCGAGCTGCTCGTGCGCACGGTGCCCGGTTCGGACTTCGCGGCCCAGGTGGAGGCGCTGAAGCCGGAGCGCGGACGCGTGGCCGTGCGCCTCTCGGAGCACCCGGACACCTACCCGGCCGTGGACGGCTTCGAGCGGGCGCCCATGCCCTTCGGCTCGGACCTGCCAACCCTCCGGGCCCTGGTTCCGGAGGGCACCGTCGTCCTCGCGGGCCCGGGCCACATCGCCGTGGCCCACACGGACCACGAGCATCTGGACCTGGCGGATCTGGAGGCGGGCATCGCGCTGAACGCGCGGCTGGCGCGGCACCTCCTGGGGGCCCACGGCGGGGAGGGGAGCAAACGCTGAGGTGCTGCTTCGCTCGGCCTCGCATCGCCCCGCGTCCTCCCCCATCCCACCCGGAGTCCCCATGACCAAGCTCCCCGTCACCGTCCTCGGCGCCACCGGCGTCGTGGGGCAGCGCTTCGTGCGCCGCCTCGCCACTCACCCCCTGTTCGAGATCCGCCACCTGGCCGCCAGCGAGCGGTCCCGCGGCAAGGCCTACGCCGAAGCCTGCGCCTGGCGCCTCCCCGGCGAGCCCTACGCCGGACTCGGCGCCCAGGTGCTCGTGCCCGGCACACCGGAGGCGGCCTTCGCCCCGGTGGTCTTCAGTGCCCTCGACACCGAGCCCGCCCGGGAGCTCGAGCCCGCCTTCGCCGCCGCCGGCGCCCTGGTCTTCTCCAACGCCTCCGCCTTCCGCATGGCCAGCGACGTACCGCTGCTCATCCCGGAGGTGAACCCGGAGCACCTGGGCCTGCTGGCCCACCAGCGCCAGGCCCGCGGCTGGACCGGAGGCATCGTCTGCAATCCCAACTGCACCGCCACGATGCTCGCCCTGGCCCTGGCGCCGCTGCACCGGACCTTCGGCGTGGAGGCCGTGCTGATGACGAGCCTCCAGGCCGTCAGCGGCGCGGGCTATCCCGGCGTGCCGACCCTGGACATCCTCGGCAACGTGGTGCCCTTCATCCGCAATGAGGAACCCAAGGTGGAGGAGGAGCTGCCCAAGCTTCTGGGCGACTTCACGGGCTCGGCCGTCGATCCGGGCGCCTTCGCCGTCTCCGCCCTCTGCCACCGGGTGCCGGTGATCGACGGCCACACGGAGGCGGTCAGCGTGATGCTCCGGGGCGACCCGTCCCCGGAGGCCGTGCGGGCGGCCTTCGCCGCCTGGCGGCCGGAGCCGCGCCTGCCATCCTCGCCTGAGGCGCCGATCCGGCTCCACGGCGCCGAGGACCGTCCCCAGCCCCGGCTGGACGTGGAGGCCGACGGCGGACTCAGCGTCCACGTCGGCCGCATCCGCCCCTGCCCGGTGCTCGGCCTCAAGTTCAGCCTGCTGGGCCACAACACCGAGCGCGGCGCCGCCGCGGCCTCAATCCTCAACGCGGAGCTGGCGCTGATGGGAGAGTGGCTGTGAGCCTCGTCATGAAGTTCGGCGGCTCCTCCGTGGCGGACGCCGCCTGCCTGCGGCGGGTGGCGGCGCTGGTCACCGAGGCTCTGCCCCTGGCGCCCCTCGTCGTGCTCAGCGCCATGGGCAGGACCACGAACGCCCTCTTCGAGGCCGCATCGCTGGCGGAGGCCGGGAACCTGGACGGCGCGCTCGCCACCCTCGCGCGGATCCGCGCCCACCACGACGCCACCGCCCGGGAGCTCTGCGGCGCGCCGCCGCCGGAACTGGAGGCGGACTTCCAGGAGCTGGAGCTCAGGCTCCGAGGCGTCGCCCTCCTGCGGGAACTCTCCCCTCGGAGCCTGGATGCCCTCGCGGCCTTCGGCGAGCGGCTCAGCACCCGGATCTTCGCGGCCTTCACGGGCCACCCCTGGTTCGACGCCCGGTCCGTGGTGCGCACCGACGGGCATTTCGGCGAGGCCGCCCCGGACCTCACCGTCCTCGAGCTGCAGGCCCGCACGCGCCTCGCGCCCCTGCTGGGCTCCGGCCGCGCCGTGGTGACCCAGGGGTACATCGGCGCCACCGAGGAGGGCCTCACCACGACCCTGGGCCGGGGCGGCAGCGACTACACCGCGGCGCTTCTGGGCGCGGCCCTCGGATCGACCGAGGTCCAGATCTGGACCGACGTGGAAGGCGTGCTCACCGCGGATCCCCGGATCGTGCCCGGCGCCCTGCCCATCCCCGAGCTGGGCTTCCAGGAGGCGGCGGAGCTGGCGGCCTTCGG
>DASTWQ010000126.1:0-36696 GCA_035758545.1 Holophagaceae bacterium | reverse complement strand
CGCTGATCTGCGTCAACGACCGGGCGGACCTCGCGGTCCTGGCGGTCCGGGAGGGCCTCGCCCCCTGGGGCCTCCACCTGGGCCAGTCGGACCTGCCCCACGCGGAGGCCGCGGCCCTGCCGGGCCTGGCCGGCCTGCGCTTCGGCGCCTCCACCCATCACGCCGGCGAATGGGCCTCGGCCCAGGCGCCGGTGGACCACGCCGGCGTCGGCCCCTTCCGCGCCACGGGCACCAAGGCGGACCATGAGCCTCCCATCGGCCTGGAGGGCCTCGCCGCGGGCTGTGCGTCCCTGCGGTCCAGGGGCCTCACGCCCGTCGCCATCGGCGGCCTGGGGCTGGAGGACGCGGAAGCCTGCTTCCGGGCCGGGGCCGAAAGCCTGGCCATGGTGGGCGAGGTCGCGCGGGCCCCGGATCCCGCCGCCCTCGGCTGGGCGGTTCAGCGGGCCCGCTGGCGGGCCCAGCCCCTGGACCTCCGCCGGGGCGTCGTCCTGGCCGGCTCCAGCGGCGCGGGGAAGAGCACCCTCGGCGCCGCCCTGGCGGCGGGCCTGGGCCTGCCCTTCCACGACCTGGATGCGGTGGTGGAGGCCGCCGAGGGCCGGACCATCGCGGCGATCTTCTCGGCCGAAGGCGAGACGGCCTTCCGGGCGATGGAAGCCCGCCATCTCACGGGCCTGCTGGCGAGGCCCGGGGTCCTCGCCCTCGGGGGCGGCGCCTGGGAGACGGCGGCGGTGCGGGAGGCCGTGGCGGCCTCGGGCTTCCTGGCGCTCTGGCTCGCCGAGGCGCCGGCCCGCTGCTGGCAGAGGGTGGCCGCGGATCCTGCCCGGCCCCTGGCCCAGGACCGGGACGCGTTCCTGGCCCTGCACCGGGCGCGCCTGCCTCGCTGGGCGGAGCTGCCCTGCATCCTGACTTTCGGCCGGGGGGCCGCCGAAGTGGCCGAAGCCCTGCTGGCCCCCTGAGCCCGTGGCACACTGGGTCTTCCCCATGGACCTCATCTTCTCGGACCTCCACGCCAACCTGCACGCGCTGCGGGTGATGCTGAGGTTCGCCCGCCGGCGGGGCATCCGGCGCTTCGTCTCCCTGGGGGACCTGGTGGGGTACGGTCCCCATCCCAACCAGGTGCTGGACCGGGTCCTGCGCCTGCGCCCAAGGGTGCTGGTACGGGGCAACCATGACCGGGTCTGCGGCAGCGGCGAGCACATGGACGGCTTCAACGGCCCCGCCCGTCAGTCCGCGGAGTGGACCCATCACCGGCTGAGGGAGGATCTCCGGAGGGTCCTCGTGGATCTGACCCAGGGCCCCGTCGAGGTGGAGAGCGGGTACGTCGCCGCCCACGGCTCGCCCCTGGACGAGGACACCTACCTGCTGGGCTCCCGGGAGGTCGCCGAGGCCTTCGACGGGTTCGAAGGCCCCCTCTGCTTCTACGGGCATACCCATCTGCCGGGGTGCTGGGAGCTGGACGAGGGTTCCCATGCCCTGCGATGGATCGAGATGGAGCCCGATGCTTGGCTGCCGCTCCGGCCCGACTGCCGCTACCTGGCCAACCCAGGTTCCGTGGGCCAGCCCCGGGACCGGGACAACCGGGCGTCCTTCATGACCTTCGATCCCCGGCGCAAGCGCCTCCGACTCCACCGGCTCGACTACGACTGGGACGCCGCGGCCCGGGCCATCCTGGCGGTGGGGCTCCACCCGGCCCTGGCCACGCGACTCGCGGTGGGGATGTAGGCGAGAATGGGGGGATGAAAGCCATCTCCCTGCGCGTGGACGTCGACACCCTCGAGGGTTCCCTCAAAGGCATCCCGGCCCTGCTGCGGCTCCTGGACAAGCACGGGATGCGGGCGAGCTTCTACTTCTCCTTCGGGCCGGACAACTCCGGCAAGGCGATCCGCCGCGTGTTCCGCAAGGGCTTCCTCGCCAAGATGCGCCGCACCAACGCCGGCAAGCTCTACGGGCTGAAGACGATGATGTACGGCACCCTGCTGCCGGCGCCGGTCATCTGGAAGCGCGCCGCGGCGGAGATGCGCCTGGCGAAGGAGGCCGGCCATGAGGTGGGCATCCACGCCTGGGACCACGTGCAGTACCACGACCTCCTGGACCGGAAGTCCCGGCGGTGGCTGGAGGATTGGTACGCCCAGGCCCATGAGGCCTTCGGGGCGGTCTTCGGGGAGAAGGCCAGGGGTGCCGTGAGCCCCGCCTGGCGCAGCAACGACGCGACCCTGGAAATCCAGGAGGCCTACGGCCTCGACTACGCGGGGGACTGCCGGGGCACTGCGCCCTTCTATCCCGTGGTGAAGGGGCGGACGCTCTCGACCCTTCAGATCCCGACGACGCTGCCGACCCTGGACGAGCTGCTGGGCCTGGACGGACGCACCCCGGAGGGGGTCAACCGGGAGCTCTGGAGCCTTGTCCGCGAGGATGCGCTCAACGTCTATGCCCTGCACACGGAGGTGGAGGGCGGGGCGCTGGCGGAGGCCTTCGATGCCTTCCTGGGGGGCCTGAGGGAGCGCGGCGTGCAGGCCCGCACCCACGCGGACTGGCTCCCGGAGCTCAGGGCCGCGATGCCGCCCGCGAAGCCGATGGCGCGGCGGGACATCCCGGGCCGCGCCGGCTGGGTGAGCTGGGAAGGCTGACTAGCGGTTGGGCTGCCGCTCGACCCAGCGCCCGTCCGGCTGCCGGTCCCAGGTGAAGCCGGCGATGACCCCGCCCTTCTGGAGGAGCAGGGCGTGCTTGGGCTGGTTCGCCTGGATGATGGCGGTGGTCAGGCCGGTCTTCTCGAAGTCGGGGCGGTAGGCCTCCCAGAGCTCAGCGGCCTCGGCGCGGATGCCCGCCTGGTCGTCGGGGCGCCGCTCGGTCTCGAACACGATCATCGCGGCCTTGGATCCGTCGGAGAACTGCACCTGCCCGCCCCGGAGGATGCGGAAGCGGTGGCCGCTGGGCAGGGTCTTCACCACGGACTCCCCGCCGCCGCAGGCGATGCAGGCGGCGAGGGCTGAGGCGGCGAGGACATGAGGCAGGACGAACGCGGCCTTGCGGGCCGCGCGTCCGATCCTCACCACCTCGGAGCTCATCATCTCGTCCCTCATGCGTGCTTCTGCTTGAGGTTGTCCTTGCTGGGGAACCACTTCTCCCAGTACACGACCACCGGGCTCGCGATGTAGATGGAGCTGTAGGTGCCCGTGATGACGCCGATCACCAGCGGGAAGGCCAGGTCGTGGAGGGAGGGGCCGCCGAACTGCCAGAGGCAGACGGACACGAAGAGCACGGACATGGAGGTGAGGATCGTCCGGCTCAGGGTCTGGTTGATGGAATCGTTCACGAGCTCCGAGACCGTCTTGCGCTTGTACTCGGGCTTGTGGCTGTTCTCGCGGATACGGTCGAACACCACGATGGTGTCGGACATGGAGTAGCCCATCAGCGTGAGGAAGCTCGCCACCACCGGCACGTTGAACTCGTAGCCGAACACCGCGAAGAGGGCCAGGGCCATCAGCACGTCGTGGATGAGCGCGACGACGCCGCCGATCGCGAAGCTCAGGGTGAAGCGGAACATGACGTACACGAGGATCGCGACGCTGGCCCACAGGACGGCCTTCAGGGTCTTGGCGGTCCACTCGCCGGAGATGCTGGGGGAGAAGCTCTCATCCTTCGCGATCTTGATGCCGCCTGGTCGGTAGTCCTTCGTGATGGCGTCCCGCACAGCCTGGGGCAGGCCGGAGGGTAGCTGGCTGAAGTCCCTGTAGAGGGCGCCGGGCAGCTTGTCCCGCTCCCCGGTGACCTGGGCGGCGAGGGGCTCGTAGGTCTGCCGGACGGTGTCCGGGTCGCCCTTCACCTGGAGCGGGTTCTCGGCGGCGAGGCGGTCGGTCAGGCCCGCGCTGCCTTCGAGGTTCAGGGTGGGGAGGGCGCTGCCGGCGGACCGCTGGTCCAGCTTGCGGAAGACCTCGCGGAGCTCCGTGGACTGCTTGGTGCTGTCCAGCTGGTCTCCGGTCTTGCGGGCCCGGACCTTCACGGCGAAGTCCTGGTAGCCGGCCTTGGATTCGGCGTAGGGCACCACTGAGGCGTCCGTGAAGCCAGCCTGGGCCAGGGCCTGGCGGACGGACTCCGCGGGCACCGGGGGAGAGAACCGCACGGTCATGTCGTTGCCGCCGACGAACTGCATCCCCAGCTTCACCCGGGGATTGGGCTCCTTCCAGGGCCTGACGATGACCAGGCAGACGAGGATGATGCCCCAGCTGATGGAGAGGGCCAGGCCCTTCCAGCGCATGAAGTCGAAGTGGGGGAGATTGTGGAAGACGCGCATCGTTCCCGCCTCACACCGAAAGGGTCTTGGTCCCGGGATGGCGCTCCAGGATCCAGTCGTAGATGAAGCGGCTCACGTAGATGCTCGTGAAGAGGCTCGCGGAGACGCCTACCGCCAAGGCCACGGCGAAGCCCTTGACCGGGCCGGTGCCGAAGCTGAAGAGGAGGAGGGCCGCCACGAGCTGGGTCACGTGGGCGTCCACGATGGTCCAGAACACGTTGTTGAAGCCCGCGTCGATGGCGCCGGCGACGGACTTGCCGTGGTCCAGCTCCTCCCGGATGCGCTCGAAGATGAGGATGTTCGCGTCCACCGCCATGCCGATGGTGAGGGCGAAGCCCGCGATGCCGGGCAGGGTGAGGGTCGCCCGGAAGGAGCCCAGCAGGCCCAGCATCACGATCAGGTTCACCGTCAGGGCCACGATGGCATTGAAGCCGGACCAGCGGTAGTAGAGCACCATGAACACCAGGATCGTCAGGAAGCCGATGAGGCTCGCCCGGACGCCGGCGTGGATGGAGTCCCGGCCCAGGGAGGCGCCCACCTCGCTCTGCTCCAGGAAGTGCATGGACGCCTTCATGGCGCCGCTGCGGAGCTGGAGCGCCAGGTCATCCGCCTCCTGGGGCGTGAAGGAGCCGCTGATGCGCACGGCCCCCCCGTAGATCTTCTCCCGGGCCGAGAGGACACTGATGATCCGGTGGTCCAGGATGATGGCCATGAGGCGGTTCTGGTCCGCGGCGATGCCGGTGAGGTTCGCGAAGTCGTCGGAGCCCTTCTTGTTGAGGGTGAAGTTCACCTCGTTGGCGCCGGTGTTGGGATCCTGGCTGCGGTTGGCGTCGATGATGTCGGCGCCATCGAGGCCCTGGCGGGACTCCACGAGCACCCAGCGCTGGATGGGCTCCTCGCCGGGCTTCACGTTGGCCGGCTTCGGCTGGCCGTGGGGCACCTCGATGTCCGGCAGCAGCTCGTAATCCGCCGGGATGGTCCCGTTGTAGTGCTGCAGCGCGGCGTCCTTGGTGGAGAAATAGATCTGGTGGTCCGGGGGATTGGCCAGCAGGCGCTGCTCCAGGCGGCCGGGTGTGCTGAGGAGGCCCTTGATGCGGTCCCGGTCCCCCTCCTCGACGCCCGGCAGCTCCACCACGATGCGGGTGCCGTCGGCGCCGGCCCGGGTGATCTCGGGCTCGGCCACGCCGAACTGGTTGATGCGGTTGTCGATGATCTGCATGGCGCGCTTGCCCGCGTCATCGATGAGGGTCTTCTGGTAGTCGGAGCGCTGGACGAGCCGAAGGGCGTTCCCCTGCTGGTCCACGGCGTAGCCGTTCGAGAGGCCGGAGATCACCTTGTCCACCAGGCTCTTCTGGGAGGGATCCACGCCGTCCAGGCGCAGGGCGCCGCCGTCCACCACCAGGGTGGCGTTCGGCAGGCCCCGCTCCCGGAGCTTGTCCTGGAAGCGGTCCTTGTTGTCCCGCAGGTCGGATTCCAGGGCCTCGCTGCCCTGGACCTCCAGCTCGTAGTGCACGCCGCCCCGCAGGTCGAGGCCCAGGCGCACCTTCGAGAGCGGCACGAAGAAGTACGCGCAGCCCAGGCAGATGAGGATCGTGGTGAAGAATCGCCAGAAAGTCCGCTTGCTCACGGTCGCTCCGTCGTCTGGAGAACGGGATCGGAGGGCCTGGGGGCCCCCCGGCTGGGTCAGTCCTGCTGGGGCTCGGCGGCCAGGGCCACGACGGCTTGGCGCTTGGCCTTGACGACGCCGGCGCCGAGCTTGAGGTAGAGGATCTTGGGATCCTTCTCGTCCACCCGCTCGATGGTCGCGTAGAGCCCGGAGCCGAGGATCACCTCGTCGCCGGCCTTGAGCTTGGAGAGGCGCGCCTCCATCTCCTTCCGGGCCTTGCTCTGGGGGCGGATCATCAGGAAATAGAAGAGCAGGGCCATGCCGCCGAGGAGGATGAAGTTGGTCCAGGCCGGGGGCCCCTGGGGCTGGGCCTGCTGCAGAAGGGCGAAGATCATCACGGCTCCTCGGTGGTCCACCCCGCGCGCGTGCGGTCGGCGAAGGCGGGGAAGGTCCCGGCCAACAGGGCCGCGCGCGCGTCACGGGTAAGCCCCACAGTGTAGCTCAGGTTGTGGATGGAATTGAGCGTGAAGGCCAGGAGCTCCCCGGCCCGGAACAGGTGGTGCAGGTAGGCCCTGGAGAAGCGCCGGCAGGTGTAGCACCCGCAGGCGGGGTCCGCGGGCAGGTCCGCCTCCCGATGCCGGGCGTTCTTGATGTTGAGCCGGCCCCGGGAGGTGAGCAGCCGCCCGTGGCGGGCCTCCCGGGTGGGCAGCACGCAGTCGAAGAGGTCCACCCCCTGCTCGATGCCGAAGAGCAGGTCCTCCGGGGTGCCCACGCCCATGAGGTAGCGGGGGCGGCCCTCCGGCAGCTCGGAGACGAACTCCGCGAGGGTGGCGTTCATCTCGGGCTTGGGCTCGCCCACGCTGAGGCCGCCCACGGCGAAGCCCTGGAAGGGCGCCTTCGCGTCCAGCTCCAGGATCTCGGCGAGGTGGCGCCGGCGCAGGTCCAGGTGGGTGCCGCCCTGGTTGATGGCGAAGAGGCCCTGGTGGGGCTTCAACGGATAGTCCAGGCAGCGGGCCAGCCACCGGGTGGTGCGGGCCATGCTGGCCTCCAGCTTGCCGCGTTCCATGCGCCCGGGGGGGCATTCGTCCAGGGCCATGACGATGTCCGAGCCCAGGTTGGCCTGAATCTCCATGCTCCGCTCGGGGCTGAGGAAGTGCTCGGAGCCGTCGATGTGGCTCTGGAAGCGGACGCCTTCCTCCGTGATCTTCCGCAGGCCGGACAGGGAGAAGACCTGGAAGCCGCCGGAGTCCGTCAGGATCGGGCCGTCCCAGTCCATGAACCGGTGCAGGCCGCCGAGCTTCGCCACCAGCGCGTCCCCGGGCCTCAGGCCCAGGTGGTAGGTGTTGCCGAGGATGACCTGGGGGCCGATCTCCTTCAGCTGGACCGGGGTGACGCCCTTCACGGTGCCCTGGGTGCCCACCGGCATGAAGGCAGGGGTGAGCACCTCCCCGTGCCCGGTGAGGAAGGCGCCGGCCCGGGCCCGCCCGGCCCGAGCGTCCACGCGGAGCTGGAAAAGGGGCCGCGGGGCGGATGACATATCGGTGACGTTCATGCGTTCCTCGGGGGCCTCGCGGCAATCTGGATTCGGGAGCTCACGGTTCCGTGTCATGAACGCGGAACTTTTGGCCGATCGCCTCGAAACCCCGCGTCCGCTGGGCTTTGCGGCCTTGACGCCCTGTGTGCCTCTTGTCATCTTAGCCCCTGGGCCTACCCCAGATCTTTATCTCTCCACCCGCATTCGGAGCCACGACGGCCGTCCGCCGGCGAGGCTCCTTTTCTACGTCTGTCACTCCGAGGGAGTCGCATGAGCACCGATCCCAAAAAGGCCCCGCCGGGCAAGATGCCTCCGAAGGCCGAGAGCCTCGAGGACTCGGTCTACAAGTCCTCGCTGACCGCGGGGAACAAGGCCGTCCAGGGCGCCAACCCGTGGGTCAGCATCCCCGTCACGGTGATCATCTGGGGCGGCTTCGGCTGGGCGGGCTGGTACATCATGCAGCAGACCGGCGTCGCCAAGAAGATCATCAAGGCCGTGGGCGTGACCCTCACCGAGGACGCCCCCCCGCCCCCGCCCCCGCCCCCGCCTCCGCCTCCGCCGCCGCCGCCGCCGGCCGCCCCGAAGGTTGACGTGAAGCCGGATCCGGTGAAGGACATCATCCCGGACACGCCGAAGGAGCTGCCCAAGATCGACCAGAGCCAGGAGAAGCCCGCGGCTCCCGCCGGCGTCCCCGGCGGCGTCGAGGGCGGCGTGGTGGGTGGCGTGGTCGGCGGCACCGGCCAGGTCCGCGACTTCGACTTCAGCCAGGTGAAGGTGCGCTACCAGCCGCCCCAGCCTCCCTATCCGCCCATGGCCAAGATGGCCCGCATCCAGGGCACGGTGGTCGTCGAGATGAACATCGGACCTGACGGCATCCCGACGAGCGCGCACGCCGTGGAGGGGCCGCCGCTCCTCCGCCAGTACGCCGAGAACTGGGCGATGAAGTGGAAGTTCGAGCCCCTGCTCGTGAACGGCCAGCCCCAGTACGGCCGGTTCCGCATCAACATGAACTTCCGGCTCCAGTGAGGACGCGATGAAGCCCAGTCCCTTCGCCCGCCTCTTCGCCGTCCTCGGATTCGCAGCGCTCGTCGGCCTCCTGCTCTTCAGCCGCGACAACCAGCTGAAGCACCAGGCCCAGGCCCCCGCCCCCCAGGCGGTGTCCGAGATGCCGGCGAACGCCAACAAGCTCTCCCCGACCATCGAGACCCTGTCGGAGGCCCCCAAGGCCGCCGAGCCGGCCCGGGCCGCGGAGCCCGCCGGAACCCCCTCCCCCAAGGCCGAGGCCGCCAAGGCCAAGGGCTGATCCCACGACCCTGACCTTCCACCCCCTTACCTCCAAGGAAACCGACCCATGAACCTGCTGAACCTCCCCCTCGGCCTGCTGGACGACTCCTCCTTCAACGTCGCGAGCATCTGGCGCGAGGCCTCCCTCTTCAACAAGGGCATCATCTCGATCCTGCTGATCCTGCTTGCCCTCCAGATCTACACCGCCATCGAGCGCTTCATCATGTACGCCCAGAGCAACGCGGCGTCCGAGAAGTTCCTCAAGCTGTTCATGGACACCCTCCGCCGCGGCGACTTCGAGGCCGCCAAGCGCGCCGCCACCACCCACAACAAGTCCCACGTGGCCCTGGTGCTGAAGCACGGCCTGGACATCTTCCAGTACGAGAAGCAGCTCAAGAACATGAACCCCAACCACGACGTGATCCAGCCCGTGGAGCGCGCCATCGAGCGCGGCACCGCCGAGGTCACCGAGCTGCTGAAGAAGGGCATGAGCATCCTGGCCTCCATCGGCGCCCTGGCCCCCTTCATCGGCCTCCTCGGCACCGTGGCCGGCATCATCAAGGTGTTCGCGGACCTGAAGGAGAAGGGCGCCGGCGACATCAACGCCCTGGCCGGCTCCATCGGTGAGGCCCTCGGCACCACCGCCCTCGGCCTCGTGGTCGCCATCCCCGCGGTGGCCTTCTACAACGTCCTCGTGAACAAGCAGGACATGGTCGTCACCAACATCAACAACGCCGCCTCCCAGATGATCGACGAGTTCATCCGCCGCGAGAGCCAGGCCTGAGAACCCACCCCGGGAGGGGGCTGATGCCCCCTCCCGCCCTTTGAAAGGAGAGCCCCTATGGCCATGGATGTAGGCGGCAGCAAGGGCGGGGTCAAGGCTGACATCAACGTCACGCCGCTCGTGGACATCGTGCTGGTGCTGCTGATCATCTTCATCGTGATCACGCCCGCGGTGAACAACAGCGTCAAGCTCCCGCTCGCCAAGCACACGCCGAAGGTGGAGCCGAGCTCCGAGAAGTACATGACGCTGATCTTCGCGGCCCAGGTCGACGAGAACGGCAATTACGTCGCCCCCGGCAAGGTCAGCGTCACCCAGACCGCCGCCACCGCCGGCAGCGAGGAGAAGGCCTTCGACATCACCAAGGGCGACGAGGCCAACCGCCTCGGCGCGGTGATCTTCCAGAACGTCTCCCAGCTCGTGGACAAGCGGGTCTTCGTCAAGGCCGATTCCCGCTTGCCCTACAAGGTGGTGGACCAGCTCTTCCAGATTGCCCGCGCCAACGGCGCGATCGAGGCCTCCATCGTCACGGGCGAGGACAAGAAGCCCGAGGGAGGTAAGTGATGCGCGACCTCAAGCGCAAGGCCAAGCTGGCGGACAGGAAGTCCCAGTCCAAGTCCGACATCAACGTCACTCCGCTGATCGACATCGTGCTGGTGCTCCTGATCGTGTTCATCGTGATGGTGCCCGGCCTCACCAAGGCGAATCCCGTGATCCCGCCTGAGGTGAAGGTCACTCCGCCGGATCCGAACCCCCCGATGGTGGTGGTGGTCACCGTCCAGAAGGACGGCTCCTACCTCCTCCAGCAGGACAAGATGGACAACCTCACGGCCCTGCACGACAAGGTCCGTGACGCCATCAAGCTCATGCGCATCGACGACCGCAAGGTGGTCGTGAAGGTGGACGGCGACGCGGCCTTCCAGGCGGCGGTGAGCGCCCTCGACGTCATCCGCGAGGCGGGCGTGGAGGTCCGGAAGGAGAAGGGCGAGGATCTCAAGGACCGCACCTACGACCTGAAGATCCCGATCACCCTGAAGAAGGACGCCTGACCGGCGGCCTGACCTCCAGGAACCGAGAAGGGCGCCGCGAGGCGCCCTTCTTCACGCTCAGCCCCCCTGCCGGCGCAGCAGGGCCACCGCCTCGAGGTGGGGCGTTAGGGGGAAGAGGTCCAGGGCCGCGAGGCCTTCCAGCTCCCAGGCGGGCGCGAGGCGCTTCAGGTCCCGGCAGAAGGCCGCGCCGTCGCAGCCCACGAGGACCATGCGCCCGGCGCCGGCGGTGAGGAGTTTCGCCGCGGCCTCCGGCGCGAGGCCCGTCCGGGGCGGATCCAGCAGGAGCAGGTCCTCCGGTCCGCCGAGCCCTTCCGGGAGCCAGGCGCCCACGTCGGCGGCCTGGCAATCGGCATCCAGGCCGAGCTCCGCGAGGTTGAGCCTGGCCGCGGCCACGGCCCCTTCACCGCTCTCCACGAGGAGGAAGCGCCGGAACCGGTCCCGCAGCAGCGCGCTGAAGAGCCCGACGCCGCCGTAGAGGTCGAAGAGGGTGCCGCCCCGGAGATCCCAGCCCTCCAGCACCGCGCCGAAGGCCTCCGCCGCCCAGCCGGGGCAGACCTGGAAGAAGCCTCCGGCGGGCTGGCGGAGGGTGGCCCCGGCCAAGCGGTGGGAAAGCGGCGAGGCGTCGGCGATCCAGGCCGCGCCCTCCAGGCGCCACTGCCCCGCTGCGGACCAGGCCCGCACGTCGGCCGCGGGCGTGCCGGTGGCGAGCTCCCAGCGCCCAGGCCGGCCCGGCAGGCCGCCATTCCGGAGCGCCGCCTCCAGGCTTGGGATGGCCCCCGAGAGGACCTCCTCGGCGGCGGGGCAGGCGGCGACGGGGACGAGATCGTGGCTGCGGCGCCGATGGAAACCCAGGGCGCGGCCGTCCCAGTGGAGCTGGATGCGGGCCCGCCGGGCCTCCGGCGGCGCGGCATGCCACGCGAAGTCCTCCCGGCCCAGCTGGCGGCGGAAGAGGTCGGCCGCCATCTGGCGCTTGAGCTCGGAGGCTGCGCCGCCGGCGCCCCGGAGGCTGCAGCCGCCGCAGACCGAGGCCACGGGGCAGCCGGGATCCGCGCGGCGGGGATCCGGTTCCAGCCAGCGGTCCACGTCTCCTTCGGCGTGGCCCGCCTTCCATCTCAGCTCCGCGGCGACGGTCTCCCCGGGGAAGAGGGCCAGCGGCGCCCCCAGGAGGATGACCCGGCCATCCTCGGCGCGGGCGAGGCCCAGGCCGCCCCAGGCCAGGCGCTCCACGCGGCCCTCCCAGCGGACCGCTTCGCCCGCCGGCTTCCGGTATGCTTGTCCCGACTTCCCCGAGCCGGAGTTCCCCCTGCGTCTCACCGTCGCGGTCCCCTCAGAGCACCGTAGCAGCCTCGCGGCCGCCCTGCCGGTGGAGGTGGCCGGACGGATCGACTGGACCCCAGGGCCCGAGGCCGATGTGGTCGTCGGCCTGCCGGGCATGGCCCGCCTGGCGGGCTGCGCCGCCTGGCCCGGCGCCGAAGCCGCCGCCGCCCTCGTGGCCGCGGGCTGGGAACGCCGCCAGGACCAGCGGGACATGGAGCGGCTCAGCCAGGTGGGACGGGCGCTGGCCTCGGAACAGAACCTCGACCGGCTGCTGGACCTCATCCTGTCCTCGGCCCGGGAGCTGCTGGACGCCGAGGCCGGGAGCCTCTACCTCGCGGAGGGCGAGGCGGAGGCGCGGGAGCTGCTGTTCGCCCACACCCAGAACGCCAAGGTGAGCCTGCCCTACCACCGCTTCCGCATGCCCATCACCAAGGGCACCCTGGCCGGCTTCGTCGCCGCCACCGGCGAGAGCCTCAACCTGGCGGACGTCTACGCCATCCCGGGGGCCGCCCCCTACCGGTTCAACGACGCCTTCGACAAGCAGGCGGGCTACCGCACGGTGTCCATGCTCGTGGTGCCCATGAAGGACACCGAGGGTGGCATCCTCGGGGTGCTCCAGCTCATCAACCGCGTGGCGAGGGACAGCGGCGGCGAGCGCGTGGTCCCCTTCTCCGCGGCCCAGCAGGCCATGGCCGAGAGCCTAGCGGGGCAGGCGGGCGTCGCCGTCAAGAACGCCCGGCTGCGGGGGGAGATCGAGGAGCTCTTCGAAGGCTTCGTGAACGCCTCCGTGACCGCCATCGAGTCCCGGGACCCCGTCACCTCCGGCCATTCGGGCCGGGTGGCGGACCTCACCGTCGGCCTCGCCGAGGTGGTGAACCGGACCCCGAACGGGCTCTACGGCGATCTCCGGTTCAGCGACCACCAGCTCCGGGAGATCCGCTACGCCAGCCTGCTCCACGACTTCGGCAAGGTCGGCGTGCGGGAGCAGGTGCTTGTGAAGGCCAAGAAACTGGAGCCCGAGCGCCTGGAGGTGGTGCTGCAGCGCCTCCGGCAGCGGGCGGTGGAGGAGGCCCTGGCTCTCCTGGCGGAGGCCTGGAAGGGCGGTCGGCCCTACGAGCCCGCGGCCTTCGAAGCCCTGGTGCGGGACCGGGAGGCTGAGGCCGAACGGCTCATCGCCCTCATCCGCCAAAGCAACGAGCCCACGGTGCTGGACCAGGACGTGGCCAGGGGGCTGGGCCTCGTCTCCGAGCTGGAGGTCACCCACTGGAGTGGCGCCCGCCAGCCCGTGCTGGAAGGACCCGACCTGGAGGTGCTCCGGATCCGGCGTGGCAGCCTCTCGGAGGCCGAGCGCCTCGAGATCGAGAGCCACGTCACCCACACCTTCCGCTTCCTCACCCAGATCCCCTGGACCGGGGATCTGAAGGGCGTGCCCGAGATCGCCTACGCCCACCACGAGCGGCTCACGGGCACCGGCTATCCCCGCAAGCTCGGCGGCGACGCGATCCCCGTCCAGAGCCGCGCCATGGCCATCTCGGACGTCTTCGACGCCCTCACCGCCCGGGACCGGCCCTACAAGGGCGCCGTGCCCCTCGACAAGAGCCTCGACATCCTCCAGGAGGAGGCCCGCCACGGCCACCTGGACCAGCCTCTGCTGGATCTCTTCATCGAGGCCCGGGTCTTCGAGCGGACCCTCGGCCGGTAGGGGGGAATCAAGGCGTGGCGGGCTCCGGCGCTTGTGGGACAATGGGGGCTTCGGGAGAATCCATGTCCGACGCCGAACGCGCGCCGCGCACCCTCGACATCCAGGCCATCATGGCCCTGCTGCCTCACCGCTACCCGATCCTGCTGGTGGATCGGGTGCTCGACTTCGAGCCCAGGCAGTGGATCCGCGGCCTCAAGAATGTCACCGCCAACGAGCAGATCTTCCAGGGGCACTTCCCGAAGCGGCCGGTCTTCCCGGGCGTGATGATCGTGGAGGCCATGGCCCAGTGCGGCGGCTGCCTGGTGATGCAGGAGTTCGAGGACCTCTCGAAGAAGGTGATCTATTTCATGGCCATCGACGGCGTGAAGTTCCGCCGCCCCGTGGTCCCCGGCGACCAGCTGGTCATGGAGGTGAAGGTCCTGAGCTTCAAGGGCCGCATCTGCAAGCTCCGGGGCGAGGCCTTCGTGGACGGCCAGAAGGTCGCCGAGGCCGAGTTCATGTCCATGCTGCAGGACCTCAGTGACGCGGAGTCCGCTCAGTGAGCCCCCAGGTCCATCCCTCCTCCGTCGTCGCCCCTGACGTGGAGCTGGGCGAAGGCGTGGTCATCGGCCCCTTCTGCGCGGTGGAGGGCCCGAGCCGCATCGGCGCCCGCACCGTCCTGCGCAGCCATGCGGTGGTCGGGCCGCACACGGCCCTCGGGGAGGACTGCGTGGTCTTCCCTCACGCCTCCCTGGGCCTGGAACCCCAGGACCTGAAGTTCAAGGGTGCGCCGACCCGGCTGGAGATCGGCGACCGCAACGTCTTCCGGGAGAATGTCACCGTCCACCGGGGCACCGAGCACGGCGGCGGACTCACGCGCCTGGGGAGCGACAATTTCCTGATGGCCGGCGCCCACATCGCCCACGACTGCCTGGTGGGGGACCGGAACATCCTCGCCAATTCGGCGACCCTGGCCGGGCACGTGGAGGTCGGCAGCGGCGCCAACGTCGGCGCCTTTTCCGCGGTCCACCAGTTCTGCCGGGTCGGCGACCATGCCTTCATGGGCGGCTTCACGGTGGCCACCCAGGACGTGCTGCCCTTCATGAAGACCGTGGGCGCGCGCGAGACCAAGAGCTACGGCGTGAACACCATCGGCCTGCAGCGGAAGGGCTTCTCGGCCGAGGCCATCGAAGCCCTCAAGACCGCGAACCGGATCCTCTTCCACAGCGGGCTCCTGCGGGAGGAGGCCCTGGCGCGCTGCGAGGCGGAGCTGGGTGCCGTGGCCGAGGTGGCCTATCTCCTGCGGTTCATCCGCGAGTCCAAGCGCGGTATCCACCGTGGCTGATTCTTTGGGCCTTGGGCTTTCGGCTCTGGGCTCTTGCCTGCGCTGGCAGGTCCGTCGGCCCGTCGAGATCAAGCTGAACGGAGCTCCAACCCTGCGAAGGCCGAACGCCGAAAGCCGAGATCCCGAATGAAGAAATTCGCCACCGTCGCCCTCGTGGGCCTGCCGAACGCCGGCAAGTCCACGCTGCTGAACGCCCTCCTGGGCCAGCGCCTCGCGGCCACCAGCCAGACCCCGCAGACGACCCGCACCCGGGTGCTCGGCGTCGTGGAGCGGGGACCCGTGCAGCTGGCCTTCCTGGACACGCCCGGCGTCCACCGGCCCCAGCACGCCCTCAACGAGCGGATGATGGCCCATGCCGACGCGGCCCTGATGGAGGCCGACATCATCCTCTGGGTGGTCGACGCGGACGGCTTCCTCGGACCCGGGGAGAAGGCCTTCGCCGAGCGCCTCTCGACGCTGGGGCGGCCCGTCTACCTGCTGCTCAACAAGCTGGACCTGCTGAGCAAGGGGCGCCTGCTGGAGACCGTGGCCCGCTACAAGGACCTGATGGCCTTCCAGGAGATCGTCCCCATCGGCGCCAAGCTGGGTCAGAACCTGGAGCCCCTCTGGGCCCTGCTGGAGCGGGACGCCAAGCCCGGCCCCTGGCCCTACGGCGAGGACACCTACACCGACCAGACCGAGCGCGGCCTGGCGGCGGAGTTCATCCGGGAGAAGGTCCTCCGCAAGACCCGGGACGAGGTCCCCCACGGCGTGGCCGTGGAGATCGAGCGCTGGATCGAGGCCGGGCAGCCGGACTTCCCCGAGGACCTGGACGAGGACGGCGTCTTCATCGCGGCACTGATCCTCGTGGAGAAGGACAACCATCGCCGGATCCTGCTGGGCCGGGCGGGGGAGATGATCAAGGACATTCGTCAGAGCGCCCAGCGGGAGCTGAAGAAGCTCCTCGACCGTCCGGTGCGTCTCGAGCTGTTCGTGAAGGTGGACGAGGGTTGGCGGGACCGGCCGGAGCGCCTGGACCGGCTCCAGCTCTGAGCTAGATCGACAGGTCGCTGCTCCGGTGCGCCTCGTCCAGGATGGGCAGGGCCTCGCCGGAGAGGGAGGCGAACTGGGCCTGGATGGGGTCGTAGGCGAAGACCTCGCCGGTCTGGATCTTGTAGACCCATCCGTGGACCCGCAGGTTCCCGGCGTCCATGGCCTGGGCCACGGTGGGATGGGTGCGCAGGTGCTCCAGCTGGACCAGGACGTTCTCCTCCACCGTGGCGTGCAGGCGGTCCTTGCCCTCCAGGTGGCCGTAGTTCTCCCGGATGATCGTGCCGGTCTCCTGGGCGTGAGCGAGCCACTCCCGGGTGGCGGGCAGCTTCTCCAGGGAGGCCGGATCCAGCACCGCCTGCATGGCGCCGCAGTTGGAGTGGCCGCAGATGACGATGTCCTTCACCTGGAGGGCCGCGACCGCGAATTCGATGGCGGCGGCGGTGGAGCCCACGTGCTCGTCGTAGCGGGGCACGAGGTTGCCGACGTTCCGCAGGATGAACAGCTCGCCCGGGCCGGTCTGGGTGATCAGGTTCGGGTTGATGCGGGAATCCGAGCAGGTGATGAAGAGGGTCTCCGGCGACTGGCCCTTGTCGAGGCGCTCGAAGAGCTCCTGGTGGGCGCGGAAGACCTGGCTCTGGAACTGGTGGAGGCCCTGGACGAGTTTCTGCATGACCTCTAGGCTACCGGCTGGAGGCCGGAGGCCGGAGCAGAAAAAGTGGCGGGGCCCCGCGGGGCCCCGCCATCAGTGGCTTCAGCCTCCAGCCTCCAGCCCTCAGCCTGCTATCAGGCCTGGACCTGCAGATGGGCCAGGTGCTCGGCGCTGGTGATGGGGACGTTCTCCTCGTCGCTGAGGACCTTGCCGTCCCGCAACTTCACGATGCGGTGGGCGTGGCGGGCGATGTCCTCCTCGTGGGTCACGAGGACGATGGTGTTGCCCTTCTGGTAGAGATCCTCGAAGAGGGCCATGATCTCCACGCTGGTCTTGGAGTCCAGGGCGCCGGTGGGCTCGTCTGCCAGCAGGATGCTGGGGTCGTTCACCAGGGCGCGGGCGATGGCCACGCGCTGGCGCTGGCCGCCGGAGAGCTGGTTGGGCATGTGGTCGCTGCGGGTGCCGAGGCCCACGTTCTCCAGGGCCTTCTGGGCGCGGGCGTGGCGATCCTCGGGCTTCACGCCGGCGTAGATGAGGGGCAGCTCGACATTCTGCAAGGCCGTGGTGCGGGCCAGCAGGTTGAAGGTCTGGAAGACGAAGCCGATCTCCTCGTTCCGGATCTGGGCCAGCTCGTCGTCGGACATCGCCTCGACCTGCTTGCCGTTCAGGACGTAGGATCCGCTGGAGGGGGTGTCCAGGCAGCCGATGACGTTCATCATCGTGGACTTGCCTGAGCCGGAGGGGCCCATGATGGCCACGTACTCGCCGCGGCCGATGGTGAGGCTGACGCCGTCCAGGGCCCGGACCTCCATGTCGCCCATCTGGTAGACCTTCGTGATGTCCGTCAGCTGGATCAGCGGGGCGTCGCTCATGGGAGTCCTTCCGGCGCAAAGAGCCGAGGCCAGGGTACCTCGTCTATCAAGGGAGACGGTCGGGGGCACCCGCCGGTTTAGCCCGGGAAGGCCTCGATCAGGACCGCGAGGCCGAGGCCGCCCCCGATGCCGAGGGTGGCGACTCCCAGGCCGCCGCCCCGGGCCCGGAGCTGGTGGAGGAGGGTGGTGGCGATCCGGGCGCCGCTGGCGCCGATGGGGTGGCCCAGGGCCACGCCGCCGCCGGCCACGTTGAGGCGGTCCTCCGGAAGGTCCAGCTGCCGCTGGCAGACCAGCACCTGGGCAGCGAAGGCCTCGTTCAGCTCCCAGAGGGCGATATCCCTGACGGCGAGGCCCTGGGCCTTCAGGAGGGCCCGGACCGCAGGCACCGGCGCCTCCCCCATGTCCAGGGGGTCCACGGCGGCCTCGGCCCAGCCCAGGAGGCGGCCCAGGGGCCTGGAATCCCCCGCATCCCGGGACAGCAGCAGGGCGGCGGCGCCGTCGGAGAGGGCCGAAGCGTTGCCGGCGGTGACCTGGCCGCCGAAGACCGGCGCCAGGCGGGCGAGGGCCTCGGGACTGGCCTCGGGGCGCACGCACTCGTCCTGGTCCAGGTCGGGATGGGGCAGGCGCTCAGGCCGGAAGTCCGCCTGGGCGGCCCGGCTATGGCTCTGGGCCGCCCAGGCGTCGGACTCCGGGCGTCCCACGCCTCGCTTGGCCGCGAGGCGCTCGATGGTCTCGCCCATCAGCAGGCCCGTGACCGGGCAGCGGAGGCCGTCCTGGAACATCACGTCCGGAGCTTCCCGGTGGCCCATCCGCAGGCCCCGGCGGAGGGCGGGGAGCAGGTGGGGCGTATCCGACATGGCCTCGCTGCCGCCGGCGACCACGGCCGCTGCCGCGCCTTCCCGTAGGAGGCGGCCCGCGTCGACGAGGGCCTGGAGGCTGGAGCCGCAGGCCATGTTGACCGTGTGGGCGGGCACCTCGGCCCCCAGCCCGGCCTTCAGGGCGATCGTCCGCCCCGGGTTCATGCCGTTGCCGTGGCTCCGGGCCATCCCCCAGACGACGCGGTCCGGGCGGGGCAGGGCGGGATCCGCCAGCAGTCCCTCCAGGGCGGTGACGCCGAGGCCCACGGCCCCCTGGCCCGCCAGGCTGCCGAGGTAGCGGCCCTGGGGCAGGCGGCCGGCGGCGAGGATGAGCAGGTCCGCGGTCACGGCCGGGCTCCCTGAGCTGGCGCGCGGGCTGAATCCGGCGCCCCCAGGTCGTCCGGGGTGGGTTCCCGGGGTCCCAGGACCGTGTCCGGCGGCGGGAAGTGGGCGTCGATGAAGGCCAGGTGCCGGGCGCCCACCTCCCGGATCCAGAACTGCATCCGGGCCCAGGGCCCCGAGGCGGCGGAGGGGGCCGGGACGCCCCAGGCGGCGATGCCGAGGGCCCGGGCCAGGTACATGGCCCGGGGGAGGTGGAAGTCCGAGGTGACCACCACCAGCCGGGACTGGCCGAAGACGTCCCGGGCCCGTCGGAGGCTGTCGTAGGTCCGGCGGCCGGCGTAGTCGCAGACGATGAGGTCCGGGGGCACGCCCTGCTTCACGAGCCAGCGCCGCATGGCCTGGGGTTCGTTGTAGCTGAGGGTGCGGTTGTCCCCGCTGACGAGGAACCAGCGGACCTTGCCGGCCTTCCAGAGCGCCAGGGCGGTCTGGAGGCGGGATTCCAGCACCGCGGTCGGTTCGCCGTCGGCATAGACACCGGCCCCCAGGACCAGGACCGGGCAGCCCTCCGGCGGGAGGGTGGCCACGGACTCCACCCGCCCCCGGGCGGCGGACGGGAACCTTCCCAGCGCCCAGGACAGATCCAAGGCCAGGAGCGCGGCCAGGGCGAGCCCGATCCTGAAGGCCTTCCTGCCAAGCAACCTGAGAGCCAGTTCGCGCATCCTCAGGTAGGATAGACCCTTCGCCCGCATTCCCGCCGAGAGCCCCCCCGAGAGCGCCGATGACCCTTCGCCCTGCCCCCGTTCGACCCCAGCGCTCCCGCGTTCCCTCCCCCGGGCGCCTGCCCGGCCTGGCGGCGGTGTCCCTCCTCCTGGCCGCGGGCGGCCTGGGCTGCTACCGGGCCACCGGCCAGACCGCGCCCACCACCCGGGCCGAGCAGATCCCGGCGGTCGGGGGCGCGCGGGTGGGGGGAACCAAGGCCACCGCGGGTCCCGGCGATTATTTCCTCGGGAACGACTACCTCCGGGTGGCCGTGGACGGCGCCCGGTTCGGCGTGACCCCCGGCCAGTTCGGCGCGGCCTCCGGCGGCGCCATCCTCGACATCGGCGGCGTGGCGCTGGACACCTCCTACAAGCAGGTGGCCACCCCCACGGACAACCTCGAGCGCCTCGGGCCCGTGGCCAACCAGGATCCGGACCTGCCGCTGGTCTTCGACCAGTACAGCGTGTCGAACACCCCGGATGCCTCGGTCCTGACCATGCGCGGCTACCTGCTGGATCCCCTGCACAAGCTCGCGGGCGCCTCCTGGGACGGCGAGGGCCGGGTCCAGGGCGTGACCGTGGTCCAGACGGTGGCACTGGGCAGCACGGACTACTTCCTCACGCTGGACACGCAGGTCACCAATGGGGGCGCCTCCGCGCTCCCCATCGTGAGCCTGGGGGACTACCTGCTCCAGCGCGGCGGCGGCTACCGGTTCATCATCCCCGCCAACCAGGACGCCAGCGGCGCGCCGCTCTCCTCCTGGGGCCTGGACATCCCCGGCAGCAGCTTCTCGGATCCCCTCAACACCAGCGTGCGGGCCCCGGAGGTGATCCTCCAGGGCGCCGAGCCCTCCGCAGGGGACCTGGACAGCCACCTCTCCCTCGGCATCCTCCCGGCCGACGCGGATCAGCTCATGGTGGCCTCGGACCCCCAGACCGCCCTCGGGTCCATCCGTCCCATCAATCCGAAGCGCCTGGTGGCGGGGTCCCTGCCCACCGCGGGTCCTCTGGCCTCCGGGAGCACCCTGCGCTACCGCCGCCTGCTCTTCCCGGTGGCGGGCGTGAGCGGGGCGGGGAGCACCCAGGACCCCAACACCGTGTTCAATTCCGTCCAGACCAAGCGGGCCTCGCTCCGGGGTCTGACCCTGGGGATGGTCGCCTACCGGACCATGGATGCCGCCGCGAAAAACGGCTCCCGGGTGACGGAGATCCGCTTCGAGCGCTACGTCGGCACGTCCACCACGCCCGAGACGGACAGCACCCCATCCCACTGGGTCTTGGAATACCTCACGGTGCCTGAGAGCGGGGAGAACCCCGACTTCGTCGGCGGGTACCAGAACATCCTCCTGCCTGTGTTGCCGGATCCTGCGGATCCCTCGCAGAAGGCGCCCTACCGCATCGTCCTGAATGACGGCGTCAACTCCGAGACCGACTACCTGTTCAAGAACGCCAACAGCGACGTCACCCAGGTCCAGCCCGCCTACCTGCGGCCCGATTCGGCCCAGACCTTCCGGATCTCTCAGGCCCTGTCCACGGACCGGTCCCAGACCACAGAACCTTCGGGTTACCGGGTCTACTACCCGGTGCAGATCGATTTCCTGTCCCTCCGCACTTCCGGGGACTTCGCCACCGGTGCCACCCGCAAGTTGACACCCGGCCGGTTCACCGTGGAGGCGGTGGATGCTCAGGGCGCACCGGATCCTGCCCACGACCCCGCCCTGAAGCGCCTGCGGCTCATGAACAGCTACTTCAGCTCCGTCGCCCACGCCAAGACGCCAATCACGGCGCTGGATCCGGGCAACTACCAGTTCATCGGGGGCAACCAGGGCTTCGGCGTGAACCTGCTGGCCAATTCGAGTCCGCTCCTCCTCCAGCTCCCTGCCGGGACCTTCTCCTACCAGGTCTTCGAGACTCGCGGGCCCCTGCTGCCGTTGGCGACCACCCGGATCTCCGCCGGACAGGACAACTATTCCGGCCTCTACTCGATCGCGGCCTTCAACCTGCCTCTGCCCGCCGGCTATCAGGTCTTTGATCTCCCCGGACCCTCCCAGGCAACCACCGGAGGCATGCTCTCCGGCGAAGAGCTTTCCTCCGCCCTCGCGGAAGGCGTGGGTATCGTCGGTCGCACGGAGCAGGACGCCTTCGTGGATGCCAAGCACATCCATGACAGCTTCCGGCTCGACTTCCTCGCCGGCGATGATGCGACGAACGCCTCCCGCCTCGCGGTGATCGGGGGCCAGCCCTATGTGGTGGCCGGCCGCACCTCCAGCCTGGCGGAGGGGGACTTCACCTCCCTCTTCACCGCCGCGCCCGACGGCAGCCTTCCCTTCGGCGGAGCGCTCGCCTCGGAGGGCTGGACCGCCGCCGACTTCATCGGACAGGGCGGGGGCACCTATGTGATCGCCCACCGGCCTCGTGGCCCTCAGGGACTCTTCACCGCCCATCCCGTGGCGGCCGGCGTCGCCCTCGGCACGGGCGCCAACAGCTGGTGGACCGACACGGATCCCAAGTCAAACGGGAAGCGCACCGGCGATTTCGACGCCATCGAACTGCTCAGGGGCGAGGGCTGCAATCCGGCGGACCCCACGGCCTGGTTCTCGGAGTTCAAGAGCGTCCGGACCGACTGGTTCAACCTCCTCAACCTTCAGACCCCCGCCAGCTTCACCAAGGCCCTGGGTCTCAGCAGCGGCGTCTACAGCGTCGATACCCCGGTGGGCCTCGCCCGCACCTACCTGAACCTGGGCACCGCGACCCTCAGCCAGGACAGCCTGGGCCCCGTGGCCACCGCCCTCCGGAGCGGAGCCGCGGTGGCCTCCACCGGCCCGCTCCTGGATGTGGCCGTCGGCACCTCGGGCCCCGGCGCCACCGTCTCCGGCACCAACCCCTCGGTCACCCTCACCGTGAACGTCTGGTCCGCCAGCTGGGTGCCGGTGGACGAGGTGCGCGTGGTCGTGAACGGCTCCGTGGCCGCGACCGCCCCCTTCGGCGCCACGCCGGCCTCCAACGGGTGGACGGTGGATTCGGCCGATGCCCGGCACTGGACCCGGACCTTCACGCTGCCCATGTCCACCCTCACAGGCGGCAAGGACGGCTGGATCGTCGTGGAGGCGGGCGTCCCGCTGTCCACCACCGGCGCCTACGCCACAGGCACGCCCTGGAACAAGGTCATGAAGGGGATCTATCCTGTGGCCGTCACCAACCCGATCTTCGTGGACGTGGACGGCGGCGGCTACACCGCGCCCCTTCCCTGATCCTCATTCCTGGAACCGAGACCCATGGCCGAGTGGCTGCCGGAGCGCCTGCCGGAGGACGTGGAGGCTGAACGCAGCCTCCTGGCCACTTGCTGCGCGCCGGGCATGGAGAGCCGCGCCGCGGACATCGTGGCCAAGCTGACGGAGGAGGACTTCGTCGCGCCCCAGCACAAGGCCCTCTTCCAGGCCCTGCGGGAGCTCGTCTACACCCAGGTGGAGGTCAACGCCCTCACCCTCAAGGACCTCCTCGACCAGCGGAACCAGCTGGCCAGCCTGGGAGGCTTCGCCGGACTGACGGAGCTCCTTGCGGCGGAGGAGGTGGGCCGCCCCGAGGTGCTCGCCGACCTGCTGCGCCGCAAGACCACCCTGCGGCGCCTCATCAAGCTCGGCGCCAGGGTCGTGCGCGAGGCCAGCGAGGAGGACAAGGCCCCCAAGACCCTCGTCGAGGAGGCGGCCCAGGAGCTCTTCCACCTGGCCCAGGAGGACGGCAAGGCCCGGGGCCTCGTGGACATCGAGTCCGTGGCCCAGGAGACCGTCGAGCGCCTCCAGACCAAGCTGGCCACCGGCAGCTCCATGGGCGTGCCCACGGGCCTGCCGACCCTGGACACCCTCACCCAGGGCTTCCAGCCTGGCAACCTCGTGGTGCTCGCAGCCCGTCCCGGCGTGGGCAAGACCGCCATGGCCCTCAACTGGCTGCTTCGGGCCGCCGAGAACTTCGACAAGTGCGGCGCCTTCTTCTCCCTGGAGATGAGCCAGGAGGAGGTCTTCCTCCGCCTGCTCTCCGCCCACAGCCAGAAGAACCTGAAGAGCATCCAATCCGGCCGCTTCGACGACCGGGACATGGCCGAGCTGCTGGCGGCCCGGGATCGCATCATCCAGCTGCCGCTCTACATCTGCGACCAGGCCTCCATCACCGTGCCTCAGATCCAGAACATGGTCACGAAGCAGGGGACCACCTCGAACCGGAAGATCGACTTCCTGATCATCGACTACCTGCAGCTGCTCAGCTCCCCCGCCGGAAGCCGGGCCTCCCAGCAGAACGAGGCGGTGCGCGTGGGCGAGATCAGCCGCGGCCTCAAGCTGCTGGCCAAGGACAACGGCATCCCCGTCATCGTGCTCTCCCAGCTCAACCGCGACGTGGAGCACCGCCAGGGCGGGCCGCCGCGGCTCTCGGACCTGAGGGACTCCGGCGCCATCGAGCAGGACGCGGACATCGTGGCCTTCATCCACCGCCTCAAGTCCGAGGGCGGCGACGGCACGCCGATGGACAGCCACGTGAAGCTCATCGTGGCCAAGCACCGCAACGGCCCCACCCGGGACATCCCGCTGACCTTCCTCTCGGACACCGTCAGCTTCCGGGAGCTGGCCCTGGAGACAAACCCCGGCTTCGACTGACATGCAAGGGCCCCGCATCGCGGGGCCCTTTCACGGAAGGGGCAGGACCTACTCCAGCCCGAAGGTCGAGGTTTCCAGCTCCTTCTTCTCGGTATCGCCTGCGGCGATACGCGAGACCACTCCTTCGGGCGGAGCGGAGGCGCGGGGCCTCCTACTCCAGCCCGAAGGTCGACGTCTCCAGCTCCTTCTTTACGACCGACATGAACAGGTCGCCGGTGGCGCCGTCCACCAGGCGGTGGTCGAAGCCGAGGCTGCTGAACATGATCTGGCGGATGGCGATGAAGTCCGTGCCGTCGGGGCCGGTGACGACGACGGGGCGCTTCACGATGTTGCCCACGCCCTGGATGGCCACGTTCGGCTGGTTGATGATCGGCAGGCCGAAGGTATCGCCGTAGACGCCGGGGTTGGTGATGCTGAAGGTGGAGCCGCTGGTCTCGTAGGGCTTCAGCTTCTTGCTCCGGGCGCGGTCCGCCAGGTCGTTGAGGCCCCGGGCGAGGCCCCCCAGGTTCATCATGTCGGCGCCCTTCAGCACCGGGACGATGAGGCCCCAGTCCAGGCTGACGGCGATGCCGAGGTTGATGTCCTGCTTGTAGACGATGTTGTCCCCGTCGATGGAGGCGTTCACCTCCGGGTAGGCGCGGAGGGCCTTGCAGGCGGCCATCATGATGAAGGGCATGAAGGAGAGCTTGGTGCCGTACTGCGCCTCGAAGGCCTTCTTGTGCTTGGCCCGCAGGCGCGCCACGTTCGTCATGTCGATCTCGAAGACCGTGTAGACGTGGGGCGAGGTCCGCTTCGAGGCGACCATGTTCTCCGCGATGATCTTGCGCATGCGGGTCATGGGCTCGACGCGCACCCGCTCGCCGGGGGCGAAGGCGGGCATGGCCGGCGCCGGGGGCACCGCGAGGGCGGCGGGGATGCCCATGGTCGGGGCGGAGGGATCGTGGACGCCGGGCAGGGCGGGGGCCACCGCGGCGGCGCCGCCCTTGGCCAGGAAGGCCTCCATGTCGTCCTTGGTGACGCGGCCGGAGATGCCCGTGCCGGGCACCTGCCTCAGGTCCACGCCGTGCTGCTTCGCCATCTCGCGCACGAGGGGGCTGGACTTGGTCTTGAGGCGGCCCTCAAGGCTGTTGTCGTCCTCCACGCTCATCGGGTGGATGGGGGCGGCCAGGGGGGCGGAGGCGGCAGCAGCCGGGGCCGGCGCGGCCGGGGTCGATGCCGCGGGCGCCGAGGAGCCGGCCGACGCCGCGGGGGCCTCGCCGGCGGCGCCGATGCGCGCCACGACCGTGCCCACGGCGACGGTCTGGTTCACGTCCACCAGGATCTCGATCAGGGTGCCGGCGGCGGGGGCGGGGATCTCCGCGTCCACCTTGTCCGTGCTGATCTCGTAGAGGGTCTCGTCCTTGGCCACGGCGTCGCCGGGCTTCTTGTGCCACTTGAGGACGGTGGCTTCCGCGATGCTCTCGCCCATCTGAGGCATGACGACATCGAAGGCCATTCTGAGCTCCTTTAAAGATCCGGGGTGCGGAGGTGGTGATCGGTGCGCTGCTGGAACGCGTGGGCGGCTTCGAGCAGGCGGACCTCGGAGAGGGCCGGACCCATCAGCTGCATGCCCACCGGTAGATTCTCATGGAATCCGGCCGGGAAGGCGAGGGCGGGCAGACCGGCCAGGGGCGCGGCGACGGCGAAGGCGTCGGCCAGGTGCATGGAGACCAGGTCCCCGGTCCGCGCGCCCAGGGGGAAGGCGGGGCAGGGGCTCACCGGCGTCGCGACCAGGTCCACTTCCCGGAAGGCCGCCTCGAAGTCCGCCGCCACCCGGCGCCGGGCCTTCAGGGCCTTGAGGTAGAAGGCCTCGTAGTGGTCCCGGGAGAGGCAGAAGGTGCCCAGAAGGATGCGCCGCTTCACCTCCTCCCCGAAGCCCGCGTCCCGGGTGGCCGCCACCATGGCGGCGGGGCCGCCCTCGGCGGAGACCCGGGCCCCGTAGCGGACCCCGTCGAAGCGGCTGAGGTTCGCCGAGGCCTCGCTGGTCACAATGAGGTGGTAGGTCTCGATGGCGACGTCCGTGTGGGGCAGGGAGATGGGGACCAGGACGGCTCCCTCCTCCCGGAAGACCGCCAGGGCGCGGTCGAGGGCCGCCCGGACGCCGGGCTCCAGGCCTTCGGCGAAGTACTCCGAGGGCAGGCCCAGGCGCAGGCCCCGCAGGTCCGCCGGCCGGAGGGGGAAGAGCCGGTCCCGGTCCGGGAGGTCCACGCTGGTGCTGTCCATCGGATCCCGGCCGGCCATCACCGACAGTGCCGCGGCCACGTCCTCGGCGGTCCGGGCCGCGGGGCCCACCTGGTCCAGCGAGGAGGCCAGCGCCGCCAGTCCGTGGCGGCTGAGGGCTCCGTAGGTCGGCCGCAGCGCGGTGACGTTGCAGAAGCTGGCCGGGAGCCGCACGCTGCCGCCGGTGTCGGAGCCCAGGGCCAGGGGTGTGTAGCCCGCCGCCACGCTCACGATGCTGCCGCTGGAGCTGCCTCCCGGGGTCCGGGTGAGGTCCCAGGGATTCCGGGCCGGGCCGGCGGCGCTGTACTCACCGCTGGAGCCCATGGCGAACTCATCGAGGTTGGCCTTGAGCACCGGCACCGCCCCGGCCTCCAGGAGGCGCCGGACGACGGTGGCGTCGAAAGGCGGGACGTAGCCCTCCAGGATCCGGGAGCCGCAGGCCATGGGCACCCCGGCCCAGGCCAGGTTGTCCTTCAGGGCGACCGGCACCCCGAGCAGCGGGCCCCGCTCGCCGCCGCGGCGGCGTCTGTCGGCCTCCCGGGCCAGGGCGAGGCTGCGCTCGGGGGCCAGGGCCTGGACGGCGTTCAGCCGGCCGTCTAGGGCGGCGATGCGGTCCAGGGACGCCTGCACGAGCCTCTCCGAGCTGACGGTTCCGGATTCCAGCCGATCCCGCGCCGCCGCCAGCGTATCCTGCGCCATGCCCGCTCCTCGGGACCCGTCCCGAAGGCTCGAGTCTGCCATCCGCTCGGGGAAGGCCGCCATCGGCGGGAAAGTTGCAAAGCCCCTGGACTCGACGCCGGGCGGACCTGCGCCTCCGACCGGAAGCCTGCATCCCAAGTGGAAATAGGCTACGCTTTCAGATCCAAGCCCTCTTTTCTCCATGCCCCACGGAGTGGCCGACTCGCCCTGACCATGTTGTCCTCCAATCCTTACGAACTCCTGGAAGTCTCTCCCAACGCGTCCGCGGAGGAGATCAAGGCCGCCTACCTGCGGCTCGCCAAGCAGTGGCATCCGGATCGCTTCTCCGGCGCGGAAAAGGCGGCGGCGGAGGCCCGGTTCCGCGCCCTGAACGAGGCCTACACCGCCGTGAAGGACCCCTCCCGGCGCACCCAGATCCAGGCCCCGCCCCCCGCGGCGACCAAGCCCGAGGCCGCGCCGCCCTCGCCCCAGGGCCGGACGGCCACGGACTGGTACGACGATGCCAAGGCCGCCTTCGAGCAGAACGACCCTGGCCGGACCCTTGCCCTCGTCCAGTACGCCATCCGCCAGGACGGGCGCCAGGCCCCCTACTTCGTGCTGCAGGGCCAGGCCCTCGAGCGGCTCGGAGAGGCCCGGAAGGCCTTGAAGAGCTACGAGTCGGCCCTCACCCTCCAACCCAAGGACGCCGACACGCTCATCCGGATGGCCGATCTCTACCAGGCCGAAGGCCTCAAGGCCAGGGCGGAGGCCACCCTCCAGGCGGCCCGACGCCTGGCCCCCAACCATCGCCGATTCAAGGCGCCCAAGGTCCCCGCCGAGGGGAAGGGCAAGGGCAAGACCTCCGCTCCCGCCGGGAGCCTGGCGGATCAGGCCAAGGCCCTCTGGGGCCGACTCACCGGAAAGGGCTGAACATGCCGGGACTCCATCACGCGGGCATGACGGATGTGGGCTGCGTCCGCAAGCACAACGAGGACAACCTCCTCATGGCGCCGGACCTTGGCCTCTTCGTCGTGGCGGACGGCCTGGGCGGCCATGCCGCCGGCGAGGTGGCCAGCCAGATCGTGGTCGAGACCATCGGCCGGTTCGTGGCCGACACCGTGGAGCAGGAGCGCACCTGGCCCGTGGATTACGACGCGGCCCTCAGCTACAACGCCAACCGCCTCCGGGCCGCCGTCACCCTCTCGGACAAGGCCATCGCGGAGGACATCCGGTCCAACCCCGAGCGCGAGACCATGGGCTCCACCGTGGTGGCGCTCCTGGTGGGGGACCGCAAGGCGACCCTGGTCCACGTCGGGGATTCGCGGGCCTACCTGCTCGACCCGGACGGGATCCGGCAGGTGACCCGGGACCACTCCTGGGTCGCCGAACAGGTGGCCAACGGGATCCTGACCCCCTCGGAGGCCCGGGTCCACCCCTTCCGGAACGTGATCACCCAGGCCCTCGGGAACGGGGGGGACCTCGAAGTGGAGGTCCAGGAGATCGACCTCGCGGATTCGGAACGGCTGTTGCTTTGCTCGGATGGACTGTCGGGCATGGTGCCCGATCAGCAGATCTGGGACATCGTCAGCCAAGCCTCCTCCTTCCAGGCCGCCGTGGAGGCCCTCATCTCCGCGGCCCGGGCCGCCGGAGGCGAGGACAACATCACGGCCGTCCTCGTGGGGCTGGGCTCCGACGAGGCTCTTCCTAAGAAAAACCAGTCTTGACCCCCACCCTCCGGGTGGTAGATTTATCAGCACTTATCATCCATCGCCAAAAGTGAGGCTCTCGTGGGACTCTTCGGCAGCAAGAACAAGAGTCTGGTCGGATTGGACATCGGCTCCAGCTCCGTCAAGGTCTGTGAGGTCCAGACGACCGGCAAGGGCGCTTCGCTCCGGCACAAGGTCGTGAAGGTGGGTGCGGTGCCGATCCCGGCCGATGCCATCGTCGACGGCGACATCATGGACAGCAGCGCCGTGGCCCAGGCGATCCGCCAGGCCATGGGCCAGCTCCGGATCAAGAACAAGGACGTGGCCATTTCCCTGTCAGGCCAGCAGGTGATGGTCAAGAAAGTGACATTCCCCCTCATGAGCCCCGCCGAGCTCGCCGAGAGCGTGCGCTGGGAGGCCGAGAGCTTCTTCCCCGCAGGACAGGGCATGGACGCCTACGCCCTCGACTTCGACGTCCTGGAGGAGCGTCCCCAGGAAGGCAACATGGACGTGGTCCTGGTGGCCTGCCGCAAGGACAAGCTGGAGTCCTACGTCTCCTGCGTGGCCCAGGCCGGCTGCGTTCCCCGGGTGGTGGACGTGGACGTCTTCGCCCTTCAGAACGCCCACGAAGCCAGCAGCCTTCCCTCGGGTCCCGACGAAGTCATCGCCCTGGTCAACCTGGGCTCCACCTTCGCGAACCTCGCGATGCTGGTGGGCCGCCGGGCCATGTTCTGGCGCGACATCACCTGGGGCACGTCCCGCTTCCTGGACAAGCTCCAGGAGGACTGGGGGGTGAGCCGGGAGGGGGCCCAGTCCCTGCTGGCCGGCCAGCCCGCCGAGGGTCACACCCCGGACGAAGTCCAGAGCAGCCTGAACAGCGTCTCCGACGCCTTCGGCGATGAGCTCGCGCGCACCATCGACTTCTTCCGCAGCAGCTTCAAGGTGGACCGCCTGGACCGGGTCCAGCTCGCTGGCGGCGGCTCCATGGTCAACGGCCTCCCGGAGGCCCTCAAGGACCGGCTGCGCGTGCCGGTCGAGCGATTCAATCCCTTCCAGGGCATGGATGTCGACGCGGCCGTCGATCCCGGCATGCTCCGCCAGGTCGGCGGAGGCGCGGCCGTGGCCGTGGGGCTGGCCCTTCGTCAGGCGGGTGACCGATGATCAAGATCAATCTGCTCGGTGAATCGCTGGCCCAGTCGGGCGCCCGCGCGGCCTCCTCGGAGCCCGCGGCCCTGTACGCCGAGGAGGGCGCACGGAAGAGCCTGCCCATCGCCGGCGTGCTGGTGGGCCTCGTCGCCGCCTCCGTCGGAGGCGTCTACTACCTCTACCTGAGCAACCAGATCGACCAGAAGACCAAGCAGCGGGATGCGCTCCAGGACGAGCTCACCAAGCTGAAGCCCTACATCGATCTGGAGGCCAAGTTCCGGAAGAAGAAGGAGGAGCTCCAGAACAAGGAGCAGGTGCTGGTGGACCTCCGCAAGCGCATGCAGCTCCCCGTCTACTTCATGCAGGAGCTGGCGGACAGCCTGCCGGATGATGTCTGGTTCAAGTCCGTGCAGCAGAACGGCATGGCCATCACCATCCAGGGGCAGGCCCGGAACTTCGAGTCCATCAACCTCTTCTACAACAACCTCCAGCAGCGGACCCGCTGGTTCAAGCAGGTGACCTACCCGGGCGGCCAGAAGGACGCCAATGGCGACTGGGTGAACTTCACCATCACCTTCCAGCTGCAGAACGCCGTCTAGGGGATCCGCCATGAACCCGAACCTCCAGAAGCAGATCCTCATCGGCCTCGTGTCCGGCCTCGTCTTCTCCGGGCTGGCCTACCTCCTCCTGTCGGGCAAGCGTACCGACCTCGAGAACCTGACCAACCAGTGCAACACCCTCCAGACCCAGGTGGTGAAGGGCCGGCAGCTCAAGGTCGAGTACGAGAAGCTGAAGGAAGAGGTGGACAAGTCCCAGGCCCGCATCGACAAGCTCGTGGCCCTCATGCCCACGGACACGGATACGGGCGAGATCCCCTACAAGATCAAGAAGCTGGCGGACAACGCCGGCATCGACCAGTCCTCCTTCTCGGTGAAGGGTGAGCGGAAGGACAAGTACTACACCGAGCGGATGATCGATTTCGATTTCCGCGCCGGGTACAACACCTTCGGTCTCTTCGCCTCCCAGGTCTCCGGCTACGACCGGATCATCAGCCTGTCGAACCTGCAGTTCACGCGGATCGACGCCAAGGGGCCGTACCCGATGAAGGTGCATGCCACCGTCAGCGCCTACGTGTACAACCCCGAGACCCCGGCCGCGCCCGCGGCGCCGGCCAAGAAGTGAGGGGCACCCCATGACGACCCGGTTCTCTCCCTTCCCGCTCCTCGTCCTCCTGGCCGGGACCGGCGCTCTGTCCGCCCAGGCCCCTCCGCCGGCTCCCGCGGCCGCCCAGGCCGCCCCCGGCGGCGATGGGGCGCTCCAGGACGACATCACGGTCATCAAGCCGGTCCCCTACCAGCCGAGCCTCAAGCGGGATCCCTTCGCGACCCCGACCGAGGACACCTCCAGGAACCAGGGCAACCTGGTGGAGGACATCTCGGTCAAGGGCGTGGTCCGCGGCAATGATGGCAAGTTCCTTGCAGTCATCGTGGACAGCCACGGAAAGTCGACATTCGTTCCCGTCGGATTCCGTCTCCGGGACGGCGAGATCGTCGCCATCGACGAACGCGGCGTCACCTTCCACCAGTGGGAACTGAACACCACCAACCGCTCCGCTTATCGCACGGTCGTCAAGACATTCAAGAACGAGGAGGCGAAATGATGAACGCCCGCCTGAGTTCCCTGCTGGTGGCAGGGGCCGTCACCTTCACGGGCCTGCCTGCCGGCTCCCTCCGGGCCGAGGCTCCCGTGGCCGCGCGGACCTGCGCGGTCCGTACCGCCACCCTGGCCTCCACGGACGCCTCCAGCGCCGTCCTGACCCTGACCATCCCCGGCTACTCCCAGACGCCGCGGATCCAGGTCCTGGACCACCCCCATCGGGTCGTCGTCGACCTTCCCGGGGTGGACCGCGGCCACGCGGTCGGTCGCCAGGACCTGGCCGCCCTCCAGCACCCTCTCATCGAGCGGGCGCGCATGGCCCAGTTCGCCGTCTCCCCGCAGCCTGTGACCCGCATGGTCCTGGAAGTGGCCGAGGGCACTCAGGTCGCCGTCTCCAACGGGGACGGCCAGGTGCAGCTCTCCCTGAGCGCCGGCACCGGCCACGTCCAGGCCCGCCTTGAGCCCGCCGCCGCGCTGCCCGCGGTGGAGGCCCCCCAGGCCGCGCCCGTGGCGGTGGCCCAGAACCAGGCCCCGGCCGCCGCTCCCGCCACTGCCAGCCTGCCCGAGCTGCCCCAGGTGGGCGCGGGCTTCCAGGCCCTTCCGGTGATGGCCCTCGGCACCGCCGCTCCCGCCCAGGCTCCGGCCCCCGCGCCGGCCCCGGCCCAGGCCCCGATCCAGCAGATCCAGACCCCGGGCTATTCGGCCCGCACCCTCGGCCAGGGCGAACGCCGCTACACCGGCGCCAAGGTCTCCATCGACCTGCCCAATACCGACCTCCAGACCTTCCTCCGCTACCTGGCGGATGTGGGCCACCTGAACCTGGTCGCTGACCAGGACGTGCAGGGCACCTACACCTACAAGTTCACCGACGTGCCCTGGGATCAGGTGCTGGACATCGTCCTGAAGAACGCCGGTCTGGGCAAGGAGATCGAGAATGGGGTCCTCCGGGTCGCCAAGATCTCGACGCTTCAGAAGGAGGCCGAGGAGCGGGGCAAGCTGGCGGAGGCCAAGGCCCTCTCCGGCGATCTCGAGACCATCACCCGCCCGCTCTCCTACGCGAAGGTCTCCGAGGCCTCGGCCCTGGTCACCAAGCTCCTCTCCAAGCGCGGGTCCGTCATCGTGGACGACCGCACGAACACCCTGATCATCACGGACCTCCCGGCCTACCTGAAGACCGCCGAGGACCTGCTCCAGACCCTCGACGTCCAGATCCAGCAGGTGAGCATCGAGGCCCGGGTGGTCGAGGCCAACAAGGACTGGCAGCGCGCCTTCGGCGTGAGCTGGCCCACCAGCAACGCGGGTGATGCTCAGCTCAATATCGGTGGCAAGGCTGCCCCCTGGGGTGCCTTCGGCCAATCGCCCTCCTGGAACTCCGGCGGCGGCTTCAACCGCACGGCCTCCGGCCAGGCCGCGGATGTGGCCTTCCAGGGCGGCGCCCCCGGCGTCACCAGCATCGCTGCTCCTGCCGGGCAGTTCTGGGTCTCCTTCCTGAGCAACCGGTTCAGCATCAACTTCATCCTCCAGGCCCTCGAGAAGGACGGCGTCGTCAAGATCGTCTCCAGCCCGAAGGTCGTGACCCAGAACAACCGCAAGGCCTCCATCCTGTCCGGCCGCAAGATCCCGTACCCCACCCAGCAGGGCGGCGCGGCGGGCGGCGCCATCACGGTGGCCTTCATCGACGCGAACCTGCAGCTGGACGTGACGCCCCAGATCACCAACGAGGGCACGATCCTGATGGATCTGCACATCCAGAAGTCCGAGGCCGACTTCAGCAACACCGTGAACGGCACGCCTTCGATCCTGCAGAAGTCCATCGAGACCCAGGTGCTCGTCCGCGACGGCGGCACCGCGGTGCTGGGCGGCGTCTACATCACCAACACCACCAAGCAGACCACCGGCGTCCCCTTCCTGATGCGCCTGCCGATCATCGGCGCGCTCTTCCGGAACAAGACCAACGCCGAGGCCACTTCGGAGCTGCTGATCTTCATCACGCCCCGGATCCTGCGCCAGTAGTCCCGGCAAGAGTCCTGCGCGTGTCCTTCGAAGGCCCCCGGCGACGGGGGCCTTCCTCGTTCAACCCCGCCGCGGTCCCACTAGGCCGGAGCGGAGCATGGAAAAGGGGCGGCCCGGAGGCCGCCCCTTTTCCATCAGAGCCAGATTCGCGCGCTACTTCTTCAAGGGGAGGGTGCGGACCAGGCGCTTGCAGTTCGTGCAGAGGATCGTGTAGGTGTCCGGGACTTCCATGTGGTAGACGAAGCCCGGGCCCTCCATGGGGTCCTGGGTCTTCTCCTGCAGGCGTCCGAAGTGGTACTCCGCGATGCGGACGCTCTGGGGGGCGGTCAGGTCAGCGCCGCAGTGCGTGCAGTTCAGGGACATGCTGGCTCTCCGAAGAAGGCGGATGGATGGTTCGCGGGACCGCAGGATCCAGAACCCCCAGCATATCAGCGGGGCTTGTCCCAGGCCAGGAAGCCGCGGCCGGCCTTGCGCCCGAGGGCGCCTTCGGCGACCTTCTCGCGGAGGATGCGGGGGGGCTCGAAGCGGGGATCGCCGGTCTCGGCGAAGAGTCGTTCGGCGATGGCGAGGCGCAGGTCCAGGCCGACGCGGTCCGACAGCTCCAGGGGCCCCACCGGATGGCCGTAGCCATGGACCAGGAGCGCGTCCAGGTCCTCGGCGGAGGCCACGCCGGCCTCCAGCAGGCGCATGGCTTCCAGGCCCTGGACGAGTGCCATGCGTGCCGCAGCGTAGCCGGGTCCGTCCTTCACCTGGACCAGGCGCAGATCCAGCGCCGCTGCCAGGGACGCGGCCCGGGCCCGGTCCCGGGGCGGCACGGCCTCCGGGGCCACCAGTTCCACGATGCCCATGCGGCCCACGGGCACGAAGAGGTGGAAGGCCATGAGGCGCCCTCCGAGCCCCGCGGCGGCGTCGAGCTCGGCCACTGGCAGCGAGGAGCTGCCGGTCAGCCGCAGCGCCCCCTCCGGCAGGCGGGGCACCAAGGCGCGCCAGGCCTCGGCCTTGAGGGAAGGATCCTCCGGCAGCGCCTCGAGGACCGCGTCGGCGCCCTCCAGGTCGCCGGATCCGCCGGTCATGATGCGGGTGGTGTCCCCGCCCCGAGCCCTCAGACGGTCCAGGGCCCGGGCCGCATGGCCGGGATCCCGGCCCAGGAGGCGGACCGAGATCCCTCGGGAGGCGGCATGGCGGGCCAGGGAGCACCCGAGGGTGCCCGGCCCGAGGATGGCGAGGATCACGGCCCCTCCGTCCCGGAGGGGCGGAAGGCGGGGTCCTGGCCGAGGCCCAGGGCCACGATGCGGTGGGCCGAGTTGAAGGCCTTGATGATGGAGCCCTTGCCGCCGGCGATGAGGTCGCCGGCCAGGTAGAGGCCCGGCACCGTGCTCTGGAAGGCGCCGTCCACCACGGGGGCCTTCCCCTGCAGCTCCGCGCCGGCGGCCTGGAGGAAGGCCTCGGGGGTGGAGCCGCCGATGGCGTAGACCACGTGGTCGAAGCGGTCCGCGGCCTCTGGTGCGCCGGCCTTGAAGCGGGCCTCGACCTTCGGCGGCTCCCCGGCGTCCGCCAGCGCCTCCACATCGGCCTCCATCCAGACCCGCAGTTTCCCTTCGGCCGCCAGGCGCGCCACGATGCCGCGGTTGACGTCGTTGGCCTTCAGGAACTCCGCGCCGCGGTAGGCCAGGGTGGTGTCATGGTCACGATGGAGGAAGTCCGCATACTCCAGCGCGGTGTTGCCGCCGCCGATGACGAGCACCTTGGAGCCGGCGGGGATGGCGTTCAGGTCGAAGTGGATCTGGGCCTTGAGGCTGCCGGGGACGGGGTAGCCGGGCTTGTTGGGACGGCCGTAGACCCCGATGGCCAGCACCACGGCCCGGGCGCGCCAGCTGCGGTCCTTGGAGTCCAGGGCGGTGAACAGGCCATCCTCGTCCCGGTGGACCTTCCAGACCTCCGTGTCGCATTCGACCGGCAGCCGGTGCTCGGCGAGGGCGCGGTCCAGGAGGGCCAGGCACTCGTCCTTGGAGCAGTCCTGGAGGTCCAGGGCCCCCTCCCGGGGGGCGTCCTGGCCCAGGTAGGCCCGGTCCACCCGCTTCCCGGGGGCATAGAGCTTCTGAATGGACCAGGAAGGCCGCGGCCCCTTCTCCAGGAGCTGGATCCGCTGGAATCCCGCGAGCCGGGCTTCCACGCCCGCCGCGATCCCGGCCGGCCCGGCGCCCACGATCAGCAGGTCCAGCGGTGTCTCCATGCGGCTTCACCTCCCCCGCAGGATAGAATGAAAGCCCCGCCTCCGATCTCCCGATGTGACGTCCTCCACATGAAGCCCCGTGCCGCCCCATGCAGATTGACTACGCCGCCATCACCCACCCGGGCCGGATCCGAAGGAACAATGAGGACGCCTATCTCCTGAGCGCGATGGACGGCGAGGAGCCCGTCATCAACGAGGGGGACCGGGGCTTCGAGGTGGGCCATGCCGGCTTCCTGGCGGCGGTGGCGGATGGCATGGGCGGCGCCGCCTCAGGGGAGATCGCGAGCCGCGAGGGCCTGGCGGCGATGAACCTGCATCTCTACCTGAACTGGGGCCGGCACGCCGGCTCCGAAGGCGCGGAGCGCCGCATCCTCTCGGCCCTCTCCGGCGCCGCCCAGGAGGCCAGCCGAGCCGTGCTCCGCTACGCCGACGCCGAGCGGGCCTCCCGGGGCATGGGTTCCACGCTGACGGGGCTCCTGCTCTGGAACCGCTGGGCTTTCGTCGCGCAGGTGGGGGATTCCCGGGCCTACCTGCTCCGGCAGGGAGAGCTCCGCCAGCTCACCACGGACCAGACCCTCGTCCACGACCTCATCCGCCAGGGGGCCCTGACCCCGGAGGAGGCCAAGGTCCATCCCCAGCGGAACATGATCACCCAGGCGCTGGGCTCCACCCACCCGCTCCGCATCCCCCTCTCCCGCCTCGAGCTCCGGCGCGGGGACCGCATCCTCTGCTGCTCCGACGGCCTCCACGGCGAGGTGCCGGACGAGCGGATCCGTGAGATCCTGTGCGAGCCGCTGCCGCCGCGCCGCCTCCTGGAGGCCCTGGTGGACGCCGCCAACGCCTACGGGGGCCGGGACAACATCACGGGGGTGCTCCTCGCCCTCGACGATCCGGCCCTGCCGCCGCCGGTCCCCGGTGAACCGGTCCGCCTGGACCACCCGGACACCGCCCCCGCGGCACC
>DASTWQ010000060.1:0-11546 GCA_035758545.1 Holophagaceae bacterium | reverse complement strand
GGCGGCGGGCACGGCGGAGACGATGACGTCCGCCAGCTTGATGAACTGCTCCAGGTGCTTCTGGTTCGTGTTGGCGTGGCAGGTGATGGGCGTGCCCTTGAGGTTGGCCACCATGGCGTTGAGGGGCCGTCCGATGCGGAGGGAGTCGTTGATGATGAGCACGGTCTTGCCCGTGAGCCAGGTGTCGCCGTAGCCCCGCTTGAGGGTCTTCACCACGGCCCGGGCGGTGCAGGGGGTCATGCAGCGCTTGTCGGAGCCGTCGATGCGCTTCTTGTACTTGTTCAGGTACCCGATGTTCGTCGCGTGCAGGCCCTCGATGTCCTTGTCGGGGTCCACCAGGTCCATCACCTCGTCGTCCCGGATCTCGGGATAGCGCAGGGGGTAGAAGATGAAGACGCCGTGGGTCTTGTCGTCCTGGTTGAGGCGGGCCACGGTCTTCACCAGGTCCAGGCCGTTGCGGACCTCGATGTTCTTGGCGTCGATGCCCAGCTCTTCGCAGTCCTTGAGGAGCCAGCGGTGGTAGGTGATGCAGCCCAGGTCGTCGCAGCCCAGGATCACGGCGAGACCCGGGGAGAACCCCAGCTTCGCGATGTTCGTCCGGACCAGCTCCCGGTAGTGGGTGGCGGTCTCGTTGCAGTCCAGGCGGCCCGTGGGCGCATGCGCCATGGCATCCTCCGGGCTCCAGTCTATCGCTTCCGTGGCAGCATGGCCGGATGCGCTGGACGAAGGCCAAGCTGAGCGAGCTCCAGGACCGCCTGCGGGCGGCCTATCCCGACGCCCGGTGCGCCCTGGACCACGCCGATCCCTTCCAGCTGGTGGTGGCGACGATCCTCAGCGCCCAGTGCACGGACGCGCGGGTGAACCTCACGACCCCCGCCGTCTTCGCCCGCTACCCCGACGCCGCGGCCCTGGCGGCGGCGAAGCTGCCGGAGCTGGAGGCCCTCATCCGCCCCACGGGCTTCTTCCACAACAAGGCGAAGAACCTCCTCGGCCTGGGCCAGGCCCTCCTGGCCCGCCACGGCGGCCAGGTGCCGGACACCCTGGAGCAGCTCTCGGCCCTGCCGGGCGTGGGCCAGAAGACCGCCAACGTGGTCCTCGCCAATGCCTTCGGCGTGCCGGCCCTGGCGGTGGACACCCACATCTTCCGGGTGGGCCGGCGCTTGGGCCTGAGCGCGGGCAGGACGCCGGAGAAGGTGGAGGAGGACCTCTGCCGCGCCTTCCCCCGGGCCGACTGGGTGGAGCTCCACCACCAGCTCATCTTCCACGGGCGGCGGACCTGCGAGGCCCGGAAGCCCGCCTGCGGCCGCTGCCCCGTGCTGGCCTTCTGCGACGTGGGCCAGGGCAAGACGGCGGATCCCCACCTCGGCGTGAAGCTGGAGCGGCGGAAGGCCGAGGTGTTCCCCCTCGCGCCGCCGCCGGCGCCGAGCCTGCACCCGGACCATCCCCAGCGCATCGTGAGCCTGGTGCCCAGCGTGACGGAGCTCCTCGTCGACTGGGGCCTGGCCACCCGCCTCGTGGGCCGCACCCGCTACTGCATCGAGCCGAAGTGGATCCGCGCCACCCTCCCGGCGGTCGGCGGCACCAAGGATCCGGATCTGGACCGCATCCAGGCCCTCATGCCGGATCTCGTGATCCTGGAGAAGGACGAGAACCCGAAGGCCGTCGCCGACGCCCTGACGGCCCGCGGCATCCCCTGGCTGGCCCTCGAGGTGAAGACCGTCCGCGACTGCCTGGAGGCCTGGAAGACCCTCGGGGCGCGCCTGGGGGCCGAGGCCCAGGCCGCCGCCCGAATCGCCGCCCTGAAGGCGCAGCTGCCGAAACGGGCGAGGAAGGGCCCCCGGACGCTGACCCTCATCTGGCGGGAGCCCTGGATGGCGGCGGGACCGGACACCTACGTGGGCGACCTGGTCCGCCAGGCGGGCCTCACGCCCCTGGGCCCGGACCGCTACCCCGAGCTGAGCGACCGCCAGCTCCAGACCCTGGATCCCGACCTCGTGGTGCTGCCCAGCGAGCCCTACCGCTTCAACGCCCGCCACGCCGCCGAACTGCGCCGGCTCCTGCCCCGCGCCCGGGTGGAACTCGTGGATGGCCAGGCCCTGACCTGGTACCTGAGCCGTACCGAAGCCGGCCTGGCGACGTTGAGGGAGCTGGGCTAGCGGCTTCACAAGGCTTCACATCCTTCCAGCGCCGGGAGGCTGTATCCCTGGAACATGGCGATGCGCGCAGGTCGGCTCACCCCCCTGGCCCTGTTCCTGGCCCTCGGCGTCCTCAGGGCCCAGGATCCTGTCGTGTTCGTGGAGGGATCCGAGCGGATCCTCCACGAAGGCCATCCCGCCCGGCGGAACCCGGAGTCGCCGGTCCGGCTGCCCAAGGGCCTCTCGCCTCTCCTGGTCCTCGGTGACCAGGCTTTGGTCCTCCGCCACCTGCCCGCTGAAGCCGGAAAGAGGGAGGGCACCTTCGAGATCGGCCTCTTCGATCTGAACACCCGCACCCAGGAGGTCATCCACACCGGTCCGGAGCCTCCGGCCTTCCTCCGGGTCGCGGCGGTGAACCGCGACGGGGATGCCCTCCTCTTCCTGAATACCGGCCAGATCGCCCTCCTCAAGTCGGGCGACCACCAGCTCCGGATCCTGGAGGACGACGTCTGGGGAGATACCCAACCGGAGGTGGTCCTCTCGGACACGTTCCCGGGGCACACCTCCCACTTCCCGCCCCTCCCTCTGGCGCCGCCCTTCCTGGGCCGGGACGGGCGCATCGGGTTCCTGTGGCAGGTCCGCCGGAAGACCCACTGGACCCAGGCGATGATGCAGGCCCAGTACGACGCCCTGACGCCTGAGTGGAAGGAGAAGGTCATCCGGCAGGGGCTCTGGCCGCCGAAGACCTCCAGCTACGAGGGCTCCGATACAGGCATCGCGGGGATCTGGGTGGATCCCGACACCGGCCACTGCGAGGCGATTCCCGAGGAGAAGCTACTGGCCCTCGCGGAGCCGGAGCGGTTCACGGGGATCCTCCAGCCCAAGGCCGGGGACTTCGGCCACCTGCGGGAGGCGGAGGACGGCCGCATCGTTCCCGTCGAGATGCCCCGGGCCGAGGTGGAGCCCCTCAGCGTCCCTTCAGCCAGGCCAGCATCGCCGCCGGATCCGCGAAGCCCTGGAGGCGCCGCAGCTCCGTCCCGTCCCCGTCCAGCAGGATGACGGTGGGATAGCCGACGATCTGGAGCCGACCGGCGAGGTCCTTCCGCACGGCGTCCGTGTCGATGCGCACCGGGACGGCATTCGCCTGGATCCAGGCGGCGACGGCGGGGTCGGGCCAGGTCTTCTCGTCCAGCTCGTGGCACTGGGCGCACCACTGGGCGTAGATGTCCACCAGCACGACCTTGTGCTCGGCCTTGGCCTTGGCGAGGGCGCCTTCGAGGTCCTGGCTCATCCACGCGGTGGCGGCGGCGGGCGCAGCCGCAGGCGCGCCGCCCGCTGGCAGCAGCTTCACGCCGAAGCCCGCCTCCAGGCCCCGCAGGCCCAGCAGGACGCCGGCGGCGAGGGCGAGGATCGCGAACGCCTTCCGGGTGCCCGCGACGAGGCCCTCCGCCACCTCGAAGGCGCCGAGCACCGGCGCCGCCAGCAGCGCCACCAGGGCCCACATCCCCCAGTTGGCCCACTCCGGCACCAGGTAGCGCACGGTCCAGGCGGCGAAGCCTAGCACCACCAGACCCATGATCCGCTTGAAGCGGGTGAGCCAGTCGCCGCTGCGGGGCAGGGCGGCGCTGAAGGTCCCGCCGAGCACGAAGAGCACGCCCATCCCGAGGGCGAAGACGAAGAGGGTCAGCGCGCCCACCGCCACCTGGCCCCGCTGGGCGATCTGGATGAGCTGGGCGCCGATGAAGGGCCCCACGCAGGGCGCGGAGATCGGCCCGAGGATGAGGCCCATGAAGAAGGCCCCGCCGAAGCCCTTGCGGGCGCCGCCCTGAAGCTTCGTCTGGAGCGAGGCCGGCAGGCTGATCTCGAAGGCGCCGAAGAGGGAGAGGGCCAGCAGGGCGAAGAGCAGCGCCACCGGCACGAGGAAGCCGGGCTTCTGGGCCGCGGCGCCGAAGGCCGCGCCGGTCCGCGCCGCCACCACGCCGAGGATCGTGTAGGTGACCGCCATGCCCAGTACCAGGGTCAGGCTCAGGAGCAGGCCCCGGACTTTGCCGCCGCCCTTGGCGCCGATGATGGCCATGGTGATGGGGATCATCGGCAGCACGCAGGGCGTGATGGAGGCGCCGAGGCCGAAGCCGAAGGCCTGGACCAGCAGCCACAGCAGGCCCGAGGACGGGGCAGGCGCCGGAATGGGGACCGGTGTCGGCGCGGCAGCCGCCACCGCGGCGGGCGGGATGACCGGGACCGCCGTCTCCACCGCCTTCACCACCTCCGGTGGGGTCGGGACCTTCGGTGCGACTTCAGGCCGGGGCTTCGCCGCCGCGATCGGCGGGATCGCCGCGGCGTCCACCGTCAGGTCGCGGGTGGTGGGGGGATAGCAGACGCCGCCGGTGCCCTCGGTGCAGGGCTGGTAGGTCACCTTCAGGGTCACGGGGCCGCGCAGGCCCTCGCCCTTCACCGGGATGCGGACGGTGCCGTGCCAGATGGGATCCCCCAGCTCGTCCTGGGCGTTGGTGGGGGTCAGGGGGCCCAGCTCGATACGGCCCGGGCCGTCGGCCTTCACCACCTTCATGAAGGCGGCCTTCAGGTGGGACCCCGCCGGGGCCGTCACCACGACGGCGCCATGGTCGAAGCCGAGCTTCACGCTGGTGGCGGGGTTGAAGGCGCCCTGGGCCCGGGCCGGCGACAGGAGGGCCGGGAGGGCGAGGACCGAGAGAAGCAGGCGCCGCAGGAACCGCATCAGCACACTCCGTGGCCTTCCAGCATGCCAGGAGCGGGCCCTGGGTCCCCGCAGGAGGCCGCGATAGCCTGGAAGGATGCGCATGGACGCCCTGGCCTGGTACCCGGCCCTCGATTCGAAGCTGAAGGCCCACCTGGCCCTGGAACCCTTCCCCCGGGACGGGGCCCACGACCTGGCCCACATCCTCCGGGTGGCGCGGCTGGCGGACCGCATCGCCCAGGTGGAGGGCGCGGACCGGGACGTGGCCGTGGCCGGAGCCCTCCTCCACGACCTGGTCTACCGCCCCAAGAACCACCCCGAATCCCCCCGCACCGCCGAGCTGAGCGCCGCACTGGCCGCCGCCTGGTGCGCGGAGATCCCGGCCCTGGCGCCCAAGGCCGAGGCCATCGTCCACGCCATCGCCGCCCACAGCTGGAGCGGCACCCAGGACGCGGAGACCCTGGAGGCCCGGGTCGTCCAGGACGCGGACCGGCTGGAGGCGATCGGCGCCATCGGCATCGCCCGGGTCTTCGCCACCGGCGCCAGCTTCCGTTCCCAGCTCTGGCATCCCGAGGATCCCTGGGCGGAGGGCCGCGATCTGGACGACAAGGCCTTCACCCTCGACCACTTCTTCAAGAAGCTCCTGAAGCTCACGGACCGCATGACCACCGCCGAGGGCCGGCGCCTGGCCCAGGCCCGGCAGGCGGTGATGCAAGGCTACCTGGACGCCCTGCGGGCGGAACTGGAGGCGGGGGATCCGCCGGCCGATCTACACTGAGCCATGCCCTTCCTGCTCTCCCAGCGCCGCCCCTTCGTGGCGGACCACTTCCACGAGGCGCCCTACTTCGAGGAGGCGCGCCACGGCCACAACTGGATGGTGGAGGCCGCCGTCGAGGTGGATGAGGCGATCGGGGAAGGCGGCGAGCCGGCCTTCGCCGAGGCCCTCGACGCCTGGGTCGCGGGTCTCGACTACACGGTGCTGAACGACCAGCCGCGGCTCCAGGGGCGGAACCCCACGACAGAGCTGCTGGGCCAGTGGGCCTGCGAGCATCTGGCGGCCCAGGGCTTACGGGTGGCCTGGGTGAAGGTGCGGGAGAAGGCCAACTACTGGGCCCTCTGCCGGCCCGCATGAGCCGCCGCGCCGCCGCATCCATCCTGCTGGTTCCGGTCCTGTTGGCGCTGGCCGCGGGGATGGCCTGCGACCGGACCTCCGGCGGCCAACCCGCGGCGGAGACGACGGCGGCCGCGCCCCAGGCCCGGCCCTGGACCTGGCACCGGCTGGGGGACTACACCGTCGTCGAGGGTGAGCTGGACCGCCCGACCCGCCTGGTGCTCTCCGGACCCTCCACCTACCTCAGCACCGCCGCGGATTTCGGTCCCGTGCACTGGGAGTTCCGGAGCCCCGTCGCCGGGGAGCCCGTGACCCTGGAGGACGGCGAAGGCCGGCGCCTGGCCGCCTGGGTGCTGAAGGGTGACGGCTCCGAGGAGGCGCCGGCGCCCTTCCCCGCGGCAGCGCCCGCGCCCCGGATGGCCGCCCTGACCCGGCCTCCCGCGCCCCTCCCCCGACCGGAGCCGCGGCCCCGGGAACAGGCCCCGGCGCGGAACCCGGTGCCTCCCGCCCCGGTCCGGCCGGCCGAGCCTCTGCCGCCCGCCGCCCCGCCGCCCCGGGCCCTCGACGGGACCTGGCCCGGCGCCGGGACGGCCGTGAACCTCACCCGGGGACCCCGGGATCGGAAGGTGATCCTTCTCAGCTTCGACGGCGGCTCCAGCGACGAGGCCGCGGACGAGATCCTCACCACCCTGGAGCGCCGCCACATCCGCACGACGATGTTCCTCACCGGGGCCTTCATCGAGCGCTTCCCGGACATCGTTCGGCGCATCGTGGCGGATGGCCACGAGGTGGGCAACCATACCTTTGACCATCCCCACTTCGCCCCGGATTTCCGGCGGGACCCCCGGTGGACCGAGGCCCGGGTGCAGGATGAGCTGCTGCGGGCGGACGAGGCCTTCTTCCGGCTCACGGGCCGGCCCATGGACCCGCTCTGGCGCTCGCCCTACGGAGAGAACACCCGGGAGATCCGGGCCTGGGCCGAAGCCGTCGGCTACCGCCACGTGGGCTGGAGCGAGGGCGCCGACAGCCTGGACTGGGCCACCCCCAAGGAGCGGCGCCTCTATCGGAGCGGTGAGGCGATCCTGGAGAAGCTCCGCGCCCGCATGGCCCGGGACGGCGACGGGCTCATCGTGCTCATGCACCTGGGCAGCGACCGGCCGGAGGCGGATCGGCCGGCGGCGAGGCTGGGGGAGTTCATCGATCGGGCCCAGGCCGAAGGCTGGCGGTTCGTCACCGCCTCGGAGATGCTCCGCCTCGCGGGCCAGCCGGACTGGAACCGGGAACGGCGCCTGGCGCTGCTCCGACCCACCACGGCCGCGGGCGGACGCTAGACTGGAGCCGGACTCATCCGGAGGTGCGGTGGCGCGGAAGGCCGTCGGTGGCGGCAGTGAGGAACGTTGGGGCCCTGCGGTGCGGGGGGGCCTGAGGCTCTTCGGCGGCGCGGCCTCGGTGCTCCTGGCGCTGGCGGTGCTGAGCTTCTACCCCTCGGACCCCCAGCTCTTCGTCACCGGCCAGGCCACCGGCCCCATGCACAACTGGTGCGGCTCCATCGGCGCCACCTTCGGCGGCCTGCTGCAGACCTTCGCGGGCTACGGCTCCCTCGTCCTGCCGGCCTGGCTGGCCTGGGAGTGCTGGCCCCATCAGGAGATGGGCGCCCTGCGCCGCTGGGCCGCCCGGGGCGCCTGGATCGCCCTCGCCTTCGCCCTCTGGACCCTGCTGGGCGGGCTCCCCTCCCAGCACTGGGCCCTGGAGAACGGCGCGGCGCCGCTGCAGCTCTCCCTCGGCGGCTGGATGGGCCGGGCCCTCTGGCCCCGCCTCCACGCGGGCCTCGGCCCGGTGGGCCTGCCGCTGCTGCTCCTCGCCGTCTTCGCCGTCTGCGCCCTGGTGCTGGCCCCGGCCCTCTCCCGCGCCACGGCCCGCCTGCTGGCGCGGTGGATGGGCGAGCGGGCCTGGCCCTTCCTCAAGCCGCTGCCCTTCAAGGGCGTCAAGGGGGTGCTGGCCATGGTCCAGCGGCCCTTCCTGCGCTGGTCCGGCGGCGCGACGCCGGAGCTGGCGGCCTCGGACCTGCTGGAAGCCCAGCAGGCGACGCTGAGGCAGTCGGAGCTGGAGGCCCAGCGCGAAGCCCTCATCCGCGCGGAGATGGAGGCCGCGGAGCTGCGGCGCAAAGGCGTCGTCCCGGCAGAGGGCCTCTTCCCGCCCATCCAGTCCCTGCGGCTCGAGACGCCGAAGGAAGCCCTCCCGGAGATCCGGAGCATGAATCTGGACGCGCCGGAGCTGCCCGCACAGGCCCTCGGCGCCCGGCTCCTGAAGGTGCCGGCGCCCACGCCGAAGGCGCCGCTGGTGGCGCCCCAGGTGATGAAGGACCGCTACGGCCGGGAGCTGGTGCAGCAGGCCCTGCCCCTCAGCGAGCCCACGCCCCGGGACCCGCTTCCGGCCCTGCCGGAGCCCAAGGCGCCCCGGAAGCTGCCGGCGCCGGAGCCGGAGCCCCACGCCGAGGAGCTGCCGCCCCGCCGCCTCTTCGACCCCCCCCAGCCCCACGGCCGGCTGGATCCGGCGGTGCTCGAGCGGATCCGGGAAGTCATCTCCGCCAAACTCGCCGAGTTCAAGATCAAGGGCTCGGTGTCCGGCATCCAGCCCGGGCCCGTGGTGACGGTCTTCGAGTTCCAGCCGGACCCCGGCATCCCGCTGTCGCGCATCCTCGGCATGGAGGAGGACCTGGCCCTGGCCCTGCAGGCCGAGAAGGTCCGCATGGACCGCATCCCGGGCAAGAACCTCGTGGGCATCGAGGTGCCGAATCCCACCCGCGAGGTGATCACATTCCGGGAGGTCATCGACGCGCCGGTCTTCCGGGAGGCCCTGAGCCTGCTCACGCTGGCGCTGGGCAAGGACATCGAGGGCAAGCCCGTCGTCGCGGACCTGGCGAAGATGCCCCACCTGCTCATCGGCGGCTCCACCGGCAGCGGCAAGAGCGTGGGCGTGAACGCCATGATCTCCTCCGTCCTGCTGCGGGCCCGACCCGACGAGGCGAAGCTCATCCTCGTGGACCCCAAGATGGTCGAGATGGGCGTCTACGAGCACATCCCCCACCTCTGGGCGCCGGTGGTGACGGACATGAAGGAGGCCGGGCGCGTCCTCAAGTGGGTCGTGGCCCAGATGGAGGACCGCTACCGGCGCCTCTCCCTCATCAACGTGAAGAGCCTGGAGACCTACAACCAGAAGGTGGCGGAGGCCGGCGGCCGCATCGACCTCTCGGACCGCACCCCCAACCCGCGCTGGCTGGACCGCCCGAAGGAGCTGGAGAGGCTCCCCTTCGTGGTCGTGGTCATCGACGAGCTGGCGGACCTGATGATGGTGGCCCGCAGCGAGGTGGAGGACAGCATCGCCCGCATCGCCCAGAAGGCCCGGGCCGTGGGGATCCACCTCATCCTCGCCACCCAGCGGCCCAGCGTGGATGTCGTCACCGGCGTCATCAAGGCCAACCTCCCCGCGCGCCTCAGCTACCGCGTGAACACCAAGATCGACAGCCGCACCATCCTGGATTCCGGCGGCGGCGAACAGTTGCTGGGCAAGGGCGACGCCCTCTTCCTGGCGCCGGGCACGGCCCGGGCCCGGCGCATCCACGCCCCCTTCCTCACGGAGGAGGAGACGATGCGGCTCGTGGACTGGCTCAAGGAGCGCGGCAAGCCCAGCTACAACCAGGGCCTCATCCAGGCCATGGAGACGGACGAGGAGGGCGAGGACGAGGGCCTGCCCGGCCTCACGGGCGCCGAGGGCGACATCTACGAGCGGGCGGTGGCCGTCGTGAAGCGGGAGCGCAAGGCCAGCACGAGCCTGCTCCAGCGCAAGCTCAACATCGGCTACGGTCGCGCGGCGCGCCTCATCGACCGGATGGAGGGGGAGGGCCTCGTGGGCCCCGACCGCGGCGCGGGCAAGCCCCGGGAGGTCCTGGGGGAGCTGGAGGCCTGAGCCGGAGGCTGGAGGGTTGACCGACCCGGGCCGGGCCCGGGAGACTCGGCGGATCCCTCCCGGTGATCCATGGCGCCTTCCGACTCCGAGCCCGGCCTGCCTCCGCCCGGCCCGGGGCCCGTGGCCGGGGACGCGCGCCTGGAGGACCTGGACATCCTCCGCGGCTTCGCGCTGCTGGGGGTGCTGCTGATGAACCTCCACTTCTGGTTCCGGGGGCCCGTGGAGCGCTACGCCCTCGCGGCCCATCCCTTCCCCGGGCGCCTCAACGCCTGGACCGACCTTCTCGCGATGGTCGTCTTCAACGAGAAGTCCGTCACGCTCTTCGCGTTCCTCTTCGGCGCCGGCCTCACCATGCAGCTGGAGCGGGCCCAGGCCCGGAACCGCGCCTTCGGCCCCTATGCCGCCCGGCGCCTCTCGGCCCTGCTGGCCTTCGGCCTCCTGCACGTGGCCCTGCTCTGGGTGGGGGACATCCTCTACTACTACGCGCTCTGCGGCGCGCTGCTGCTGCCCTTCCTGCGGCGGTCCGCGGCCTCCACCCTGCGCTGGGGCCTCCTCCTCACCTTCCTCCCCCTGGCGGCGGGGCTCCTGCTCGCCCGGCCCCCCGCTGCCACGGAGCTCTCGGCCTGGCGGACGGAGATGGCCGCCGCGGCCCAGGCCAGCCTCCAGGCCTACGGGAACGGCACCTGGATCGCCGCCGCCGGCTTCCGCATCCACCAGTTCCTGCGCACGGCCGGGGAGCTCGCTGGCTTCGTGCCCTACACCCTGGGCCTCTTCCTGCTGGGGTCCGCCGCCTGGAAGCGCGGGGTCCTCCGGGATCCCGGGGCCCACCTCCGGTTGCTGCGGGGGCTGGTCGTCGGCGGCGCCCTGGCCCTGGCGGCGACGGCGGCCCTGACGGCCTGGGCCCTGGCCCGGGGCCGCTTCGGACAGCTCTACCTGGGGGGCGGCCCGGCCTTCCTGATGCTGCTGGTGACGCCACCCCTGGCCCTGGGCTACGCCGCGGGGCTGCTGCTGCTCCTGCGCCGCCCGGGGGCCCGCCGGTGGCTCCGGGCCCTGGCGCCGATGGGGCGCATGGCCCTCACCAACTACCTGCTCCAGTCGCTGGCCATGACCTGGCTCTTCAACGGCTATGGGCTGGGGCTCTATGGGCAGGTCGGCCCCTTCGCAGGGACCCTCCTGCTGGGCGGCGCCTTCTACCTGCTCCAGATCACCATCAGCGCCTGGTGGCTCGCGCGGTTCCGGTTCGGTCCTCTGGAGTGGATCTGGCGCTGCCTCACCTATGCGGCGCGGCAGCCCTTCCGGGCCGCCTGATCAGCGGACGGGGAAGGTCACCCGCTGGGCGGGATCCGAGGCGCCGCCGGCGTGGCAGCTGGCGCAGCCCTGGAGGGCCGCATCCGGACTCCGCCAGTAGACGAAGTCCTGGCCGCCGAACTTGGGCTGCTCCGACTCGGGCACGTTCGCCCAGTAGACGGTGAACTTCGGGGTGCCGTCCGCGAGGATCTCCACCGCGTAGAGGGGGCCCGGATCCGGGCCCGGTTGCGCGGCGCGGTCCTGGGCCGTGGCGAGCACCGCGTAGGCCCCGGGGGGCAGCGGCCGGCCGGCCTGGTAGGCCTCGATGCCC
>DASTWQ010000036.1:0-13386 GCA_035758545.1 Holophagaceae bacterium | reverse complement strand
CGGGATCGCCGAGGCCTGGGCGAGGGAGCGCTCGAAGTAGGACCTCGCCGTGTCCAGCCGGTCCCCCATCTGGGCGCAGAGCCCCAGGTTCCGGAGGCCGCTGATGACGCCCCGGGCGTCTCCGTTCCGCTCCCGGATCCGGAGCGCGTTCTCCAGGTGGGATCTGGCCTCGGCCAACCGGAAGCCGGTCATCTCCACGATGCCGAGGTTGTTCAGCCCCAGCGCCTCGCCGTACTCGTACCCCATGGCCCGCGAGGCCTGGATGGCGCTGCCGTAGCGCCGGGAGGCCTCCGCGAGGTCGCCGTGCTCCAGGGCGAGGTTCCCCAGGTTGGTGTTGATCTGGGTCTGGATGATCAGGTCGCCGGCCTGGTCGGCGGCCTCCAAGGCCTCGCGGTAATTCCGCTCGGCCCCCGGCGCATCGCCGCGGGACCCCGCAACGCGCCCGAGCCCGTTGAGGCAGAAGGCCGCCGAGGCGGCATCAGAGTGGGCCCGGGCCTGGGCCAGCGCCTCCTCCAAGTAGTGCTCTGCCGCCGGCATGTCGTGGCGGTCCAGCGCGTCGTTCCCGAGCAGCTCGAGCACACTCGTCTCCGCGTGGGTGCTCCCGTTCCGCCTCGCCGCGACGAGGGCCCACTCGATCGCGAGGCCCGACCCGGGGCGCGCGAGGTTCCGCAAGGCGGAGGCGTAGGCCACCACCGCGGTGTCCCATTCCGGCGCGCTGAAGGCGGCCTTCGCGAGCAGTGGCTCCGCCTCGGAGTAGTGGCCGCGGCGGGAGGCCTGCACGCCGAGCGCGTAGGCTTCCACCGCCTCAGGGGGTATGGGTGACGAAAGGGTGCCATGGGACTTAGCGAGGGGATCCACCGCGTTCAGGACCCGACCTCCGGCCTTCTCCGCGAGCTGGGTCGCCGCGATCACCAGGTCGGACACCGACGGACTCTCGGCCTCTCCCTCCGTGCGGGCCCTGCCGGACCGGTCCGTCAGGTGATAGTCCAGCCGGTCCAGGACGCCGTGCCTGGACACCGCGCCGGTCAGCAGCAGGTCGGCGCCAAGGGCCTTTGCCAGCCTCAGCTGCTCCGCGGGAGCGGCCTCCGCGGGGTTGATCTTCAGTGCCCGCCCCGCCTGGGCCAGGCTGTCGCTGTCGATGACCTGGAGCCGGGGAGAATGCCTCAGGGTGGCGGCCATGAGGTCCGCCAGGCCCAGCTCGGTCTGGGCGTTGAGCATGGGCTGGCCGGTGTCGTTGCGGAACCCCATCACCGCCACGCGAGCGGGGCGGCCCTTCACCAGGCCGGCGATGACGCCCCGGCCGAAGAGCCAATAGCCCCCCAGGCCCAGCACGGCCACGGAGGCGGCGCCGAGGCCCGTCCACCACAGGGCGCCCTTGGGGGCGAGGAGGGCGGCGAAGGCCGCGGCGGCATCCTCGGCGGAAGGGCGGTCCTGGGGTTTGGGCGCCAGCAGCCGGTCCACGAGGGTGCGATAGGTCTTGGGTGCGACGGCCCGCGGCAGGGGATGGCGGCGCCCATCCACCACCGCGTCGAGCGCGTCCCGGCCCTGACCCGGGAAGGGGCGCTGGGCGGTGACGAGCTCCTGGGCGAGGATGCCGAGGTTGAAGACATCCGTCGGCGGGCCCACGGAGCGGGCCAGGGCCTGCTCGGGGCTCGTGTAGCCCAGGGTGCCCATGAAGCTCCCCACGAGGGTGAGGGAGCGTCCGGAGCCAGAGCGGGACGCGTGGGGGCCCGAGGGCCGCGGTGGCGCGGCCAGGGTCTCGGCGTCGCTGGGATCCGGGTCGAGCGGGGCCTCCAGCTTCGGCGTCTCTCCGGTGATGGGCGGTGGCTCGTCGGGCGCCTCGGCGAAGCGCGCCAGGCCGAAATCCAGCACCTTGGCCTGGCCGCCGGGGGTGAGCATCACGTTGCCGGGCTTCAGGTCCCGGTGGATGATGCCCTTGGCGTGGGCGGCGGCCAGGGCCTCGGCCACCTGACGCAGCAGGGCGGCGGCCTCCCGCCAGGGTAGGGGGCCGTCCAGGAGGCGGTCCGAGAGGGTGCGGCCCTCCACCCATTCCATGGCGATGAAGGCGCCGCGGTCCGTCTGCGCGAGCTCGAAGACCTGGCAGATGCCGGGGTGGTTGAGCTGGGCGAGGGCCAGGGCCTCCCGGCGGAACCGCTCCAGGCGGTTGTCCTCGGCGGGCCCGCCCCGGACCCGCTTGAGGGCCACGATGCGCTCCAGCGACTCGTCGAAGGCCTCATAGACGTCCCCCATGCCGCCCTCCCCCGCGAGGCGGAGGATCCGGTAGCGGCCGAGGACGGTGCCGGCGGCGAGGGGGACGCGGGTGCGCATGGGTCTCCCCAGCCTAGCGGCAGCGGGCGCGGTCCGGAACGGAGGGCGCTATTCGAGGTGGGAGGGCGGCTGGGGCAGGCTCTCGTGGCCCTCGGCATCCACGGTGGCGATGGCGAAGGCGGAGGAGTCGGGCACGACGCCTTCCAGGGTCACGGAGGCGCCCTTGGGCAGGCGCTCGATCCGCTGCCAGGCCACGCCGTCGTCCCGGCGCCGGAAGAGCAGGATGCCGGCGATGCGCGGGTCCTCCGGCAGGGTCCAGCGCAGGCGGGTGTCCGGGCTCACGGCGCCGCCGAGGGTCACGTCCCGTGGGGCCGCGGGGGCCTCCGCCAGGGTGGCCAGGGCCGCCACCACGCCCCGGCAGAGCCGCGCGGCGTAGTGGGCGTCGAAGTGGGCGAGGTCATCGCCGAAGGCCACGCCCTGCTCCACGCGCACATCCTGGTGCTGGCGCCGGTAGTTCTCGTGGCTCTCCCGCAGGCAGGCGGCCGGATAGCCCTCGTCGCTGAAGCTCATGTGGTCCGAGCCCCGGGCGATGCGGTCCCGGCGCAGCATGACCAGGAGCTGCAGGTTCTCCACGTAGCGCTCGCCCAGGCGCTGGAGGTAGCGGGCCCATTCCCGGGAGGCGCCGTCGTTCTCGGTGCCGAGGGCGAGGCGCAGGCGCCGCTGGGCGGGGGTCTCGTTCGCGGGCACGCCCTCGCTCCAGATGCGGCCGGTGGTGTCGTCCTTCACGCCGTCCTGGCCTTCGGAGTTGCCGGCGATGTCCACGCTGAGCATGGCGAGGACCTGGACGCCCTCGGCCTTCAGGCGCTTGGCCAGGTGGTCCGAGCCGAGGAGGCCCTGCTCCTCGCCGGCCACGGCGACGAAGTAGACCGTCACCGCCGGGCGCGCGTCGGCCATCACCCGCGCGGCCTCGAGGGCCATGGCGGTGCCGCTGCCGTCGTCCACGGCGCCGGGCGCGTCGGAGGTGGCGTCGAGCACGTCCGTGGCCCGGCTGTCGTAGTGGCCCGTGAGGACGAGGGCCTCCTTCGCGCGGGCGGGGTCCGTGCCCGGCAGCACCGCGCCGACATTGACGATCTCCACCGGCTGGGGCACCCGGGGGCCCGCGGGGCAGGTGAAGCGGTCCTCGAAGGGCCGGAGGCGGGAGCCGGGCTGGGCGGCGAGGGCCTTGAACTGCTCCGCCAGCCAGGTCCGCGCGGCGCCGATGCCGCGCACGGGGCTGCGGGTGTCCGAAAGGGTGTTGCGGGTACCGAAGCCCACCAGTGTCGCCACCGTGGCCTGGAGCCGGGCCTCGTCCACCGCGGCCACCCTGTGCATGATGGCGGGGTCCCGGGCTTCCTGACCGCTCAGCGTGGCGGCGCAGAGGGGCAGGCAGAGGGACACGAGGAGGCTCGCGGGCATGCGCATGGTTCCGCTCCGCAGAAGAGGCCGCCCCGAAGGCGGGCACGGAGCCCCACTATCCCAGAAAGCCGCGGCCCCCGTGGAAGGGGGCCGCCAGGATCAGTTCCGCTTCAGGCCTGTCTCAGGCCGGCGGGACGGAGTTGCCGGTGCCCGGATCGGGGTCGATGGCCATGGTGCCGCCGCTGGTGGTCGTGACGCCGAAGGTCTGCACCTGGGCGCCATCCGTGGAGGAGACGATCTCCAGCTCGACGCTGTGGCGGAGGTCCATGCGGCGGACCGCGAGGCCGGAGCCGAGGTTCAGGGTGATGACCGTGCCGGCGGGCAGGACCCACTCCCGGGAGACGGAGAGGCCGGAAGGATCCGGGGTGATCTTCATGACCGTGTCGGCGTTCAGGGTCAGCTGGTTGCCCACGAGGGAGATGGAGGCCATGTTGCCCCGGGGGGTGAGCACGATCTCCGTCCCCTGCTGGAGGGACCAGGGATCGCTCGCGGCGAGCGGCAGGACGAAGAGGAGCGGCGCGACGGCGCGGAGGGCACGGAGGTTCATCGGTGCGACCTTTCGGAGGAGCGGGCACGGCCCACCTCTACAGTCGGTCCCTTCGCGCGTTCGCGCCAGTGCGATTGCGTCTCGTAATCAGACTTTCAGCGTCCAAATCCGAACGTCTGCCGGAGGGCCTCCGCCTCCCGCCGCAGCTCAGGCGCGTCGTGGCGGGGATCCGCGAGGGCGGCCTCCAGATCCCCGAGGGCGTCCGCCTTCCGGCCGGCCTTGAAGGCCTGCCAGGCCTGGGCCCGGAGGATGTAGGGATTCCCAGGGGCGAGGCGGGCAGCCGCCTCCAGGGCCGCGTCGCCTTCCCGGGCCCGGCCGAGGCGCAGCAGGCACTCCGCCTGGGCCGCCAGGGCCATGCCCTGATGCTTGGGATCCTTCGCGCGCGCCGCCAGCTGGGCCGCCTGCTCGAGCCCCTTCAGCGCCAGGTCCAGGCGGCCGGCCTGGCGGTCCAGTTCGCCCAGGTAGAAGCGGGCCTGGGCCTCGGCGTAGGCGCTGCCCAGCTGGTCCGCGCGCTCCGCGGAGCGGGTGAACCAGCTGCGGGCCTCCTCGGGGCGGCCAGCCATCAGCGCGCAGATCCCGAGGTTCCGCTGGGCGCTGATGACCCCCAGGAGTTCGCCGTTCTTCTCCCGGAGCCCGAGGGCCTTCTGCAGGGCCTCCTGCGCATCCGCGGGCCTGAACATGGAGATGAGCGCCACGCCGAGATTGTTGAGCCCGAGGGCCTCGCCGGATTCGTCCCCGATGGCGCCGGCGGTGGCCACCGCCGATCGGTACCGGGTGGCCGCGCCCTCGAGGTCCCCGTCCTGCAGGGCGAGATTCCCCAGGTTGGCGAGGATCTGGGTCTCCATGATCGGGTCCTGGGCCCCCCCCGCCTGGGCGAGGGCCTGCTCGAACTTCTGCCGGGCGAGGGCGCTGTCGCCGAGCCCCTGGGCCACCAGGCCCTGCCCGTTGAGGCTCACGGCGGCGATGTGGGGCAGGGGGGCGGACCCCGCGATCGCCAGGGCCTGGGTGTAGAAGGCGTTGGCCGCGGCGTACTGCCGCAGGTTGATGCTGCGCTTGCCCAGGAGCTGCATCACGCTGGATTCGCCCGAGGTGTTGCCGGAGCGCCGGGTGGTGAGCAGGGCCCAGCGCAGCGCCGTGTCGCTCTGGGGGCGCGAGAGGCTGACCTCGGTGGAGGCATAGGCGGCCACGGCGGCGGTCCATTCCGGGGCCTGGAAGGCGGCCTGCTCGAGCTGGGGCTCCGCCTCGACGTAGCGGCCCCGGCGGTAGGCCTCGGCGCCGGAGGCGTAGGCCGCGAAGGCCTCGGGAGGGATCGCGTAGGGCTGCGGGCCCGGGGAGGCGACGAGAGGGTTCAGGGCCTTGGACAGGGACCGGGACGCCGCGGTCGCGAGCTGCGAAGCGGCGAGGATGCGGTCCCCGGCCGGCGCCGTCGCCGCGGCCCGGGCGAGTTCGCGCCCCTGCAGGTCCCGCAGCGAAGCCTGCAGGCGATCCTGGCCATCCTGGCGCTGGACGGTGCCGGTCAGCACCAGATCCGCGCCCAGGGCCCGCCCCAGGCGCTGCTGTTCCTCGGGGGAGGCCTCGGCCGCGTTGAGCCGCAGGGCCTGGGAGGCCTGGGCCAAGGCGTCGGCGCCGATCACCTGGACCCGCGGCGAGCTCCTGAGGCGGTCCGCCACCAGCTCACCCAGGCCCAGCTCCGTCTGGGGCGTGAGCGCGGGCACGCCGGTCTCGTTCCGGAAGCCGAGGATGGCCACCCGGGCGGGCCGGCCCTCCACCACGCCGGCGAGCACGCCGCGGCCGAGGAACCAGTACCCCGCGAGCACCAGGGCCGCCACCGTGGCCGCGCTCACCGTGGACCACCAGAGCGGGCCCTTGGGACTGAGCAGCGCCCCGGCCTCCCGGGCGACCGCCTCCGCCGTGGGCCGGGAGGCCGGCCGGGGGCGCAGCATGCGGTCCACCAGGGCCCGGTAGCGCCGGGGGGCCTGACGCCGCTTCAGCGGGTCCCGCACGTTGTCCACCACCGCGTCGAGGGAGGCGCGGCCTTCGCCCTTGAAGGGCCGCTCGCCGGAGACCATCTCGTAGGCGAGGATGCCCAGCCCGAAGATGTCGCTCGGGGGCTCCACGGAGCGGGCCAGGGCCTGTTCGGGGCTGGTGTAGCCCAAGGTCCCCATGAAGGTGCCCACCATGGTGATGGCGCGTCCCGCGCCCGAGAGGCCCTCGCCGGCGAAGGTGCCCGGCAGGGTTCGGTCGTCCGCGGGCCAGGCGGCCCGGGGATCCGCGACGGGCTCGTCCGGCTCCTGGCGGGTGAAGCGCACGAGGCCGAAATCCAGGACCTTCACGTGGCCCTCGGGCGTGATCATCAGGTTGGTGGGCTTGAGGTCCCGGTGGACGAGGCCCTTGGCGTGGGCGGCCGCCAGGGCGTCCGCCGCCTGGCGGACGATCTCCGCCGCCTCCCGCCAGGGGAGGGGGCCCCGGCCGAGGCGATCCGCCAGGGTCTCGCCCTCCACCCACTCCATGACGATGAAGGTGCCCTGCTCAGTCTCCGCCAGCTCGTAGACCTGGCAGATGCCCGGATGGTTCAGCTGGGCCAGGGCCAGGGCCTCCCGGCGGAACCGCTCCTGGAGCGGGTCGTCCGGGCGCCCGCCGCGCACGCGCTTGAGGGCGACGGCCCGTTCCAGGGAGGTGTCCAGGGCCCGGTACACATCGCCCATGCCCCCCTCGCCGGCGAGGGCGAGGATCTCGTAGCGGCCCAGGAAGGCGCCAGGGGCGAGGGGGACGCGGCGGTTCATGAGGTCCGGTCAAGCCTACCGCTACACTGTGGGAACCGACAGGAGGATCCATGTTCCGTCTCGACGGCAAAGTCGCGCTCGTCACAGGCGCCAGCCAGGGCATCGGGGAGGCCATCGCCAAGGCCCTGGCCCGGCAGGGCGCCCGGGTGGTCTGCGCCGCCCGCACCGAGGCCAAGCTGAACGCCGTCGCCGAGGCCATCCGCGCCGACGGCGGCCAGGCCGATGTCGTGGTCATGGACCTCTCGAGCACCGAGAGCGTGAAGGCCGCGGTGGCGGCGACCCTGGAGCGCCAAGGCGCCCTGCACATCCTCGTGAACAACGCGGGCATCACCCGGGACAAGCTCCTCATCCAGATGAAGGAGGAGGACTGGGACGCGGTGCTCGACACCAACCTGAAGGGCGCCTACACGGCGATCCAGGCGGCGACGAAGGCGATGATGAAGCAGCGCGCGGGCCGCATCATCAACATCGCCTCCGTGGTGGGCCAGATGGGGAACGCGGGCCAGGCGAACTACGTCGCCGCCAAGGCCGGCCTCATCGGCCTCACCAAGTCCGTGGCGCGGGAGCTGGCCTCCCGCAACGTCACCGCCAACGCCGTCACGCCGGGCTACATCGAGACCGAGATGACCTCGGGCCTGCCCGACGACGTGAAGGCCGAGTTCACCAAGAACATCCCCCTGGGCCGCATGGGCGCCCCCGCCGACATCGCCGCCGCCGTGTGCTTCCTCGCCTCCGACGAGGCGGCCTACGTCACGGGGCAGGTGCTGAGCGTCAACGGCGGCATGCTGATGCCCTGAGGCGGCCGTGCCCAGCCGGATCCTCGCCCTCCTGAAGGCCTGGGGACCCAAGGTCCTCTGGCCCTGGGCCCTGGTCCTGCTCGGCCTGGTGGGCAACCGGGTCCTCCCCTCCTTTGCGATGCGGGCCTGCCTTTGGCTGGGCCTGGCGGTCCTGCTGCTGCGGGGCCTCACCTGGATGTGGCGGCGGCTGGTGTTCAAGGTCTCCCGACGGGTCTGGGCCATCGTCCTCCTGCTGTCGGTGGTCCCGGTGGCGGCGCTTCACGTGTTCTTCCTGTCGCTGGGCTACTTCGCCCTGGGCGGCCAGGTGAGCCGCTCCGTGCAGGGCAACCTGGCGAGCCTGGAAGCCGCCCTCAGCCAGGCGGTGAGGACCCCCGGGGACGGCGTGGCCGTGCAGCAGCTGAATCTGCTCGGGCGGGCCTGGGCTTCGCAGGTCGACACGCTGCCCGAGGGTGTGAAGCCCGGCTTCGTCGGCCTGGTGCAGGACACCGATCCCGCCACCGGGCGGCCGGGCGTGCTGCTCCGCGCGGCGAGCGCCGACGGCGGCCGGTTCCACCTGCTGACCCTCTCCCTGGACGGCCTCACCGCCCGCAGCGGGAGCCTCTGGGGCGGACGCACGGACTACCGGCTGGCCTGGGAGAGCGATCAGGACCTGCCGGGCGTCCAGGTGGATACGGGACGGCCGGTGAAGCGGGAGGGCGGGGAGGTGCTGTCCTGGTCCGTGGGGGACGAGCTGAAGGGCTCAGGCCTCCTCCATCCCTTCCCGCTGCCCTCCATCGGCCTCCGGGCCACGGACTGGGCGACGGGGCGGCCCATGGTCTTCACCCTCACGCCGCGCACGAGCCTCGCGGTGCTCTTCGGCGGCTACGGCTTCAAGGACGAGGACCGGGGCAACATCGCCTTCCGCAGCCTGCTGGTCATGGTGGGCATCGCCGGCCTGCTGCTGGTGCTGGCGGTGCTCCAGGGCCTGGCCATGATCCTCGGCGTCCGCCTGGCCTGGAGCCTCGGTGGTTCGGTGGATGAGCTCCACCGCGGCGTCTCGCGGCTCACGAAGGGCGACTTCTCGGCGCGGGTCCGCCCCCGCAGCCGGGACCAGGTGGGCGTGCTGGCCCGGGCCTTCAACGACATGGCGGTGCAGCTGGAGGCCTCCCAGGAGGAGCGCCTCCGCCGCCTGGCCCTGGAGGAGGAGCTGCGCATCGCCCGGGACGTGCAGATGCGCCTGCTGCCGGATCTCGCGGTCCTGGACCTGCAGGCCTCGGTGGAGGCCACGCTCCTGCCGGCCCAGCAGGTGGCCGGCGACTACTACGACCTCTTCCCGCTGCCGGACGGGCGTTTGGCCTTCCTCGTGGTGGACGTGAGCGGCAAGGGCACCTCCGCCGCCTTCTACGCCGCCGAGGTGAAGGGCATGACCGCCGCCCTGGACAAGGCCGCCCTCGGGGCCGCGGAGGTCGCGGCGCGGCTGAACGCGCTGTGGACCGAGGCCCATCAGCGCTCGGTCTTCCTCACCCTGGTCTACGGCATCCTCGATCCCGCCTCGGGCGCCTTTGAGCTGGTGCGCTGCGGCCATCCCGAACCTCTGCTCCGGCGCGCGGACGGCGCCGTGGAGACCCTGCGCCCCGCGGGCCTCGGCATCGGCCTGAGCCCGACGCGCTTCGAGGCGCTGATCGAGACCTGCCGCGGCGCCCTCGCCCCCGGAGACGCCCTCGTCCTCTGCACCGACGGCCTCACCGAGGCCATGGACGCCGGCGGCCGCCTCTACGGCCTCGACCGCCTCGCCGCCCTCCTCGCCGGCACCGAGGACGACCTCCGCGGCGCCATCCTCGCCGACGTCACCGCCTTCGCCGAGGACGTGGGCCTCCAGGACGATCTGACGCTTCTGATCCTGCGGCGGTAAAGGGCGGGGCCCGCGAAGGGCCGCGAAATCACAGGATGCGAAGGGCCGCGAAGGGGGCTCTGGCGCATTCCGAGGGCGAGAACTCAGGTGAGTCGACGAGTATTGGGATCGGCAATGGCCATCAATTTCTCGCGAAGCGCATCGGGGATATTGATCCAGCGGGTGGAACCTGTGACGACCAATTCCACAGATTGGAGCCTCGCAGCGTGGAGGATCTGTTCAAACCATCGCTCAGGCGGCCAGAGGTCGCCGCGTGGTGGCTCTGGAGCGAACAGGTACTCACCTTCGTTTTCCCAGTGGATCTCCATGGCCTCTCGGTAGATGAAGGGGAAGCTCCTGGTCTGGGGTTTCACGTAGAGTCGTTGCTTCGAATCGATCCCAATCTCCGCGATTTGCTCCAGGTTCATGAGTCATCATCCTTATCCCCGGCATCACAAGGGCCAGAGTGCTGCGTCAAGGCTCATCCAAGAGTTCAGCGCTGCGCTTCCCATCGGCCCAGCGGAGCTGGAGGCGGGCGCCGCCCGGCAGGCTGCGGGCGGAGACGACGGGTCTGCCCTCGCCGTCCAGCGCCAGCACGAAGCCGCGCTGGAGGGGGGCCTTGGGATCGCGGCCTCTGAGGCGCTCGGCCTCCACGGCGAGGCGGGCGGCGAGGGCTGCGAGGCGCTTGTCCAGGGCGGGGGCGAGGTGGCGGGCGGCGGCGGCGAGGCGGGGCTGGTCGGCCTCGGGGATCCGCGGGCCCATCTGGGCGAGGCGGTGGCGCAGGGCCGCGAAGCGGGCGGCGGAGAGGTCCCAGCGACGGCGGGGGTGGGCGCCCGACAGCCGCGCGCCCAGGGTGGCCAGGCGGGCCTGCAGGGCCCTCACCCGCTCCGGCGCCGCGCGCATGCCGGCGCTGTCCTTGAGCAGGTGCACGGTGGTGGCGAGGCCGTCCAGGCGCCACTGCATGCGGAAGAGCAGGCGGTCCGTGCGCCCCTTGAGGGCCTGCGCCAGCGCCGCCCGGTCCGGCGTGGCGAGCTCCGCGGCCTGGCTCGGCGTCGCGGCCCGCAGGTCCGCGGCGAGGTCCACCAGGGTCGTGTCGATCTCGTGCCCCACGCCCGTCACCACCGGCAGGCGGCTCCCGGCGACGGCGCGCACGAGGGCGGGATCGTTGAAGCCCCAGAGGTCCTCCAGGCTGCCGCCGCCCCGCACCATCAGGAGGAGGTCGCAGCCCAGGGCCGGATCCTGGAGGGCCTCCAGGGCCCGGAGGTTCTCGGGCACGCAACGCTCGCCCTGGGCCGAGGCCGGGGCGATGAGCACGTCGATGCCCGGGGCGCGGCGGCCCGTCACCCGCAGCACGTCCTGGAGGGCGGCGCCCCCCAGGGCCGCGATGACGCCTACGCGCCGCGGGTGGGCCGGGAGCGGGCGCCGGGGGCGGTCGAAGAGCCCCTCGGCCCGCAGCTCCGCCTCCAGCCGCCGCAGCCGGGCCTGGAGGTCGCCGACGCCGGCGGGCTCGCAGTGGCTCACGTCCAGCGTGAGGTCGCCGCCAGCGACGTAGAGGTTCAGCGCGCCCTTGACCACCACCTTCTGGCCGTTGGCGGGCTTGTCCAGGAAGCGCTGGCGGCTGCGCCACACCGCGCACTTCACGGCGGCGCCCTCCTCCTTCAGCGTGAAGTACCAGTGGCCGCTGGTGGGCTCCCGGAAGTTGCTGACCTCGCCCTCCACCCAGACCGCGGCGAAGGGCGGCTCGATCCGCGCCTTCACCTGCTCCAGGAAGCGTTTGACCGAGATCGGGGCGTCCATGCCCCCATTGTCAGGGGAAACAGAGCCAGATCCACACCGGCTGGTAGGCGGGCGTCCCGTCACCGAGCAGGGGGGTGGAGAAGTCAACCGAGGTGGAGCCGTGGAAGGGGTAGGTCCCCGACGTCGGCGCATGGGGGAGGTTCGTCGTCAGCATGTGGCTGCCGCCGTAGGGCGCGGAGGCCCCGTCCACGTTCACCGGCGGGCCGTAGGCGTCGAGGCCCAGGGCCGTCCAGTCCGTCACGGCGAGGGTCCAGGTGACCACTTCGTCCTGCTGGTGGCTGAAGCCGTAGATCTTGGAGGCGTCTGTGGCGCCGGTCATGCCGTACCAGGTGGCGGGCTGGTGCAGGGTCGTGAGGTAGTCCGCCGGGCTGGAGAGGCAGACGCAGCGGTAGACCGGATGCAACTTGGCGATGACGCCCGCGTGGCCGCCGCCCTGGCTGTGGCCGGCGATGACGATCCTGGACCAGTCCGGCTGGCCGGCGGCGAGGTACTGGCCCCAGTCCTCGGCCGGGTAGGCGCTGGCCAGATAGGTCAGGAGGGCCGTCAGGCGGTGCTCGATGCACTCCGCCGGGCCCACGTCCACCAGGGTCGACAGGTCCTGGCCCGTGATGACTTCCGAGCGGGCCTTCCAGTGGGCATCGGGATCCGTGCTGGCGTTGCAGAGGCTGGCGATGCTCGTCCCGTTCGGGTATTCCAGGCCGATGACGTGGTAGCCCCGCGAGCTGCCGGTCTGGAGGATGAGTTCCTCAGACGAAGGGCGGGCCCCCGTGCCTGGCAGCAGCACGAACAGGCGGTGGGCGGGGGTGGCTGCGGGGGCCGGAGGCGCCACCACATGCTCGTCCAGGTAGGTGCTGATGGCCGGATCCGTGGTGGCCGGCGCGACGGTGCGGAGCGGCGCGGGCACGGGAAGCGGGGCCGGAGCCGGGGTGGCCGTGGCCGCGGTGGTCGAGCTGCCGCCTCCGCAGGCCAGGAGCAGGGCCAGGGCCAGGCTGGCGACGAGGGTGCGGACCATGGCGGGCCTCCTGGTCCCATGGAGGCCGGTTCGCCGGAAAGGTTGATCCGCCCCTTCCCGGGGGCTACCGGTGGTCCGGTCCCGGCGGCTGGCCAGGGCGGTCCCCCTGGCCCTGGGGGCCGGGCGGCGGCGGAAGGTAGGCGCGCAGGCGCTGCATGAGGTCGTAGGGGATCTTCCCGGCGCGATGGTCGGCCTCCATGACCTGCCGGATCTCCTCGTTCCGCCCGAAGACCCGGCCCTCGATGCGCCGCCGCTGGAGCTCGTCGAGGACCGCGCCCATGGCGGTCCAGTCCTCCCGGGCGTAGGCCGCGGCGAAGGCCTGGGCCTGGTTCCGGGCGAAGGCCTCATCGGAACTTGGGACAGCATCCGGCGCAGGCTGGACCGGCGCAGCTGCCGGCGGTGGCGCGGGCAGTGTCGCCGCGGGAGGGACGGCGGCGGCCGAGGTGGCCTGGGCCAGGGGAAGGGGCTTCTGTGGCGCAGCGGATCCAGCTGGAACGGCCGGGGTGGAGGCGACGGGCGCGGAGGGCGGAAGGGCGGAAGGCAGAGGGGCGGGCGCCGGGCGCGTCATCCGCCAAGCCACCCAGCCACCCGCGCCGAGCACCAGCGCCGCGGCGATCCAGCCGAGGCCGCGGTAGGAGGCGGGCTCCGGGCCCGTCACCGGCGGCAGCTCCAGACGGGCGGTGGGGGAGCCCTGGGAGGCCGCCGCCCGCAGGGCCGCGGCGAAGGCCTCCGCCGAGGGGAAGCGCTCCGCGGGATCCGCGGCCAGGGCCCGCTGGAGCAGGGGCGCGAGGCGCGGCGGGATCTCCTGCACCGTGCCGCTGAGGGCGGACGGCCGCGCGGCGCCCGCCCGGGGCAGG
>DASTWQ010000035.1:0-5832 GCA_035758545.1 Holophagaceae bacterium | reverse complement strand
GCGCCCTGTCCCAGAAGGGCACCGGCAGCCCGCTGACGCCGGCCTCAAGCACCGTCCTGGCCAAGCTGACCCTCACCCTGAAGGGCGGCGTGGCCCCGGGCACCGTCAGCCTCACGGATTCCGGGAAGGGCGCCTACCTGGACGCCGCTGGCGTCCACGGCACGGCGGTCACCGTCGGGACCCTCGCCGCCCAGTAGGCCGCTCCGGCCCGCGCCGCGCCCGGCTCCGGCCGGGCGTTTTTTTCTGCGTGAGCGCCCGGCCCGATCGTGGGACACTGGAGGATCGCCCAGACCCCGGCCGGCAGAAGGCCCATGGGCGGCAGGACGCACGGAATGGCCCAGCCCCTGACGCACTACCAGCTCCTCTCCCACTGCAGCGACGACCTGCTCCGCCTCATCTGTGAGCGGCGTCGGCTGCCGATCCCGATGCGCTGGGAGGACGGGCCCGAGGGCCGCAAGCGCCTGCTCAAGACCATGGTCTTCCACCTGGAGGATCACAAGCGGCTGTCGGATGCCCTGGCGGACCTGGGCTCCGAGGGCCTCGTGGCCCTCAAGCATCTGGCGGAGACCGGGGAGCAGCCGGCGGAGCCCATCCGCGGCCAGCTGGCGGGCCTGGGCCTGATCCTGCCCACGACCCCGGAGGCGGCGGACTACACCCTGGCCGAGCGGGTGGCGGACGCCCTCGAGGACTTCGACGACACCGCCCTCAGCTTCCAGTCCGAGGCGCCGGTGAGCCTCGGCCAGTCCCAGCCCTTCCACTTCTCCCTGGCCCTCACCTCCGTGCTGCTGCGCTGCGTGGGCGGGATCCGCACCCTCAAGGGCGGCCTGCCCGCCAAGAAGGAGCTGGGCCTCATCCTCCAGCGCAACGCCCTCGTGAAGGAGGAGCAGGACGCGACCCTGCTCTTCACCCTGCTGCACCGCCTGGGCCTGCTCTGGACCCGGGAGGGCCGCGTGGAGACCCTGCTGCCCGCGGTGCTGGCCCATCCGCCCCGCTGGGTGGCCGAGCGCGCCTTCGCCAGCCTGCTGGAGCACGACCTCAAGGCCTGGGGCATGCCCCCGGCGGAGGACCGCCACTTCTTCATGCAGCACCTGCTGGAGCGCCGGGGCCAGACCCTCGCGGTGCAGCCCTTCCTGGCCTTCCTGAAGACCCTCCACCCCCTCGACGAGGAGCGGGCCCAGGGGATCTTCCTGCCCTTCCTGTCCCGCATGGGCCTGGTGGCCATGGACGCCGCCGGGGAGCACGTCGCCCTCACGGAGCATGGCGAGGCCCTGTCCCACGAGTACCTGCTGCGGGACCACACCGCCACGGCGCCGCATTGGCAGCCGCTCCTGCAGGCCCAGCCCCTCATCGTGCAGCCCAACCTGGAGCTGCTGACCCCCCTCCTGCAGAACCCCCACCGGCTGCTGCAGCTCGCCCAGCTCACGGAGGTGGAGGCCCTGGACGCCATGGGCGCCTTCCGCCTCGGCCACGACACCCTCGTGCGCGCCCTGGAACAGGGCGTGGGCCTGGACGAGATGCGCGCCCGGCTCGGCGCCTCCAGCCAGGCCCTGCCCCAGACCCTGATGCAGCTGCTGGATGATCTGGGCCGCCGGGTGGGCGAGGTGGAGGTCCAGCGCAATGTGCGCATCGTCCGCGCCCGCACGCCGCAGCTCGCCGACGAGCTGAAGCTCCGCCCGGAGCTGGCGCCGCTCAAGCTCTCTCCCCTCTCGGACACCGTGCTGGAGGTGAAGGGCGACGGCAACGCCCAGCACCTGCTCAAGCTGGCCGGCTACCTGCCCAAGCCCAGCCGGTTCCTGCCCGTGAGCCTGGACCAGGACGAGGAGCTCTACCTCTGGGCCCTGGCCTCCATCGCCTTCGTGGACGAGAAGGGCATGGCCGCCCACCTGGAGCCCGTGCGCCAGATGGCCCGCCAGGCCCTCCAGAAGCTCCATGACGAGGATCCCGTCCTCTACCAGGAGGTGGAGCGCCGCGTGCCCATGCTGCACCTGGGGGCCAAGGGCGAGCAGCAGCCCGAGGACGAGACCAAGGGCATCCTCGACTACGCCGCGTCCCACACCCTCATCGTCGAGCTCACCTACCTGCCCCCGGCGGCCCACCGCACCCAGCTGCGGCGCGTCACGCCCCGGGAGCTGAACGGCGACCACCTCATGGCCTTCTGCCACCTCCACCAGGAGGAGATGGCCTTCCGCCTCAAGCGCATCCAGGGCGTCCGCCTGCTCAACGAGCGCGGCTGGACCCCCGGCCAGAGCCAGGCGGGCTGAGGGTGCCGGAGGGGCTAGCCTTCCGCCCGCGGAAGGCGTAGAGCCGCAGCGACGCGCGCGGGGCAGAGCCCCCTGCGCGGCGCGGAGGCGTGCCCCGCAGGCCCGGGCTGAGGCTGGAGACCGGAGGCTGGAGGCCGGAGGTCCATCCGTGTCGCCCCTTCAGGCCGCCTCCTCTTCAAAGGAGGAACGGCGCCCAAGGGCGCCGCGCAGGAGGGCCTCCAGCCTGAATACAAAAGGGGCGCCTCACGGCGCCCCCGCCCTTCTTCCGTGTCCAGGCCTACTGGCCCGGGGCCTTGACCCGCAGGGTGTCCATGACCTCGGCACCCACGGGCTTCGTCGCGGGGAGCACCAGGTAGGGCTGGCGTTCCCGCGGAGAAAGCTTGGCGGCGACCTGCACCAGCTTCTGCTGGGCGTCCTCCTTGGCGGCGCGCTCCGAGGCCAGCGCCAGGCGGGTGGCTTCGGTCTCGGACGCGATCCGGGCGATGCGGGCATCCCGGTCCGCCACCTGGGCGGCCAGGCCATCGGCGCGGTGCTTCTGGGCCAGACCCCAGCCGCCGAGGGCGCCGAGGCCGAGCAGGATCGGCAGGCCCGCGGCGGCGGCGAGCCGCCAGCTGCCCCGGGGCCGCAGGGTGGCCCGGCGGCGCCGCTCCGCCTCCCGGCGCAGGCTGTCCGCCAGCTCCGCCAATTCCACCTGGGCGGCCGGATCCGGCGCCGCGGCGCCGGGGGCCTCCGCGGCCGCCAGGCCCAGCAGGTCCCGGAGCTCGGACCTCAGTTCGACATCCTCCGCAGGCTCGAACCTGCGCGCGGGATCAGACCAGGACATGCACGCCTCCACCGGCGGGGGGATTGAGCTGTTCCTTCAGCTGCACCTTGGCCCGGTGGATCCGGGTCTTCACGGTGGCCTCGGGGATGGACAGGATCTCGGAGATCTCCCGGATGGCCAGGCCCTCCACCACGAAGAGCCAGAGGGCCTCCCGGAAGGTGGGGCTGAGGAGCTTCATCCGCTCCCGGACCTCCTGCCCCAGCACCTGATCGAAGGCCGTGGCGCCGGAGGCGCCGGGCTCCATCACCGCTTCGAGGCTGAGGTTCTGGTTCTTCATGGGGCGCCGCTCCGTCAGGGAGAGGGTCCTCACGGTGCCGTAGAGGAAGGCGGTGGGATGCTCCACCGGATTCTCCCGCTGCATGAGGATCACGAAGGCCTCCTGGGCGATGTCCTCCGGATAGGTGGCGCCATAGCGGCGGGCGTAGCTCACCAGCCGCGGATAGAGCTCCGCGAAGGCGGCATGGAAAGTCTCCCGGCTCCCGAAGGGAGTCTGGGTCGCTCCCGGGGATGTTCCGGGGGTGGCTCCGGTGGGGTCGCCCATCAAGGTCTCCAGACTCCAGGATGCAGGAGCCGGGGGAGAGGTTCCGGGGATCTTGCTAGGCTCGAAGGATGGCGACCCCCCTGGAGGCCTGGCGGGACACCCTGAGGGAGCTCGGGGTGATGGGCCTGGTGCGGCCGGAAGCCGTGGAAGTCCCTGCCCCGCAGGAACTTCCGGCTGGAGGCCGGAGGCTGGAGGCCGGGGTGCCGAGGCCGGAGATCCCGGCTGCGGCGCCGAAACGGCCGATCCCCGCCAAGCCCGCCAGGGAGGCCCCGCCCGCCTCCGGCCCCTACACCCCGCCCACGGATCCCGTGGGCTACCCGCCCCCGGAGGCCGTCGCGGGGGCCTCGACCCTGGCCGCCCTGGAGGCCGCCATCCGGGGCTGCCTGAAGTGCCCCCTCGGTCCGGGCCGCCTCTCCTTCGTCTTCGGCGAGGGGGATCCGGGCGCCGGCCTGATGTTCATCGGCGAAGGGCCGGGGCGGGACGAGGACCTCCAGGGCCGCCCCTTCGTCGGCAAGGCGGGGGAGCTGTTGGACAAGATGATTGGTGGGCTCCAGCTGACCCGCGGCCAGGTCTACATCGCCAACGTGGTGAAGTGCCGTCCTCCGGACAACCGCACGCCCGCCCCCGAGGAATCCCAGGCCTGCCTGGGCTACCTGCGGCGGCAGATCGAACTCATCCAGCCCAAGGTCATCGTCACCCTGGGCGCCACGCCCCTCCGGGAGCTGCTGGGCGTGAAGGAGGGCATCACGAAGGTCCGCGGCCAGTGGCAGCGCCTGGATCTCGGCGGCCGGGCCATCCCCGTCATGCCCACCTTCCATCCAGCCTACGTGCTCCGCCAGTACACCCAGGACGTTCGCCGCGCGGTCTGGGAGGACCTCAAATCCGCCAAGGGCGAGCTGGACCGGGCCTGAACGCCTCGGCCGCTGTGTCATCCTGGGATGGCCGTCCGGAGTGCCCATGCGCCTGGTGAACGTCGTCTTCTTCATCGCCATCGTCTTCCTGCTGGTGATGTCAGCCCACGTCTACGCGACGAACCACGACATCCTCGTGCAGGACCTGGTCATCCGGGGCGAGGGCGTGAAGGTGCAGACGGTCATCCTGATCGCCTTCCTCATCGGCTTCGTCCTGAACTTCATCTGGGCCCTGATCATGGAGATCCGGCAGGCCATCAAGGGGCTCAACGCCTCCGCGGCCACGCGCCTGGGCCGGCGCATCTCCGAGCAGCTCCAGGACGCCCGGGACCTCATGGCCCACGGGCTCCCCAAGGAGGCCGAGCAGATCCTGCGGGGCGTGCTGGAGCAGCGGCCGGACCACCCCGAGGGCGCCACCCTGCTGGGGGACTGCCTGCTGCGGCAGGGCGACCCTGAGGCCGCGGCCCGGGCGCTGGCCCAGGCCTGCGAGGCCCATCCCGGCCACGCGGAGCCCCGCTACCTGTTGGCGGAGGCCCGCCAGGCCATGAGGGATCCTGATGGGGCCGCCGCGGTCCTCCGCCAGCTCGCCCAGGACCAGCCCAAGCAGGCCCTCCGCGCGCTCCGCCGCCTCCGGGCCCTCCACTTGGAGGCCCAGCGGTGGGAGGAGGCCGCCGAGGTCCAGAAGCGGCTCGTGGGCCAGTTCCCGGGGGAGCTGAGCCAGGCCGAGCGGGCCCAGGGCGCCGCGCTGCAGTACCAGGTTGGCCTGCAGAAGGTGGAGGCGGACCAGTTCAAGGAGGCCATCCCCGCCTTCCAGCAGCTGCTCAAGGAGGACCCCGGGTTCGTGCCCGCCTACCTGGCGCTGGGCCGGTGCATGATCCTGCAGGACCAGGAGGCGCAGGGCCTCGAGATCTGGCTGGAGGGCTTCCGGGCCACCGGTGAAGGCGCCCTCCTGCAGGAGATCGAGGACTACTTCATCCAGCTCGGCCGGCCCGAGGAGGGCCTGGCGGTGCTGCGGCGGGTGTCCGCCACCAGCGAGCACGCCACCCTGGCGAAGTTCTTCCTGGGGAAGATGCTCTACCGGCTGGAGATCCTGGACGAGGCCCTGGACATCTTCCAGGAGGTGAAGAGCCAGGTGGTGTACAGCCCGGTGCTCTTCTTCTTCATGGCGAAGATCCACGCCCGCCGCGGGCGCTCCGAGGCCGCCCTGAACGAGTACCGGCAGCTGCTGCGCAACCTCGGCATCCTCAAGCTGCGCTTCGAGTGCGCGGTCTGCGGCCACAAGACCGTGGACTACGA
>DASTWQ010000034.1:0-4637 GCA_035758545.1 Holophagaceae bacterium | reverse complement strand
CCCGCGGCCCCCAGGGCCATGAGGACGAGCACCCGCCGATGGAGGGCCCGCAGCTCCCCGATGCGTCCCTCGGCCTGGAGACGGAGCAGGGCAGGCCGCGCCGTCAGCAGCACCGCACCGCCGCCGATGAGGAAGGGCGCGCTGAAGAGCCCGTAGACACCGGCGTAGAGCCCCGCCGGGCCGGCGCCGAGGAAATGGTTCACCAGATACCGGTCGCTGAGGCCCGTGATCCAGCCCGTCAGGCCGACGCCGATCAGAGGGGTGAGGAATCCTCTGTGGCTCCTCAGCCAATCGGCAAGCCGGGGCAGCGGTGCCGCATCCAGGCGCTCCCGGCTCAAGCTCAGGATCCGCGGGTCCAGGTAGCTGGCCCCCAGGGACAGGAGGGAACCCACCACCTGGGCTGCGACCAGCAGAAGGGTGCTGTCGGGCACGGGGGAAAGGCGCCAGGCCAGGACGACCACCAGCGGCTTCATCGCGGCATCCCCGGCGAACCAGAGGGCGTAGCGCCGGGCCAGGCCGCGACAATGGAGCAGGTTGAAGCGGAGGGACTTCAGGGCCTCGGAGGCGAGCAGGGCGCTGATGAGCGCCGCGTAGACCGGCAGGTCCGTGGCCGCTCCCGCCACGCCGCGCAGCAGGAGGGGCGCGAGGACCAAGCCGATGACGGCCACGGCCAGGAGGGCCCGCTGGCCCAGGGCGTAGAGATGACCCAGCCCATGCTGGGCGCCCTCGGAGGCGGAGCCGTAGATCGCGAGATTGAGGGGCGGCAGCATGCCGACGTTGCGCAGCAGGAGCTGGATCCCGAGGACCAGCGCGGCGAAGCCGTAGGCCGAGGGCGTGAAGGCCGAGACCGAGACCTTCACCAGCAGAAGCCCGAAGAACGCCGCCGAGAACTGCCCGGCCGTGTTCCAGGTCAGAGAGGCCCCGGCCTTGCGCCAGGCCCTCATGGGCGTACCAGCCAGGCCTTGAGCGTCCCGGCCCGGAAGAACCAGCCTGAGAGCTGTGCGATCGGATCCAGTCCCGGGGGGATCCGATGCATCCTTCGGGCCAGGGAGCTGGGGTGGCCCGTAGAGGGGGGCAGGGCAGGCTCCGGCGTTGGCCCAGCGTTCCGGGGGTTGGCTCCGGCCCGCTTCCTGTCCCGCAGGGCCACCGCGAGGCCGACCGGTGTCTCCAGCGCGAGCTCCGAGGACCAGATCCGGTCCAGGGTCCATCCCGACCTCCGGGCCAGTGCTTCGAGCCCTGCCCGGGTGGGGATGGACACATGATCGGACTGCTTGAACATGGACCACCACACCCCCATCCACGAGGCGACGGTGCACCCGGCGTTGGGGAGGGACAAGAACATCCGGCCGCCCGGTCTGAGCCGCCCTCCAAGCTCGGAAAGCAGGGGGGCAGGATCGTACACATGCTCGAGGACATTGATCAGGACGATCACGTCGGCCTGATAGTCCCCGGGCAGATCCATCAAGGCGGCGTGGGTCTCGATGCCCCAGGTGGCCTTGATCCAGGCCCGGTGGGTGGGGCTGGTCTCGATGCCGCGGGCCTTCCACCCGCGCTCCATGGCTGCCGCAAGCAGATGGCCCGTCCCCGGCCCGATCTCCAGCACGTCGCCGGGCGGCAGATGGCCGAAGAAGCGGGTCCAGGTCCTGTGATCGGGCTGAGGTCCCCCAGCACCGGAGGCGATCCGTTCGATGAAGGCCCCATCTTCGAAGGCGGTCTGGTGCAGCCGCTGGAAGGCCTCCGGGTCCAGATCCTTCAGGTAGGACCGACAGGCCCCGCAGACGCGGAAGGTGCCCTCTGGACGCTGTTGCCAGGGGCGCGTGTCCGGGCTGGCGCAGAACGGGCAGGGACGATTCATGCGCAGGACCTCATAGCGCTGACCACCAGGACTCGACGACGCGGTGCACGCGATCCGTGAAGGCGGGGAAGGCGAAGTGGTGGAGGCCCTCGGGCACGGGGCCGGGGCCCTCGTCCAGGGCCGCCAGGATGGCGGATCGCAGGGCCTCGGCGTCCCCTGGGTCCACGAGGCGCCCGAGGGCCCCGTCGCGGACGGCTTCCCGGGTGCCGTCCACGGTGCTGGCCACCACGGGGATCCCGCAGGCCAGGGCCTCCAGCACCACGAAGCCGAAGCCCTCTCCGCGGCTGGGCATCACGTAGGCGTCCGCCAGTCGGAAGTGGTCCGCCTTCTCGTGCTCCGGGATCCGGCCGGTGAAGCGGACCGCGTCCTGCAGCCCGAGGCGCTCGGCCTTGGCCGCCAGCCGGGGCTGGTCCTCGCCGTCCCCTGCGAGCACGTAGGTGAGGCCGGGGCGCTCCGCCCGCAGGCGGGGGAGGAGGTCCAGCACCTCGTCGAAGCCCTTGTAGCGTTCCTGCTGGACCATGCGGCCGAGGGTCAGCAGGACGGGCCGCCCTTGGAGGCCATAGCGTTGGAGGAGGTCGGCGGGCTTGGGGCCGGCGCCGTAGGCCTCCAGATGGATGGCGTTGGGCAGGATCGCCGTGGGCCGCCCGGCGGCGTCGGCCCAGGCCTGGAACTTCCGGAGGGTCAGGTCGCTGATGGAGGCCACGGGCACGGGCCGTCGGGCCAGGCGCCGGGCGATCCGCCCGGGAAGGGGGGTCCAGGCGTCGATGCCGAAGATGAGGGCGCCCAGGGGCGCGCCCTGGGCCCGGGCGGCGGCGGCGGCGAGGGGCAGCAGGTTCAGGTGGCCGCAGATCACGAGGTCGAAGCGCCGGCCCCCCAGGGCCCGGCGGGCGACGGCGGCGGCGTAGGCGCCCTTGCCCCCCAGGCCGCGGGGATCCCAGCTGAGCCCCGCCGGCAGCGGTCCCGGCAGGTGGGGCATGAGCCTCGGGAGGGCCACCACCTCGCGGATGCCGGGATGGGCGCAGAGGGCCGCCAGCACGTCGCGGTTGTACTGGGCGATGCCGCCGTGGCCGCCGAAGCCGTCGGTGGCGAGGTAGAGGATCCGCTTGCCCTGCTGCCGGGGCACCGGGTGGGCGCCGGGGTCCCCCACCACCTGCGCCCAGCCCCGCAGGCCCCGGGTGGATCCCGCCGGAACGCGATCCTGGGTCCAGGCGCCGATGGGTGTGCCGAAGCCGGTCTTGGGCCGGTCCACGATCGCCTGGGGCAACCCCTTGGCAGGGCAGGCGGCGAGGTCGCGCTTGCCCAGGGGCCGGGGGCCCGCCTGGATCGGGGCGAGGGCCCGGAACAGGACCGGATCCACCAGGGGCACGCGGATCTCGAGGCCGTGGGCCATGCCCGCCCAGTCGCTGTCCTTGAGGAGCTGGCTGCCCATGTACCAGCCCAGCTCCAGGGCCATCACCTGCAGGCGGCGGGAGCGCAGGCCCGCCACCGAGGCGGCGAGGCGGCCGGGGAGGTCCAGCTCCTCGAGGGCGCGGGCGCTGTCGCGGGTGCCCAGGAGGTGCGGCAGCTCCCAGGGCATGCGCAGGGCCCGGCGCAGCAGGTAGGCGCCGGGGATCGTCCCGCCGTACTCCAGGAGCCCGGCCCACTTGGGCGAGATGCGCGCGGGCAGCCACGGCGCGAGCAGGCGGCGGGAGAGGGCGCCGAGGCCCCTGCGGGCGATGGGGGCGATGGGCGCCAGGGTCCGCGCCATGCGGGGTACCTGGCGGAAGCTGGGGTAGCCCCCCAGCAGCTCATCCCCGCCCAGGCCCGAGAGGGCCACCTTCATCCCCGCCTCCCGGGCGGCGAGGCTCACGAAGTAGGTGTTGAGGCCGTCGATGGAGGGCTGGTCCATGGCCGCCAGGGCCCGGTCCAGGTGGGCCTCGAAGTCGGCCTTCGCGATCCAGCGCACGGTGTGGTCCACGCCCGCATGCCGGGCCGCCACCGCCGCCAGGGGCGATTCGTCCTGAGGGGTGCCCTCGAATTCGCGGAACCCGAGGGTCAGCGCCTGCAGCCGGCCCGGCGACGTCTCAGTGGCCTCGGCGGCGAGCGCGGCCAGGGTGGAGGAATCGAGGCCGGCGGAGAGGAAGAGCCCCACCGGCACGTCGGAGACGAGGTGGGCCCGCACGCTGCCCGCCAGCGCCTCCCGGAGCCGGGTCTGGGCCTCCCCGGCCGAGAGGTCCAGGGGCGCGGCCTCGGCGGCCTGCAGCTCCGCGCTGAGGTCGAAGTGCCGGATCGTCCGGGGGGCGCCGTCCCGGCGGAGCAGCAGGGCGGTCCCGGCGGGCAGGGCCCGGATGCTGGTGTAGAGGGTGTGGGGTTCCGGCACGTAGCCCAGCAGGTGGAAGCCCGCCCAGCCCGCCAGGTCCGGCGCCGAGGGGAGGGCGCCCCCGGCCAGCAGGGCCTTCACCTGGGAGGCGAAGCGCAGGGTGCGGCCGTCGTCGGCGAGGTAGAGCGGCTTGATGCCGAAGGGATCCCGGGCGAGGAAGAGGGACTGGTCCCGGGCGTCCCAGAGCGCGAAGGCGTACATGCCCCGCAGCCGGGAGAGCATCTCAGGGCCATGCTGATCCCAGAGGCCCAGGAGCACTTCCGTGTCGCTCGTGGTGCGGAAGGTCCTCCCGCGGGATGCCAGCTCCTGCCGCAGCTCCCGGTGGTTGTAGAGCTCGCCGTTGAACACCAGGGCGAGGCGGCCGTCGGCGCTGAGCATGGGCTGGGCGGCGGCCTCGCTCAGGTCGAGGATCGCCAGCCGCCG
>DASTWQ010000024.1:0-6339 GCA_035758545.1 Holophagaceae bacterium | reverse complement strand
CGAGATCGAGATCCAGATCGGCGGCGAGCAGAGCAAGCAGCCGGTCACCTGCTACAACGTCGTGGCGGAGATCAAGGGCTCCACCTGGCCCGACCAGGTGGTCATCGTCGGCGGCCACCAGGACTCCTGGGATCTCGGCACCGGCGCCACGGACAACGGCACCGGCACCGTGGTGGCCATGGAGACCCTGCGGGCCATCCAGGCCCTGGGGGTGAAGCCCAAGCGCACCCTGCGGGTGGTCCTCTTCACCGGCGAGGAGCAGGGCCTCCTCGGCAGCACCGCCTACGCCGAGGCCCACAAGGGCGAGATGGCCAACATTCAGGCCGTCCTGGTGGACGACATGGGCACCGGGCAGATCCAGGGCTGGCCCGACATGGGCCAGGAGCAGTGGCGGGGCTGGCTGGCCCAGGCCATGGCCCCGGCCAACCAGATCGGGTGCACCGAGATCGGCGCCTTCGTGCAGCCCGGGGACACGGACCACTGGCCCTTCTTCCAGATGGGCGTGCCGGCCTTCGCGGCCATCCAGGATCCCGTGGACTACATGACCACCACCCACCACAGCCAGGCGGACACCTTCGACCACGTGAAGAAGGACGACCTGGTGGAGGGCTCCCAGGCCATGGCCGCCACGGCCTGGTTCTTCCTCAACACCCCCGAGCGCGTGCCCCACATCGCGCCCGCGGCGAAGAAGGCCGCCCACTGAGCGGGCTTCCACCGCAGGAACGGGCCCCCTCGGGGGCCCGTTCCCTTCCGGAGCACCGCCCATCCCGTAGGATGTAGAGCCCTTTCCTCGAGGACCGCATGCCCCGCCTCCTGCTCTGCCTCGCCGCCTCCGCCGCCCTGCTGGGGCAGGCCCCGGCACCCATCCGCGCCCAGGTCCCGGCGACCCCCACCTTCCCCGGCCTCTTCCAGGCGGACACCCTCCCCCGCACGGACGCGGTCCGGCTCATGGAGGAGATCGCCGCCCACCAGGAGGCCATGGCCAACCTCGAGACCCTTTGCGACAGCTACGGCCCCCGGCTGACCGGCTCCGAATCGCTCCGGAAGGCCCAGCGGTGGGCCCTGGCGAAGCTCCAGGCCTACGGCGGGGAGGCGGCCCACGAGGAGGCCTACGCCTTCGGCCGCCCCTGGACCCGGGGCGAGGACCGCGCCCGGCTGCTGACCCAGGGCGGGCAGCGGCTCGAGATCGCCGCCCTGGGCTGGACGCCCTCCACCGGCGGCCCCATCCAGGCGGACGTGACCGTGGAGCAGGCGGACACCCTGGCCCAGGCGGAGGCCCTCCGGGGGAAGCTGGTGGGCCGCATCGTCCTCCAGGGCCGGCTGCCGCGGCCCGAGGACCTGCCCGCGCCCCAGCGGGAGGCCTACCGGCGGCTCCGCGCGGAGCTGCGGAGGGAGCATCCCCTGGCGATCCTCACCCCCTCCGAGAAGGACGGGGACACGATGACCATGGCCGGCAGCCCCGTGGAGGGCGAGGGCCTGACCCACCAGCCCACGGCCTTCATCGCCCAGGAGCACGCGGCGCTGCTGGCGCGCCTCGCGCGGCGGGGCGAGCCCATCCGCATGGAGCTGCAGATCGGCGGCGCCACCGGCCCGGCCCCGGTGGAGGCCTACAACCTCGTCGCGGAGATCAAGGGCTCCGAATGGCCGGAGCAGGTGGTGATCGTGGGCGGGCACATGGACGCCTGGGATCTCGGCACCGGCGCCACGGACAACGGCACCGGCACCGTCGCGGCCATGGAGGTCCTGCGGGCGATCAAGGCCCTGGGACTGCGCCCCAAGCGCACGATCCGCATCGTCCTCTTCAGCGGCGAGGAGCAGGGCCTCCTCGGCTCCCAGGCCTACGTGAAGGCCCATGCGGCGGAGCTGAAGGACCTCCAGGCGGTGCTGGTGGACGACTTCGGGACCGGCGCCATCAAGGGCTGGACGCTGCAGGGCCGGGAGGACCTCGCCCCCGCCCTGGCCGCCGCCATGGCCCCCGCCAGCGTCATCGGCTGCCACGAGCTGTTCTTCGGCGGCCTGCCGGAGTCCTCGGACGACTGGCCCTTCGCCCAGGCGGGGGTGCCGGCCTTCTTCGCCTACCAGGCCTTCGCGGACTACCTGACGGTCACCCACCACAGCCAGCTGGACACCTTCGACCACGTGGACCGGGCGGGCCTGGTCCAGGGCGCCCAGGCCCTGGCGGTCACCGCCTGGGGCCTGGCCAATGCCCCCGAGCGCTTGGCCCACCGTCCTGCCGGGACCCCCTGATCGATGCCGGTCCATGGGAAGGCCCCCAGTTCCGGGGGCCTTTCCATGGAAGTTCCCGATCCCGGACTCAGGAGGCGAGCACCTGTCGAAGATCGGACAGGAGCCGATCCAGGGCGCCCTGGGAGAGGGTCATGGCCACCTGCTGCTTGGTCTCGTCCTTCCGGGTGAAGGCGATGCGCTGCACCACCACCGAGTCCCGGCCCAGGTTGATCTCGTTGAACTGGATGCCGTGCTCGTCCTTCATGGGCGGGAGGCTGCGGAGCTGGATGAACATGCCCCGGCGGTCGTGGTCCACGATCTCCAGGCGCTCCCCGAGGTAGTCCACCTGGTCCGCCAGCAGCTCGGCCTTGGTGCGCAGGCGGTCGAAGCTCAGGCGGGCGCCGGCGCTGCGGGCGGCCTCCACCCGGCCCAGCTGGATCCGGCCGCCCTCGCGGCGGACCAGACTGCGGACCTGGGCCTCCGGGGCCTGCAGGGTCTCAGGCTCGAAGCCTTCGAAGGCGCCGGGCTGGATGCTGTCGTCGTAACGCTTGGCGGTGCGGGTGCGCTTCACGGGAATCCCCCTCGCACCCCTCCAAGCGACCGCTGTGCCAACTCAAAAAAAATTTCTATCCATTGAATTAAATAGATTTAGAATTCTCAAGTTTCTCGCATTCCAGCCGAAAAGCGTTCAGTTCTGGACGATCCTGAACCCCTTGGCCACAAGTGGTCAGGCCTGGGGCCACCGGACCCGATAGATCATGCGGTCCAGGGCCCGCTCGAAGGGGGACCAGTGGCCGTCCCCCTCCGCCGCGATGGCCCGGAACATCACTTCCAGCTTCCCGTCCAGGTCGTCCAGCATGTGGACCACCAGGGCCTCGGGGGTCTTGGGCAGCACCGGCGAGCCGTACTCGAGGCGGCCGTGGTGGGCCAGCACGATGTGGAGCAGCTGGAGGCGCAGCTCCTCCGGGAAGCCGGGGATGCCCTCCGCGGCCTTCTGGATCCACATCGCCTCCATGGGGATGTGCCCCAGAAGGTTGCCGGCGTCGGTGTAGCCGAAGCCCCGGGCGTAGCTCAGCTCCGCGGTCTTGCCGACGTCGTGGAGGAGCACCCCCGCCAGGACCAGATCCCGGTTCAGGCCGGCGTAGTGCCCGCAGGCCCGGTCCGCCATGCCGAGGATGGAGAGGGTGTGCTCCAGCAGCCCGCCCAGGTAGGCGTGGTGCATGCTCTTGGCCGCGGGAGCCCGGGAGAAGGCCTCCCGGAGGGCCCCATCCTGGACGAAGAGGGCCTCCAGGAGCGGGCGGATCCAGGGGTCCTTCACGGAGCCGATCCAGCGGTCCAGCTCCGCGAGCATCTCCGGCACGGGCCGGGCGCTGACGGGGAAGAAGACCGACAGGTCCCCGACCTCCGCATCCGGCACCGCCTTCACCTTGTCCAGGCGGAGCTGGAGGCGGCCGTTGTAGGCGCTCACGGCGCCCTTCACCCGCAGGAAGGCGTCCGCCTTCACGGCGTCCAGGTCGCCCTCCACCGCCCGGAGGTCCCAGAGGAAGCCCTTCAGATCGCCGCTGGCGTCCCCCAGCTTCAGCTCCAGGTACTCGCTGCCCTTGGCGCTGGTGCGGTAGGCCGCTTCCAGGGCCAGCAGGTGGCCGGTGAAGGCGTCGCCTTCCTTCAGGGTGCGGAGACGGGGCTGGTCGCTCATGGCTCCAGCCTAGCCCAGCGCGCGGGGCTCAGTGGCTGCGGGGGGGCTTGCCGGGCGAAGCGAGCGGATCGTCGGCGATGCCGAGGTCCAGGGGGATGCGCTTCTCCTCGAGCACCTCGAAGAAGGCCCACTGCTCGCTCCGGGGCGCGTTGCCCTCGGGCAGGCCCAGCACCTTCACCTTGAGCTGGCGGCTGAAGAGCGGGAACTCCACTTCGTCCCCGACCTTCACGTCGAAGGCCGCCTTGCGCGGATGCCCGTTCACACGGACCATCCCCTCCTCGCACAGGCCGTTGGCCAGCTCGCGGCGCTTGATGAGGTGGGACTTCTTGAGATAGGCGTCGAGGCGCATGGCGGGGTCCGGGGTTCAGCCCTTGAGGATCTCGTCCTTGGGGACCATGTAGCGGATGTTGGCGCGGGTGCGGAGGTCCTGCAGGTACCGGTCCACGGCGTTCTTGGCCTTGGGCTCCTGGACCTTCTCGAGGATCTTGTCCTTCACCTCCGCGAGAGGCTGGTGGGGAGTGTCCTCCTTGGCGATGAGCTGGAGGAGGATCAGGTCCTTGTCCGTCTCCAGCACCGGGCTCACACCCCCGGGCTGGAGGGCCCAGGCGGCCTGCTCCAGCTGGGCCTGGAGGAGGCCCTTCTGCATCCAGCCGAGGTCGCCGTCGGTGTCCCTGCTGGCGGCGGTGGAGTACTGCTTCACCAGGTCCTCGAACTTGGCGCCGCCCTGGAGGGCCTTCTGGACCTCGGCCATCTTCGCGCGCGCGGCGTCCGCCTCCTCGGAGGTGGCGCCCTTGGCGATGACCAGCTCCCGCACCCGGAACCGGGCGGGCTGGGCGTAGTCCGCGAGGTGCTGCTGGTAGTAGGCCTGCAGCTCGGAATCCTCGACGGCGATCTTGGCGTAGACCTCCCGGCCCAGCACCTGCTGCTGGAGATAGCTCTGCTTCTGCCGCTTGATGAAGTCGTCCAGGCCGATGCCGACGCTGGCCTTCAGGGCCTTCTCCAGGTCCGCGTCCGTGGCGAAGTTGTTCTCCTTCTTGATCTGGTCGATCTGGGCCCGCATCTGCTCGTCGGAGATCTTGATGCCCAGGTCCGCGGCCTTGTCCTGGAGGAGGTCCGAATCGATCAGCCCCTGGAGGGTCTGCTCCCGGGCGGTCTTGAGCTTCTCGTCCAGCTCGGCGCCGGAGAACTGCCGGTAGAGCGCGGCGTTCTGCTCCTCCACCGCCTGCTGGAGGGTGCGGCGGGTGATGATGTGGCTGTTGACGATGACGAGGATCTCCTCCCGGACCCGGGCGGCCTCATCGGGCTTCAGCTTCCCGATGGCGTCGGGCTGCGCGCCGGCGGAGGCCGGCAGCGGCGGGATGGTGGAGGCCTTCTTGCAGGCCAGGCCCGCCCCGAGGGCGAGGAGGGCGGCGAGGGGGAGCGCGCGCCTCACTTGCCGGCCTCCGGCGCCTGCCCGGCCTCAGGGGCGGCCTGCGGGGCGGGAGCCTCGGCCGGCGCCTCCTGGGCCTTGGGCATCGTGATCGTCACGGGGTACTTCTTTCTCAGGTCGGCGACGAGCTCCTTCCACACCTGCTCCTGCCGGGCCTTGGTGGCCGCCTCCTCCGCCTGGGCCTTGGCCTCCTCGAAGGTCTGCGGGGCGGCGGGGGTGCGCTTCTCCACCTCGATGAGGTGGTAGCCGTACATGCTCTTCACCGGCGCGCCGACCTTGCCCAGGGGCTGGGTCTCCACCGCCTTCGCGAAGGCGGGATCCATGGTCTTGGGATCGAAGTCCTCATAGAGGCCGCCCTTGTCCTTGCTGCCAGGATCGTCGCTGTACTGCTTGACCAGGTCCCTGAGCTTGCGGCCGGCCTTCAGGCGCTTCTGGATCTCGGCGATCTTCTTCTTCGCCTCGGCCTCGCTCATGCCCTTGCCCTGGGTGGCCGGGCCCTTGACCATCACGAGGATGTGCCGGGCCGTGGCCTTGGCGGGCGTGGTGAAGTCCTTGGCGTGGGCGTCGTAGTAGGCCTTCACCTCCGCGTCGCTCACCTTCATCTTCGCCTGGAGGGCCGGGGTCTCGGACCGCAGGAACTCCCGGGCCAGCAGGTCGTCCTGGGTCTGGGCGAGGGCGCGGAGGTACTCGGGGGACTTGTCCAGGCCCTTGGCTTCCGCCTCCAGGGCGAGGAGCTTGCGCTCCACGATGCGGTTGACCAGCTCCTCCTTCGCCCCCTGGACGATCTGCACCATCATCTGCTGCTGCTGGGGCAGCTGGGCGAGCACGGCCTGGAAGTCGGCCTCGGTGACGACGGCGGGGCCCACCTTGGCAAGGACGATGTCCTCGGGCTTGGGCTGCGGCTGAGGCGCGGGCTTCGGCGCAGGCGCCTGGGGGGCCGCCGCGCCGCCGGCCGGGGCCTGGGGCGCCTGCTGGGCAGCCAGGGCGA
>DASTWQ010000215.1:0-11805 GCA_035758545.1 Holophagaceae bacterium | reverse complement strand
GGGCCGCCTGGGCCGGGCTGCCCCAGGTGGAGGGGCTCTCACCGTCGGAGGCCGGCCGCACCGGGCTCGTGGCCTTCGACCTGGCCAGCGGCCGGGAGGTGGCGCGCGTCGTCCTGGACGGGAAGGGCCGCGCCCTCGGCGATCTCGCGGTGGGCCCCGACGGCACCGTCTACGCCGCCGATGGCCGCGGCGGCGGACTCTACCGCCTGCGGCCCGGCGGCGACCGGCTGGAGGCCCTGGCGCCGCCGGGCACCTTCCGCTCGCCCCAGACGCCCGTGTGGCTGGACGGCGCCCTGCTGGTGCCCGACTACAGCAGGGGCCTGGCCCTGCTGCCCCTGGCGGGCGGCGCGCCGCGGTGGCTTCCCGCCCCGCCGGGGGTGGATCTGCGGGGCCTCGACGGCCTGGCCGCGGATGGAGACCGGATCTACGCCGTCCAGAACGGCGCCGCGCCGAACCGGATCCTCGCCCTGCGGCTGGCGGAGGACCGCCGGTCCGTGGCCTCCGTCGAGGTCCTCCTCCGGTTGCCGGAGGCGACGCACCTCCAGCTCCGGGACGGGCGCCTCTGGATCCTCGCGGACAACGGCTGGGACCGCTACACGCCCGGGGGCGATCTGCGGCCGGACCGGCCCGCGGAGCCCGCCCCCCGCATCCTCGAGCTGCGCCTTCCGGAACCACGCCTGCCGTAGACTGGAGCCTGCCGCGCGGCGGCGGGGAGGCCAGCGTGGCGCGAGGCAAGGGGTGGGGCAAGCGGCTGCTGAAGGGCGTCGCCTACGCCGTCCTCGCCTTCGGGGTCTGGAGCGTGACCCTGGTGCTGCTCCTGCGCTTCATCCATCCGCCGGCCTCGGCCCTCATGGTGGAGCGCCGCGTCGCGTCCTGGTTCAGCCCTGGGCCCTACCACGCGGACCACACCTGGGTGCCGCTGGAGGACATCGCCCCCTGCATGGGCGCGGCGGTCATGGCGAGCGAGGACCAGAAGTTCCCGGACCACTTCGGCTTCGACTGGGAGTCCATCCAGAAGGCCTACGAGCACAACGAGCGGAGCCGCAAGGTGCGCGGCGCCTCCACCATCAGCCAGCAGACCGCCAAGAACCTCTTCCTCTGGCAGGGCCGCTCCTACGTCCGCAAGGGCTTCGAGGTCTGGTTCACGGTGCTGCTGGAGGCCGAGTGGCCCAAGCGGCGGATCCTGGAGACCTACCTCAACATCGTCGAGTTCGGGGACGGCGTCTTCGGGGTGGAGGCCGCCAGCCAGCGCTACTTCCACAAGCCCGCGAAGCGGCTCCGCCCCAGCGAGGCCGCGCTCCTCGCCACCGTCCTGCCCAACCCTCACAAGTACCGCGTGGACGCCCCGAGCGCCTTCGTGCGGCAGCGCCAGGCCTGGATCCTGGAGCAGATGTCCCAGATGGGCGGCGTCGAGGTGGTGAAGGACCTGGAGAAATAGGCTCCGTGACGGCCCTGTGACTTGGGCCGGCGCCGGGCGGGCGCTACCATGGAAGCGTTTGCCTGGAGCCCGCCCATGAAGAAGCCCGTCCGCGTCGCAGTCACCGGAGCCGCCGGCCAGATCGGCTACAGCCTCCTCTTCCGCATCGCGGAAGGCGCCATGCTCGGCCCCGACCAGCCGGTGATCCTGCAGCTCCTGGAGATCACCCCCGCCCTCAAGGCCCTGAACGGCGTGATCATGGAGCTGAACGACTGCGCCTTCCCGCTGCTGGCGGGCGTCGTGGCGACGGACGATCCGAAGGTGGCCTTCAAGGACGCCGACTACGCCCTGCTGGTGGGCGCCATGCCCCGCAAGGCCGGCATGGAGCGCGGCGACCTGTTGAGCGCCAACGGCGGCATCTTCAAGCCCCAGGGCGAGGCCCTCAGCGAGGTGGCCAGCCGCGACGTGAAGGTGCTCGTGGTGGGCAACCCCGCCAACACCAACGCGCTCATCGCCATGAGCCACGCCCCCAAGCTCCAGCCCACCCAGTTCCACGCCATGGTGCGCCTGGACCACAACCGCGCCCTGAGCCAGCTCGCCGAGAAGACCGGCAAGACCGTCTCCGACATCCGGAAGCTCACCATCTGGGGCAACCACAGCAGCACCCAGTTCCCGGACCTCTTCCACTGCACCATCGGTGGCAAGCCCGCCATGGAGCAGGTTGACCAGGCCTGGTACGAGTCCACCTTCATCCCCACCGTCGCCAAGCGCGGCGCCGCCGTCATCGAGGCCCGGGGCCTGTCCTCCGCGGCCTCCGCGGCCAACGCCGCCATCGACCATATGCGCACCTGGGCGCTCGGCACCGCCGAGGGCGACTGGGCGAGCATGGCCCTGGTGAGCGACGGCAGCTACGGCATCCCCGAGGGGCTCATCTACGGCTTCCCCTGCACGGTGAAGGACGGCCAGGCCCAGATCGTCCAGGGCCTCGCCATCAACGACTTCTGCCGCGCCAAGATGGACGCCACCGCCCACGAGCTCGAGGACGAGCGCAAGGCCGTTCGGGAGCTGGGCCTGATCTGATCCGGATCCCATCCGGCCGGGCACGTAGAAGGGGCGCCTCGCGGCGCCCCTTCTACGTTCAACGGCTCAGCTGGTCCGGAGCTTTACCTCCACCGGGTGGCGGAAGGTGTCCACCAGCGGGGAGGTGCGCTCCGCCTTGGCGTGGAGCTCCTTGATCTGCTGGGGCGTGCCGCTGCAGTCCAGGTTCACCTTCACCCGCATGTGCGTCAGGCCCGGGCGGACCTTGGTGTTCAGCTCCAGGAAGCCCGTCAGGTCGCTGTCGGTCTCCAGGTCGAAGCTGAGGCTGCGGATGTCGAGCCCCAGGGCCGCCGCGTGGTACGCGTAGGTGGTGCTCAGGCAGGAGGCGAGGGCGTGGAGGGCGGATTCGCCGGCATTGGGCCCCAGGTCCGTGCCGAGGAGGGCCTCGGGCTCGTCGCCCTCCAGGAAGTGGGGTTTGGCGCGCTTCATCTCCTTGCCGCCGCCGACGAGGGAGTCGAAGGTGCTCTGGCAATGGGCGCCGCTGATCCATTTGGACTTCCCGCGGAAGGTGAACTTGCCCATTCCGGGGTTGGCGCGGATGGACGCCGCGGTGCTCTGGAGCGCCTCGACGTTGACGCCGTTGCGGGTGGCGGTCTTCGTTTGCATGGCCATGGTGCCTCCTGAGGGGGATGGCTCCCGGACGCCTTGTCCGGGGAAGCGGAGATCTCGATTCCTTCCCTGCGCCTGGGCCGGTGCGGAGGGACTGGACCTTCAGGATCGGCCTCGCGGAGCCGAGGACAACTGGGCAACCTTCAGGCCTCCCGCCAGTGCCCTGCGGCACATCGGGTTTCCGGGCATCCTGCCTCAACCTCCTCCCGGTCGACGGGGTCCCATGTCCATGCCTCCGGAGCGCCGCATGACGTTGAAGCCCCTCGCCGCAGCCGCCGTGATCAGCCTGGGCCTCGCCCTGGCCTGCGGCGGCGGGTCCAACTCCTCCACCTCGAGCGGCGCCGGCACCTCCAACCCGCCGGTCACGCTTCAGGAGCACGACTTCGCGCCGGAGCTTTCGGACCCCGCGATCCCCAAGATCTACACCGCGCAGAACGAGAATGTCTTCGCCTACCTCGCCACCGCCGGGGTCACCCGCCGCAACCAGCTCTTCCTGTTCCTGCCGGGCAGCACGAGCGTCCCGGTCTTCTACCAGGACATCCTGAAGGAGGCCGCCGCCAAGGGCTTCCACGCCCTCGGCCTCACCTACGAGAACGCCACGCTGGTGGCCACCCTCGTCCAGCCCTACTCGGACCCGACCCAGCCCGGCTTCGACGCCGACGCCGCCGGAAAGGTCCATGACGCCGTGCTCCAGGGCACGACCGCCGGCAACCAACTGCCCACCTTCACCGTGTCCGCGGCGGACAGCCTGGAGAACCGGCTCCTGAAGGCCCTGCAGTACCTCGACGCTCAGTACCCCTCCGAAGGCTGGGGCCAGTACGCGAGCGGCGGGACGATCCAGTGGAGCCTCATCCGCCTGGCGGGCCACTCCCAGGGCGGCAGCGAGGCGGCCTACATCGGGACGCAGATCGCGCTGCCCCGGGTGATCGCCTTCGACTCGCCCTCGGATGCCGAGACCTGGGTCTCCGCCAGCACTCCCGCCGCCTGGGTCCAGGCCGGCCACGGCGCGACGCCGTCGGCGAACTACTACGGCTTCACCCACCAGCGGGATCCCCTGGTGCCCCTGGCCCTCGCCGAGGCGGACTGGGACGCCCTCGTCCTGCCCGGCGCGCCCACCCTCGTGGATGGCGTCTCAACCTACGGCGGCAGCCACCGGCTCTACTCCAACCTCACGGTGACCGCCAGCGATCCGCTCTTCCTCTACCACGACTGCACCGTGGTGGACGCCCAGACCCCGAAGAACTCCGACGGCACGCCCACCTACCTGCCGGTGTGGGACGCCCTCTGCTTCGAGTGAGTGCTACTTGGCCTTCCTCTCCTCGGATTCGAGTTCATCCTTCGTTTCCAGGAACAGCAGTTGGTATTTCTCCGTGAAAACGAAGAGGCCGTAGCGCGTCATCAAATAGTGGGGCACGCCGCCGGGATAGAGGCGGAGGATGCCCAGGTCAGTCTCCGGTGGCAGGTCCTCGTCCAGGGTGTGGGTGTGCCACATCCCTGCCGTCCTTTGCGCTCCGGGAGGAGGTTGCGTGGACATGGGCAGGTAGCTCTTGTGCAACGGCAGGGACTTGAGGATCTTGGTGCCGGTCGGATCCAGCGTGATCCGGAAATCCCCTCCGATGGGGATGACGGAAGAGTCCGAGTTTCCTGGCATCAAGTACCCGGTGATGGTGCCGTCCTTCTCCCGGAACACGTCGTAGTTCCAGGGAAGATGCCACGGGGACGGCTGCTTCCGGATCCTGTCGGCGGCTTGAGCCAGAGGCTCGATGCCCGCCGCGGCTGCGCGGAGGCGCTTGGTCTCTTCGTCCGGAGTCCTGGCCTGTTCCGGCGATGGTATCTGGACGGCATGCACCTCGTCCGGCTTCCCCATGGGAGCCCAGAACACATAGGGCGCCCCGAACCCCTCTGGACGTCCGATCGGATCCTGGGGGGTCTTGAACCGCCCGAAGAAGATGTAGCGGCGGTCCCCGCTGGGGACTTCGACCCACATTCCAGCCTCCTTCGGATCCGCCTTGGAGGCCACGAGCATGTCGCTGGCCACCCAGGCGAGCCGCTCGTACTCGTAGATCTCCTCTCCACGGGCGACGCGATCCCGCAGCGCCTGTTCCATCTCCTTCGGGAGCGGCTTTGGCGCCTGCCTGGCTGCCAGGGGCAGGGCCAGCGCGAGGGCAAGGCAGGGCAGCAGGGTCCGCTGAGGCATGCCTCACTCTAGGCAGGGGCGGATCGGGTGCCAAGGCGCCTTGACAGGTCCCCCCTCCGGCGGGAGCCTGCGGGATCGTCCCCTGACCCCCATGCCCCGCGTCGTGTTCACCGCCAACCTGCAGCGCCACGTGGCCTGCCCGCCCTCCGAGGGCGAGGGGGCCACCGTGCGCGAGGTGCTGGGCTCCGTCTTCGCGCGGACGCCGCGGCTGGAGGGCTACGTGGTGGACGAGCACGGCGCCCTGCGCCCCCACATGGCGGTCTTCGTGGACGGCGTGGCGGTCTCGGACCGCGCGCGCCTCAGCGACGCCGTGGGCCCGGGGTCCGAGGTCTTCGTCATGCAGGCCCTCTCGGGAGGTTGAGATGTCCGACACCCTGCTCGTGTCCACCCGGAAGGGCCTCTTCACCGTCCGCCGCGGCGCCAAGGGCTGGGCCGTGGACCGCGCTTCCTTCCTCGGCGACAACGTCACCCTCGCCATGGCGGACCCCCGGGACGGCGCCTGGTACGCGGCCCTGGACCACGGCCACTTCGGCGTGAAGCTCCACCGCTCCGGGGACCAGGGCGCCACCTGGGAGGAGATCGCCGTCCCGGTCTATCCCGAGCCCCCGGAGGGCCACGAGGAGAAGGACTGGATGGGCCGCGCCATCCCCTGGAAGCTCATCCGCGTGTGGGCCCTGGAGCCCGGCGGCGCCGACCAGCCGGGCCGCCTCTGGTGCGGCACGCTGCCCGGCGGGCTCTTCTGGTCCGAGGACCGCGGCGCGAGCTGGACCCTCGTGCGCAGCCTCTGGGACGATCCCCGGCGCCAGCAGTGGAGCGGCGGCGGCGCGGACTTCGCAGGGCTCCACTCCATCTGCGTGGATCCGAAGGACAGCCGCCGGGTCACGATCGCCGTCTCCACCGGAGGCGTGTGGCAGACGGCGGATCTCGGCGCCAGCTGGACCCTCGTGGGCCAGGGCCTGCGGGCCGAGTACATGCCGCCGGAGCAGGCCCACGACCCGCTCCAGCAGGACGTCCACCGCCTCGTGCAGTGCCCGGCGGCGCCGGAGGCCTTCTGGCTCCAGCACCACAACGGCGTCTTCCGGAGCACCGACGGCGCCGCCACTTTCGAGGAGATCACCACCGTGCCGCCGGCGGTCTTCGGCTTCGCCGTGGCGGTGCATCCCAAGGATCCGAGGACCGCCTGGTTCGTGCCCGCCCAGAAGGACGAGAAGCGCATCCCCGTGGAGGGCAAGGTCGTCGTCGCCCGCACCCGGGACGGCGCCAAGACCTTCGAGGTGCTGCGGGCCGGCCTCCCCCAGGACCACGCCTACGACCTCACCCTCCGCCACGCCCTGGCCATCGACGGCACCGGCGACCGCCTCGCCTTCGGCAGCACCACGGGCTCGCTGTGGGTGACGGAAGACGGCGGCGACCGGTGGCAGACGGTCTCGGAGCACCTGCCGCCGGTCTATGCGGTGCGCTTCGCGTAGGGCCGTCCGCTTCGTTGAGGGAGGTGGATCGCCGAGGGTCGCGGCGGGATCCGGCCTGGGGGGAGCCTAGAGCTTGGCACCCATCAAGCCGACGGCGATCCCATGGGCCTTCAGGACCGAGGTGGCCCGCTGGTTCAGGATCACGAGGCAGATGAGGTTGAGGAGCGGCAGGAACATGGCGAGGATCCAGCCCAGGGACCGCGTGTGGAGGGCCTGGCAGAGGCGGTGGACGCACCAGATGCTGAAGATGGCGACGGCCAGGACGGTGGGCAAGGACAGCAGAGGGCTGATGTCGGTCGCCCGCAGGAGCCCATTGGAGACGAGGCTCGCGAGGACGCTGAAAAGCACCATGCGCTGGGCGCGGGCGACGGCCTGGAGATCAAGTCCTGGGTCGCTGGCGCCGGCATCGGCCACACGGGAGGTGGGTGCGGAGTAGGGGTTCTGCGTCATGGGGCCTCGCAGGAGGGGCGTCCGGGTTGGCGTGGCAGGGGGGACGGTCCATCTTGGCGCCCGATCCGCGGCCCGTCCACAGCCTCGGCCCCTGGCCTCGGCCCGGGCGGCGGGCGTAGCCTGGACGCTTCCCGGAGGTCCTGGCCATGGGTTCCCGTTCCGCCGTCCTCCTCGCTGCGATCCTGCCCCTCGCCCTGTCCCTGGGCTGCCGGGCCCAGGGCCTGGGCCCAGGCCCGCTGAAGGCCGTCGCCGACCTGCCGCTGCCGGGGGCCTGCTCCCGCTTCGACTACGCCAGCCTGGATTCCGCGACCCACCGGCTCTTCCTCAACCACATGGGCGCGGGGGAGGTGGTGGTGGTGGACACCCGCCGCCGCGCGGTGGTGGCGGTGCTGAAGGGCTTCCCCCGCTGCACGGGCATCCTCGCCGTCCCCGCCCGCCGGGAGGTCTATGTCAGCGTGCCCGGCGAGGGCGCCGTGGCGGTGCTGGACGCGGACAGCCTGAAGGAGCTGGCGCGGCTCAAGGTCGGCGACTTCCCGGATGGCCTCGCCTTCGATCCCGTGGACCAGCGGGTCTTCGTCTCCGACGAGTCCGGGGGCCGCGTGGCGGCGATCGACGCCCGCACCCACCGGCTCCTGGCGCGCATCCCCATGGGCGGCGAGGTCGGCAACACCCAGTACGACCCGGGCTCCGGCCGCATCTACAGCAACGTGCAGACCCGGGCCCAGCTCGTGGCCATCGATCCCAAGGCGATGACCGTGGCCGCGCGCCTCGACCTCCCCGGCGCCGAAGGCAACCACGGCCTGCTCATCGACGCCCCGCGGCGCCGGGCCTTCGTGGCCTGCGAAGGGAACGGCAAGCTGCTGGTGGTGGACCTGGCCACTGGCCGCGTCCAGGCCACCTTCCCCGCGGGCCGGGACCCCGACGTGCTCGCCTTCGACCCCGGCACCGGCCGGCTCGTGGTCGCCTGCGAGGCCGGACCCGTGGCCCTCTTTCACGAGGACGACCAGGGCCTGCACCCGGAGGCCCTCCAGCGGATCGGGGACAACGCCCATGTCGTGGCCGTGGATCCCGACACCCACGAGGTCTTCTTCCCGCTGAAGCGGGTGGGGCGCCATCCCGCCCTGCGGATCGTCAAGGAAACGGCGGATCCGACATCGCTCCGTGACAACGGGGCCCCGCGGCGCTAGGGTCGGGGCATGGACGCTTCCGTCGCGGGGACACCGATGCCGACGCCGATGCCGATGCCAATGCCGATGCCGATGCCGATGCCCAGGTCAGGGCCGGCGCCGACGCCGCCCTTCCGCTACCAGGCCCAGGACGCCGAGCTGACCCTCGCCGAGGGGCTGGCGGAGTACTACGCCGTCCACCCGCAGATCACCCGGCCCGACGACCTGCCCCAGGAGAGCGCGGACCTGTTCCGCCACCACGACCTCTGCCACGTCATCTTCGGCCTGGACATCACCCTGCCGGATGAGGGCATGGCGGACATCCGCACCATGCTCGGCACTGACGTGGGCGTCCGCCGCTACATGCGCTACCTGCTGACGAACAAGGAGGCCATGGCCATCTTCGAGGAGATCGGCTGGACCAAGGGGCTCCTGAGCCTCATCCCCCTCACGCCCCGCATCCTGAAGGCCCTCTGGCGCGCGCCGCGCCAGAAGCGCTGGCCCTGGGCCGTGCCGCCGGCCTACCTGGGCCGGAGCCTGAAGGAGCTGCGGGCCGAGCACCGCATCCGGGTCTTCTGACCCGGCTTCCAGGAGGCCTCCCCATGATCGAGCTGCTGCCCACCCCCTCGCCCCGGATCCTCGCCCTCAAGGCCAGCGGCAAGCTCCACGACGCCGACTACCAGGCCTGCACCCCGGCCTTCCAGAAGGCCGCCGCCGCGGGGCCCTTCCGCATGCTGGTCGTCCTGGAGGACTTCCACGGCTGGGACCTCCACGCGGCCTGGGACGACCTCAAGCTCGGCTGGGAGGTGGAGGGCGCCCTTGAGCGCATCGCCCTCGTGGGCGACAGCTCCCTGGCCACCTGGATGACCCGCCTCGCGAAGCCCTTCACCAAGGCCCAGGTGCGCCAGTACCACGCCGGCGAGCAGGCGGTCGCGATGGCCTGGCTGCAGGAGGCCTGAGGCCTCGAGCGGCGGAGTGAGGGGGAGCACAACCACTTACGCGGAGGTCGCGGAGGGGCGGAGGGTCGCGGAGAAAAACAAGACCGGGGTCCTCGGCTGCCCTCCACGGCTCGGCTTCACCCTTCATCCACAGGTCCATCGCAGACCCTTCAGGAGGTCCCATGCGGAAGCGGTTCTGGATCCAGGTGCTTGTCCTCTTCGTCCTGGCCATGGCCCTGGACGCGCTGCTCCACGGCGTGCTGCTGAAGGGCCGCTACGACGCCCTGGGCGGGCTCTACCGGCCCGACGCGGACCAGCAGCGCCACCTGCCGTGGATGCTGCTCGCCCACCTGGCCTACGCCTTCGCCTTCGTGTGGATCTACCGCCACGGCCACGAGGAGCGCCCCTGGCTCACCCAGGGCCTGCGCTACGGCTTCGCCGTGGCCCTGATCGCCCAGATCCCGACCTTCCTCATCTACTACGCCGTCCAGCCCCTCCCCGGCGATCTCGTGGCCCAGCAGAGCTTCCTGGGCACGGCGGCGGTGCTACTGGAGGGCGTGGTCGTGGCGGGGATGAACCGGTAGGCGGTGGCGATCAATAACCACTTACGCGGAGGTCGCGGAGGGGCGGAGGGCCGCAGAGATATCTATCGCTGTCAGTGGCGCCTCTATATTCCCCGGTAAGGCAAAATTTACCTTGCTAATTGGTATTAGCTGAAATGGTTTTGCACGACAGCTATAATTGGTTTTAGAATTTAATGTGGTATACAGTGCTAGAAAAAAACTCTTCTCGCATCGCTGAAGCAGTTTCTACCGCTTCTGAAGTCGGATGGTGTTTTGGGAAGTGTTGCAGTATATCTCGAGTCTCCAAAGAACAGTATTTTAACATGCTTGCCATCTTCGATAATCATGTATTCAAGATCCTCTAAGGACCTCCTTGATCTGGAGGTTAGTCCATCCCAATTGGAAAGTACTTGTTTAAGGGCAAGTTCGAGTTCTTCCTGATTGCCTACCTTTTTGTTGGCATCTATTAATGACTTTAGTAAATCGCGACTTCTAGTTCCGATTAATGAAGACTCAAATTTGTCTTTTATTAGTTCAATCACAAAGTCGTTATACTCTCCTTCATATAGTTCTGTTTCATCTCCCTTGCTGATAATTGTTGCAGTTTCCGTGATTTTTGATTGACGAGTTGATAATTTTTGAATTTTAGACTTGAGGTGCTCAATTTCTTCTTCGGCAATGGCCAATAGTTCATCCTTCGACTTTAATTCTTTATCAATTGCTTCGATGAATTCGTCTGGAACTTTGGTTACTTGATTTAATCTCAGATTTGCGATCGTGCTGGCGTGAATTTTATGTTCTAGGTAGCTCCAAGTGACCTCACGATCCAACCTTTGCATCAGTAAGGTGGTTTGGACAATATCATATATATTCCCCACGAATTCATCGTGATCGCCGTCTCTGCGAAGTATTTCATGCCCGTACCCACGAGGCCAAAAAATTCCAACTGCCCCCAATCGAGGATTGGTGCTATTTGTTTCAAGAGCTAATCTATTCCCAAAATGGACGTCGGGCTCTACAAAAACATGGGCCATTCCATACATTCTCTGCGCAAGATGATTAACATTGAGTACGTGTCTACCAGCATAGGTGGAAGATATATAAACTATGGGCATCTTGTTGAGGAACTTGCCATTTATGATTTTTGCTGCCATCTCGACATCTATGGATTCGAGATTTTTAGGCCTTCCGGACATATTGAAAGGTCCGTCCGCGCCTCCGCTTGATCCCTTCAATAAGTGCCTGAGAATGTGCGGGGACTTGGGTCTTGGAATGTCCTTGGTTGCGATATTGGCCTCGCAATGAATCTCGATAGATATATATAGATGTCCATCGGACTGATTTGCAACTATGTATGAAGTCCATTCGTATTGGTCGGTGTCTACGATGTAGTATTTAAAACCAAGGATATGTTCTTTGTTATCCTGATAAACCTTGGCTTCGAGGTGCTCATTGTGCTCGGAAAGCGTGAAGGCAAATTCTGAGTCAGGTATCTGTTTGATTTTTGTCTTAAGTGCAGAGTGAGGACTTCCGGAAATCCATTTTTTACAGCTTTTAAGCACCTCTGCGATAGAGCTTGAGTCATGAAGAGGGAATTGAGTTCTATATACAAGCATTTAAGTCCTCCAACGGCCAGTTGTCGGGTTTTACTGCAAGCATAAGCGCCCAGACAAGTCTGGGCGCTTATGCCTAATCACTGGTTCCTTATAGACTAACTGCACCCCGTGGTCGCGCCGCAGGTCTGGCACTTCATGCAGGCGCCGTTGCGGACGAGGGTGAGGTGGCCGCACTCGGGGCAGGGGTCGCCGGTGTAGCCCTTCTCCTTGGCGGCGGCGATGGCGTTCATCTTGGTCTGGCGGGGGCCTTCGGAGGCGCCGGCGGTGACCAGGACGGGGGCC
>DASTWQ010000214.1:0-9185 GCA_035758545.1 Holophagaceae bacterium | reverse complement strand
GTACCCGGGCCTCAGGCGCGGGCATGGCTCACCTCGTCCAGCCGCTCCAGGAAGGCCTGGTTCCACCAGGCCAGGTCCCGGGCTTCGCAGCGGGCCTTCATGGCCTGGAAGCGGGCGCGCCGCTCCTCCTCGGACATGGAGAGCGCCCGGTGCAGGGCCTCGGCCACGCCCTCCGGATCGAAGGGGTTCACCTGGATGGCCTCCGGCAGCTCCACCGCGGCGCCGGCGAACTCGGACAGCACCACCAGCCCGTCCTCCCGGCACAGCGCGTACTCTTTGGCCACCAGGTTCATGCCGTCCCGGAGCGGCGTGACGAAGCAGAGATCCGCGGCCAGATAGAGCTCGACCAGCTCCGGCAGGGGGTGGGCCCGGTGAAGGTTCACCACCGGCTGCCAGGTCGCGGTGCCCCAGCGGCCGTTCAGGGCGCCGACCCGCTCGTTGACCTGGCGGCGGAGGTGCTCGAAGGCGTCCACGCCCTCCCGGGTCGGCACCGCGATCTGCAGGAGCGTGAAGCGACCCCGCCACTCCGGGTACCGGAGGAAGAACAGGTCCAGGGCCTCGAGGCGCTCCAGGGGGCCTTTGACGTAGTCGAGCCGTTCCGCGGACAGGGCCAGGTGCGCCACGCCCATCTGGGCGCGCAGGGCCTCCGCACGGGCGCGGATGCCCGGGTCGGTGGACAGGCGCGCCATCTCCGGACGGTTGGCTCCGACCCCGAAGCTTCCGACCTCCACGGCCCGGCCCTTGAAGTGGACCCGTTCGTAGGCGATGCGGGGCTGGAGGGGGGACCCCTCGGTCTCCAGGTGGCGCCAGTCCGCCTCGGTGTTCAGGTAGCGCGCGCAGCAGGCCGCGAAGTTGTTGGCGTAGAGAGGGATGTGGAACCCCGCCAGGTCCGAGCCGAGGACGCCCGCCAGCAGCTCCTCCCGCCAAGGGAGGATGCCGAACACGTCCGGGGGCGGGAAGGCGGTATGGAGGAAGAAGCCGATCCGCAGGTCCGGGCGCAGCTGCCGCAGCAACCCGGGCAGGAGCATCAGGTGGAAATCCTGGACCCAGACCGTCCCGCCCGGCGCGGCGAGGGCCGCGATGGCCTCCGCGAAGCGCCGGTTGATGGCCTGGTAGGTGCCCCAGAGCTCCCTCTGGAAGAAGGCCAGCTGGCTCGGAAAGCAGAAGAGGATGGGCCACAGGGCCTCGGTGGTGAAGCCTTCGTAGAAGGCCTTGGCCTCCTCCTCCCGGAGCAGGAGCTCGTGGACGTGGTAGAGGTGCTGGCCGTCCTCCAGGACCTCGAGGTGCCTGGCCGTGCCGGCCTCGCCTTCCCCGCCTTCCCCGCCTTCCTCGGCGTGGTTCCAGCAGACCCAGGTCCCTCGGACCTCCCGGAGCGTGGGATCCATGGCGGCGAAGACCCCGTTCACCTTCCGCCGCCACGTGCCATCGGCCCCTTTCGCGAAGGGCCCCCGGTGGGAGGCCACGATCAGCGGACTGGGGACGGCGGCGGCGGGCCGGAGGTCGAGGGCCATGCGCACTCCTTCAGGTGAGTGCCCCCATCTCCTGCAAGGCTTCGAGGATGCCGGCGGGGCCGGGTGCGCGGCAGCGCACCAGGCGGGGGGCGATATCGTCCAGGTCCCTGTCCCCGAGGTGGTGGCGCGACATCAGGAGAGCCGCGTCGGCGGAACGGAACAGGTCCAGGTCGTTTTCCGAGTCCCCACAGGATACCACCTGACGGCACCTTAACTCGCCGCGAAGGAACCGCACTGCGAAGCCCTTGTCCACGCCCACCGGCAGCACGTCGAGGTAAAAGCCGTGACTAGGGAGGATGCGGGCCACCAGCTGTTCCCTTGCAAGGACCCGGGCCAGGGCGGGCGCGCGCTCCTCCGGCTGGAAGCCCGGGGCCACCTGCAGCGCCAGCCGGTGCCGGGCCGCCACGCCGGGCTGGGGGATGACGCCGTCTGGGAGCGCCGCCAGGACCCGCTCCGCCGCGGCCTCATCCCAACGGGCCTGCACCGCGGCGCGGTAGGCGGGGTCCTCGGCCCAGCCGCCGATCCCGTCCGGCCGATGGAGGGCGCAGCCCACGTCCGAGACGAGGGTCCTCGGCCCCCGGGACCCCACCGCCTCCAAGGCCTCCAGGGCCGCCGGAAGCGTCCGGCCGGTGGCGAAGGCGAGGTGGATGTGGGGCGCGGCGGCGACGGCGGATTCCAGGCGGTCCAGGTCCGCCTCCCTCCCGGGGGCAGGAAGCCAGGTGCCATCCAGGTCAGAGATGAGAAGCGTCCGGATCACGCCGTCAGACCTCCGAGAAGAAGAAGCGGGCCTCCACATCCTCGGCCTCCATGGCTTTGACGAGGGTCGCGACGGACTTCTCGATCTCGGCAATCCGCCGCTCCGGCATCTGCTGGAGCGCGTGGAGCAGGCGGCCCTGGGCGGGGTGGGGCACTTTGCGGCGCAGGGCCCGGCCCGCGGCGGTGAGGCTGAGGCGCACTCGGCGCCGGTCCTCGGGATCCGGCTTCCGGGCGACCAGCCCCTTGGATTCGAGGCGGTCCACCACTCCCACCACCGTGCTGGGATGGAGCTGGATGCGAGCCGACAGGTCCTTGAGGGCGAGTGGGCCCTCCCTGCCCAGCTCCCACAGCGCCCAGAGCTGGGGAGCCGTGAGGTTGAACTTCACGTCCACTTCCTTGGAGAACAGCTCCAGGGCGCGGACGATGCGCCGGATGTCCTGGAAGATGGCCTCGATCTTCTGAGCCTTGGGCATTTCCCCAGGTTATCGCCCGCGTCAATATTTTGTGCTCAAATGAATTTTCTTGGCGGAGGGGGGCGGGTGTCAACAGTGGGGCGCATGCGGAGCTATGGGGACCAGGGCTGGCGCCAGGTCCGAGCCTTCCTCCCCCCGCGTCGGTTGAGGCTCCGCCTGCTGGCCCACTCCCGCCGCCTGGTCCTGGCGATCCTGCCCCTGGGTGTGCTGATGGGCCTGGTCATGACGGGGCTGCTCCTGGGGCTGGAGCGCCACTTGGCGCCGTTCCTGGACGGGACCTTCGAGCGACTGGGGGGGGCCTGGCTGCTGCCGGGCCTCGCCCTGGCCGTGACCACGCTCTGGCTGAGCCTCACGGGCACCGGCGCCGTGAGCCTCTTCGAGGACCTGGACCTGGCGAAGAAGAGCCCCTACGAGGCCTTCCCCTTCTGGACCTCCATGGCGAAGGTGGTGGGCTGCGGATTCACCATCGGCCTCGGCGGCTCCACGGGGCTGGAGGGCCCGGCCAAGTGGCTGGGAGCCGCGGTCGGGGTGCAGTTCCACCGGTTCCTCCACTGGATGGCGCTGCGCTGGCGTCCCTTCCGCCGCCTCAAGGTGCAGCCCCTCACCGTCGTCATCGCCGGGGCCGCCGCCGCGGTGGCCATCGTGTTCAGGGCGCCGCTCTCGGGGTCCCTCTTCGCGGTGGAGCACGACGGCCATGTCGCCCACGAGGAGCTGATCCCATCCGTGGTCGCCGCGGCGGCGGCCTACATGGTGTGGGTCTACCTGGTGGGCCCCGCGCCCCTCATCCCCTTGGCGCGCGGGTACCACCTGCAGGCCCGGGAGCTGGCCTGGGCCCTTCCGGTGGGGCTCGTGTGCGGGCTGGCGGCGTCCCTCTTCCTGGCGATCCGGTTCGGCCTCACGCGGGAGCTGGCCCGCCGCCCCCTGCTGGTGCGGGGGCTGCTGGGGGGAGTGGGCCTGATCCTGCTGGCCCTGCCTGGACACCTGGTCTTCCACGACCTGCCCATCACCCAACGGGGCGGCCTGGAGCTGATCCTTCGCGTGCTCACCGGCGCCGAGTCCCACCGGGCGGCATTGCTCTTCAGCGCCCTCAAGATCCTGGCGACCGCGCTCACCCTGGCGGGCGGCGGAGTGGGTGGGATGTGGATCTGCACCGTGGCCATGGGGGCCTCCCTTGGCGCCTTCCTCCAGGCCTGGGTGATGCCCGATACCCAGGGGCTGGTGCCGATGATCGCCGGTGTGGCGTTCGCCGGCGCGGTGCATGAGGTCCTGCTGGTGCCCGTGGTCTTCCTCGCCGAGACGACGGGTCAGTCTGCGCTGGTGGTCCCGGGCCTGCTCGCGGCGACCATCGCACTGCTGGTTAGGCGGGAACACCGGTGAAGAGGCGCTAGACTGGGCCTGTGGCTGTTTCCTTCGACGCGAGATTCCTGGGCCGATGGGCGCGCCAGCGCAACCTGAGGCTCCTGGCCCACAGTCGGCGCATCGTCTTCGTGATGCTGCCCTTGGGGGCCTTCACGGGCTGGATGATGGGCCTGGCGGTGAAGGCGTATTCGGTGGTCTTCAGCTGGACGGACGAGCATCTGGTCCCGAACCACCTGGTGCTCCTGCTGCCGTTGCTGGGCCTCCCCCTGGCGACCATGCTGCTCGACGTCAGTCGGGTGGGGGAGGTGAGCCTGTCCGAGGATGTCCACCTGTCCCGGGCGAATCCCTTCCAGGCCTTCCCGTTCCGCAAATCCCTCGTGAAGGTGGTCGCCTGCTTCGCGACCATCTTCCTGGGGGGCAGCGCCGGCCTGGAGGGACCCGCCAAGTGGTTCGGCGGCGCCGTAGGACTCCAGTGCCACCGGGCCCTGAGCTGGCTCTCCCGGCCCATCCGCCTGCTCCGCAGGCTGAAGACGGAGGCCGCGACCATGGTGGTGGGCGGCGCGGCCGGGGCGATCTCCTCCGTGTTCCGGGCGCCGCTCTCCGCCGCCCTCTACGCCGCGGAACACGAAGGGGTCCTGCAGACCCGCACCCTCATCCCGACCCTGGTCTCCGCCGCGGCGGGCTACCTGGTCTTCGCCGCGATGGTGGGGCATGAGCCCCTGCTGGCCCTTCCCCGTTCCTATGTCCTGCGCTGGCGGGAGATCTGGGTGGCGCTTCCCCTGGGCATCTCCTGCGGGCTCGTTTCCAGCTTCTTCGGCGGCGCCACCGCCACCTTCCGCCGCCGGCTGGCCTGGATCCCCCTCCGCTGGCGGGGCTTCGCGGGTGGGATCGGGCTGAGCCTGATGATGATCCCGGGCCATCTCCTCTTCCCCCACCTCCCGACGCTGCGCGGTGGCGGCGTGGAGGTGGTCAACCACCTCATCCAGACGCCCGCGGACCTGCGGGTCGCCCTGATCCTCCTGGCGGTGAAGGTCATCGGCACCGCCCTGACCCTGGGCTGCGGCGGAATCGGGGGCACCTGGCTTCCTGCGGTCTGCATGGGGGCCTGCCTGGGCTCGGCCTTCGACGCGGTCCTCCTGCCGAGCTACCCCGGCCTGCTGACCATGCTCGGCGCCACGGCCCTCGCCGGGGCCTTCAACGGGACCATCCTGGTGCCGGTGGTGTTCCTCGCGGAGACCACCGCCCAGGCCCCCCTGGTTGTTCCGGCCCTGGTGGCGACCACGGTGGCCTACCTGGTGGCCCGGGACTGGTCGTGACCTGGCTCGACGGCGCGGCGCTCCTCGCCGGGGCCGCGATCCTGGGCGGGCTGGGCCTGGTGCTCCGGAACGTTCGCCGCCTGGAGGACCTCCCGGCGGATCCGCCCCCTTCTGGGGCCTCGGTCTGCCTCTGCATCCCCGCCCGGGACGAAGCCCGCGAGATCCGCGGGGCCCTGGCCTCGTGGCTCGCCCAGGACCATGAGGCCCTTCGCGTGGTGGTGGTGGATGACGGCTCCACAGACGCCACCCCGGAGATCCTGCGGGACCTGGCGCATCCGCGGCTGCGGGTGATCCGCAACGAGACCCTGCCGCCTGGCTGGCTCGGGAAGAACCACGCCCTCGACCTGGCCGTGCGGACCCGCGAGGCCCAGGCCGCGGATTGGCTCCTCTTCGCCGACGCGGACGTGCACGCGGCGCCCGGCCTCCTCCGTCGGGCCCTCGCCCACGCGGAGGCCGCGGGGGCGGACGTGCTGGCCCTGGTGCCGGGGCAGGACACCGGTTCCTTCGGCGAGCGGCTGCTGCTGCCGGTGCTGGCGGCTGGCTTCCTGGCGGCCGTGCCCGCGGACAAGGTGGCGAAGCCGGGGCATCCGGCCTTCGCCGGCATCGGCGCCTTCACCCTGGTGCGACGGGCGGCCTATGAGGCCATCGGCGGCCATGCCGCGGCCCCCCTGGAGGCCATCGACGACATGATGCTGGCGCGCCGGGCCAAGGCGGCGGGCTTCCGGAACCGCCTCGCCCGGGGCGGCCCCGGGCTGCACCTGCGGATGTACGGATCGGGATGGGAGGCGGTCCGGGCGCTGCGGAAGAACGCCCTGGCCCTGCCGGGGGCGGGCTTCCTCTTCCCGTTGGCCGCGCCCCTGGTTCTGGCGGTCTGGCTGGCGCCCCTCTGGCTTCCCCTCGCGGGCTGGCCGATCCTGGCGGCCTTGCTCTGGCTGCTGGTGCCGGCGGTGGTGGCAGAGGCCCACCAGGGGCTGACGGGCCGCCCGGCGGAGCTGGCCTGGGCCCTCTGGCCCCTGGCAGGGCCGGCCCTGGTGATCGGCGCCCTGCCGGCCCTCTGGGACCGGATCCGGGGGGTGAACCACTGGCGGAATCGGGAAGTCCGGGTAGCCAACGCCACTGACTGAAGCAGTTGAAGGAATCCGTCCGGGAGGGGTCCCCGCGAGGGGGGGGCTTGGGTATCCTGATGATCCGCGGCGGAAATAAATTTCTTGTTTTTTTCGCCTTTTTGACGATCCTTGGGATGAACCCTTCCAAGGAGCCCCCGATGCCCGCAGCCACCGTGAACGCGACCGACATGGCCAACGACGAACGACTCAAGGTCCTCAGCCGAACCCTCGGCGAGATCGAGCGCGCCTTCGGGAAGGGTTCGGTCATGAAGCTCGGCGACCGGCAGAACGCCGCCGAAGGCATCGAGTCCATCCCCACCGGCTCCATCGCCCTGGATGCCGCCCTCGGCATCGGCGGCCTCCCCAAGGGTCGCATCGTCGAGATCTACGGCCCCGAGTCGAGCGGCAAGACCACCCTGGCCCTCCACGCCGTGGCCCAGGCGCAGAAGAAGGGCGGCCTCGCCGCCTACATCGACGCCGAGCACGCCCTGGATCCCGAATACGCCAAGAAGCTCGGCGTGGACATCGAGAACCTGTTCATCAGCCAGCCGGACAGCGGCGAGCAGGCCCTGGAGATCGCCGACCAGCTGGTGCGCTCCGGCGCCCTGGACATCATCGTCATCGACTCCGTGGCCGCCCTGGTGCCCAAGGCCGAGATCGATGGCGAGATGGGCGACAGTCACGTGGGCCTCCAGGCCCGGCTCATGAGCCAGGCCCTGCGCAAGATGACGGCCACCATCAGCCGCACCAACACCTGCGTCATCTTCATCAACCAGATCCGCATGAAGATCGGCGTCATGTTCGGCAGCCCCGAGACCACCACCGGCGGCAACGCCCTGAAGTTCTATGCCTCCGTCCGCCTGGACGTCCGCTCCATCCAGAGCATCAAGGGCGCCAGCACGGACCCCTTGGCCAGCAGCCGGGACGAGGACTCCTCCGTGGTCGGCAAGAAGACCAAGGTGAAGGTGGTCAAGAACAAGGTCGCGCCGCCCCTCAAGATCGCCACCTTCGACATCCTCTATGGCGAGGGCATCAGCCGCACCTCCGAGCTGGTGGAGCTGGGTACCGCCCTGGAGATCGTCCAGAAGAGCGGCTCCTGGTTCAGCTACAAGGACAGCCGCCTCGGGCAGGGCGCGGAGAACGTCCGCAAGCTCCTGCTGGACAACCCCGAGCTGGCTGACGAGATCGAGACCCAGGTGCGGGCCAAGCTGGGGCTCAAGGCCAAGGAGGCCTGAACGGATTCATTGCCGGCTCTTTGGAAGGGGTGGGCAATGGGGGCTGGCGGCGTCGGTGCCGCCAGCCCTTTTCTTTTCCCTTCGAGGCAGTAGGCTCGAAGGTTCGGGAGCCTCCCATGTCCGCCTTCCACGTCGAGACCGTCCACCTGGCCCAGTTCAGCGAGGGTTCGCCCAAGGACCGGGCCGAGTTCATCCGGATTCTGGGCGAGAGTCTGGTGACCACCGGCTTCGTGAAGGTGGCGGGGCACAAGGTCACGAAGGCCCGGGTGGATGCGGCCTACGAGGACATCCGGGCCTTCTTCGCCCTGCCCGAGGCCACCAAGCGGCAGTACCTGGTGCCCGGCACCGGCGGGGCCCGGGGGTTCACGGCCTTCGGCCAGGAACACGCCAAGGACAACCCCGTGGGCGACCTCAAGGAGTTCTGGCATATCGGCCAGGACAACCCGCCCGGCGGGCGGTTCGAGGGCGATTTCATGCCCAACCTCTGGCCCGCGGAGGTGCCCACCTTCAAGTCCAACCTCCTGGGCCTCTACCGGGACCTGGAGGCCTGCGCCGGCACGCTGCTGGAGGCCATCGCCCTCTACCTCGGACTCCCGGAGCGCCACCTCGCGGACATGATCGTGGGAGGCAACTCCATCCTGCGCCTCATCCACTACCCCGCCCTGAAGGAGCGCTACATCCCAGGCGGGGTGCGGGCCTCGGCCCACGAGGACATCAACCTTATCACCCTCCTGCCCGCGGCCACCGGGAGTGGCTTGGAGCTGCTGGACCGGGATGGACGGTGGCACGCCGTGGACGGCCTGGAAGGCGAGATCGTGGCGGACGCCGGTGACATGCTGAGCCGCCACGTGAACGCGAAGATCCCCAGCACCACCCACCGGGTGGTGAATCCGGACAGCCCTGACGCGGTGCGCTACTCCATGCCCTTCTTCTGCCATCCCCGGCCGGAGGTGCTCCTGGATTGCCCGCCGGAGCTCCTGGGCCCTGGCGAGCGCAGGCAGTTCGAGCCCATCACGGCCCACGACTTCCTGATGCAGCGCCTCCGGGAGATCGGGCTCCTGAAGTAGGTCCAGACCGGGGTCTTGCGGCCATCAATTGATGCGGGGGGCGTCCGGCGGGACAATCCGCGGGTCCGTTCCCGCTGATGGAGGCCCCATGCCCCGGCTCCGCACCCTGCTCCTGGGTTCCCTGGCCCTGACGCCGCTCCTGGCCCAGGGGACGCTGCCGGACCTCCACTGGCGGCTGGTGGGCCCCTTCCGGGGCGGCCGCACCCGCGCCGTGGCGGGGGTGCCGGGCCATCCGGTCCGCTTCTACATGGCGCCGGTGAACGGCGGCGTCTGGACCAGCGACGACGCCGGCCGCAGCTGGACGCCGATCTTCGACGGCCAGCCCACCCAGTCCATCGGCGCCCTGGCGGTGGCCCCCTCGG